>NZ_JBYSZG010000026.1:0-79487 GCF_058786935.1 Rugamonas sp. FW305-51
CGTTGTTCGCTGAACTTTTCAGCAAACATCCGCAGGCGGCTTGAGACAAGAGTGTCCGCTATTGACAGTACACCTCAATCAGACGCGGCACAAGTGTATCGTCGGCCACATCTTCACTGGACCAAATCAAAACGTTACCTGTTCCGTTGCTGCGGGTACCGTCGGGCCAGTTACCGCCTGCGGTGAGAACAGCGGCCAAGGCCAGAGCCAATGTAGTCTTGCCGGTGCCCGCAGCGCCGGCCAAGATTGTTAGCTTGCCGGCCGGGAGCCAGCCAGGCCATATCCAGCTTATTGCTTGGGGCTTGATCTCCGATCCGCGGCGAATTTTCACGACTCGTGCTTCTGCAGATGGGGTGGCGCGAACAATCGGCTGTGTATTGCCAGCCGTTTCCAGCAGTATCCGTGCTGCCCGCGCCTCATCGTCCTCCTGGCCGAGTTTAAAGCCCGACATTCTTTCGCTTATGTATCTATTCGGGATCATGGTTTTGCTAGCTTCAAAAAGGCAGTGCGATTGTGATCGCTGTCGATCAGTAGTAGCCGCCTTGGCCTCGATTGGTAGAGGCGGTCGGACAGTGCACGCAGTTGACCGTAACGTATCAGATCGCCAGGAAACGCCAAGACAACATCAAGACCGGCGACTGCACTGCATTCTGCTAGCGAAGGCAGGTTCGCAAAATCAATCTCGATAGCGTTTTGCTTCGGTGGTCGGAATCCGATGCCGAGCCAGATCGTGCCGTCGGCAGGTGCAAGGCCTAGCTCCGCTCGGATGCGCGCAAGTTCAGCGAGAGTGCTCATGCGGTAGCCACCGTCCTTTGCTGCTCATTATTTGACTGGTGGATCCTGCTTGCGCCAGTCACCTTGGGCGCCGGCTTGGTTGCGCGATCGCATGCGAACAGGCCTGCTTTTGCGCACGGTACGGCAAGCGCTACTTCCATGTTGCAGCGGAAACTTTTTAAGGCTTCGGCGAGTGGTGCCCGCTTTGCAGTATCTATGGTCTGAAGGAATGGCTTGGTGAACTCGAAAATACAGCTGCCCATGTAGTGGGCGACGCGAATATTGCGAGCGGCAGTTCTCAAGGTGGGAGACTCACAATATTCTTGGCCACCGGAGCTGTCCAAATGAATTGGAGTTTGGCCACTACGAGCACGCGAAGAGCGCGGAAGGAGGCATTCAAAACAGTTCGCGCCCTTCGCCCCCTTCGGTGCATTTCCTTGCGGCTTGATACCAAAACTTCGCATCAGCGTGCGTTCCTACCCGTTGGGCTTGGGACAGCTTGTTGCACAATAAAGGCGTCAACTTCGGCGGTATCCCAAACAGTGATAGATGTTCCCAGCTTAAATGGTTTTGGGAACTTTCCTTCACGAACCCAGCGCCATATGGTTGCAGGGCTTACTGGGAGCTTGCCTATCTTGGTTGGGGTACTGGCTAACTCACTGATTCGAATGACTTGCGGTGACACTTGATTCTCCGTCATGGCACGACATAGTGCGATGACGGGGATACTAACTTCTTAAACACGCTTTTAGCCGAAAAAGTGAACAAAAGGTAATCAAATTTTTTGGCGCCTCAATCTTCCGTTGCTGACTGAGGACCAATACTCTTATCTGCTAGGCAGCTGTCCGGCCAGCTTAAGTTGCTACAAATGAGAGGTCATCCATCAGGGCTAAGCCGCTCCTCGCAATTGAACTACTTCCGCACCGATGCGTAGCTTGTCCAAGTAGTCTGCCCATCGCTGCATCATTTCCCGTCGGGCTGGCAGATGGGCGGTTCGGTTGTAGGCCCGGCCGTTAGCATCCTTGACGGCATGCGCCAGCTGGTGTTCGATCAGATCTACGCGTTCGCCCAGTACTTCATCCATGATCGTACGCGCCATTGCCCGGAAGCCGTGACCAGTCATTACCTCCTTGGGGTAGCCCATGCCACGCAACGCGGCGTTAATCGTGTTCTCGCTCATGCATGTCTTGCTGCGAAGACTGGGGAAGACGTACTTGCCTGATCCGGTCACCGGGTGCAGCGAGCGCAGGATCTCGACCGCTTGCAACGATAGCGGCACCATGTGTTCAACCTTCATCTTCATCTTGCTGGCCGGTATGCGCCATTCTGCCGCGTCAAGGTCAATCTCGCTCCACTCAGCGGTACGGAGCTCACCAGGGCGCACGAACACCAGCGGCGCAAGCTTCAGCGCGGCGACAGCCGCCGGGAATCCGTTGTAGTCGTGGATCGCTCGCATGAGCGCGCCAGCCTGCTTGGGTTCTGTGATTGCGGAAAAATGCGTTCTCGGAACCGCTGCCAATGCCCCCTTAAGATCTGCCGTCACATCGCGCTCAGCCAAGCCGGCGGCAACTGCATACCTGAATACTTGCCCGCATATTTGTTTGACGCGGTGAGCTGTGTCGATCGCGCCCCGTGCCTCCATTTTTTGAACAGTCGTCAGCACATCCAGTGGCTTGATGGTGGATATAGGAGTCTTACCCAAGAAAGGGAAGACA
This sequence comes from Rugamonas sp. FW305-51, assembly GCF_058786935.1. Lineage (NCBI taxonomy): Bacteria > Pseudomonadati > Pseudomonadota > Betaproteobacteria > Burkholderiales > Oxalobacteraceae > Rugamonas > Rugamonas sp. FW305-51. The sequence goes on from NZ_JBYSZG010000026.1 coordinate 2,490, forward strand.
TTGTTTTCCAATGCAGAGGTGACTTTTTCCTGGGTATTGGCGCCCCGTTCTGCGGAAGTTTTCTGGAGCCACTGACGCGCCACGACCTCAAACGTTTGCTCTGCTGCTGCGGTCCTGGCTAGCTTTTCCTCGCGTTTGGCCTGGCTCGGATCGATAGGCGGTATCGATGCCAGAAGTTTGCGGGCCTCTTCACGGCGTGCCCTTGCTTGAGCTAGCGATACAGCAGGGTAAATCCCCAGCGCTAGCGTCTTCTGCTTGCCATTAAATCTGTAATTCATGCGCCAGCATTTTGCTGTCGCGGTTACCAGCAAATACATGCCGCCGCCGTCGCTGAGTTTGTCGCCAGCTGGCGCTCCACTGTGCTTCACCAGCCGGATACCTGTGTCCGTTAATGCCATTGCCTCGCCCTTTGTTGGTATGCAGTTTTTTCCACTTCGTCGATACCAACAAAAATCCCATCATTTTGTTGGTATCCCATGCTATTGCATAACTTGGGGCGAGACAACAAAAAACCCGCTTCACCTATGAGGCGAGCGGGTTTCGATACTGCGTAATACAGGGTGATGCATGTTGCTGGTGCCGACTGCCGGTTTCGAACTGGCCACCTGATGATTACAAATCAACTGCTCTACCAAATGAGCTAAGTCGGCGAAACTTGTACGGTGCGGATTATAGCTTATTTAATCCGCGTGAGGGTGGGGCGGCCACCCTTTTTGGGCGGGTCGTTATCGTCGTCGGGCGCGCCGGCCGGCGCACTTTTCGGCTCGCCCTGGGCGGGCGGCACGGCGCTCAGCGACGGTGCGGCCGGCGCTTCTTCCGGCGCCCCATCGGCATAGCCGAGCTGGGTTTCGAACGCCATGCCCTGGCCGTTTTCGTTGGCGTAGATGGCCATCACGTTGTTGACCGGGACGAAGATTTCGCGCGAGACGCCGCCGAAACGGGCGTGGAAACGGATGCTGTCGTTGTCCATCTTGAGGCCGGAGGTGGCGCCGAAACTGATGTTGAGGACGATTTCGCCCTTCTTCACATATTCCATCGGCACTGTGGTCGAGGCGTCGACCTTGACGGCCAGGTAGGGCGTGTAGCCGCTATCGGTGCACCATTCGTAGATGGCGCGCAGCATGTAGGGCTTGGTTGAGATTTCGGACATGATGAGTCAGCAGTAAAACGCGGCGCGCCGCCGCTGTGGGCCGCGGCGCGCCGATACTTCGAGTAAGGCGGTCGACGTCCGCTTAGCGGCGCATGACCTTTTCCGACGGGGTCAGCGCTTCGATGTAGGCCGGACGCGAGAAGATGCGCTCGGCATACTTCATCAGCGGCGCAGCCGTCTTCGACAGTTCGATGCCGTAGTGATCCAGACGCCACAGCAGCGGCGCCACGGCCACGTCCAGCATCGAGAACTCGTCGCCCAGCATGTACTTGTTCTTCAGGAACAGCGGGGCCAGCGTCGTCAGGCGGTCGCGGATTTCAGCGCGGGCCTTGTCGTGGCTCTTGTCGTTGCCCTTGGCGCGTTCGCTTTCGAGCACGTGCACGTGGACGAACAGTTCCTTTTCGAAATTGAACAGCATCAGGCGGGCGCGGGCGCGCATCAGCGGGTCGGCCGGCATCAGCTGCGGGTGCGGGAAACGCTCGTCGATGTACTCGTTGATGATGTTCGATTCGTACAGGATCAGTTCGCGCTCGACCAGGATGGGGACCTGGCCGTACGGGTTCATGGTCGAAATGTCTTCCGGCTTGTTGAACAGGTCGACGTCGCGCACTTCAAAGTCCATGCCTTTTTCAAACAGGACCAGGCGGCAGCGTTGGGAAAATGGGCAGGTTGTACCCGAATAGAGAACCATCATTTTTATAGTTCCTTAGAAACAAAGGGGGTGAACCCGAAAAAACGGATCACCCCAGATCGCGCCCGCCAGTGCGGGCCACGCAAACACATGCGCCGGGGGGATTGTAACAGCGCCCCCGGCACACTCACTTATTTGACTTCTTTCCAGTACGATGCGTTCAAGCGCCACGCCAGCAAGGCAAACAGCGTCATGAACATCACCACCGCTACGCCGAGGCGTTTGCGGGTACCCTGGGCAGGTTCAGCCATCCATTCCATATAGCCTACCAGATCGGCTACGGCCGTATCGTACTCGATCTTGGACAACTTGCCTGGAGTGACTTGTTCGAAGCCGGCGAAACGGTGCACTTTTTTGCCTTCTTCGTGCGGGTCCGCCACTTCTTCCATCTTTGCCGTCTGCACGCCCTGCAGTTCCCACAGCACGTGCGGCATGGCCACGTTGGCCAGCACCAAGTTGTTCCAGCCGGTGGGGCGGGTGTCATCCTTGTAGAAGGTGCGCAGATAGGTGTACAGGTAGTCGCCGCCGGTGCCGGCGCCCGACGCCTTGGCGCGGGCGATCACGGACAGGTCGGGCGGCACCACGCCGAACCATGCTTTCGCATCTTTCGGGTTCATGGTGGTAACCATCATGTCGCCCACTTTTTCACCGGAAAACAGCAGGTTGGCCTTGATCTGGTCTTCCGTCAAGCCCAGGTCCTTCAGGCGGTTGTAGCGCATGGAGGAGGCGTTGTGGCAGTTCAGGCAATAGTTGACGAACAGCTTGGCGCCGTTCTGCAGGGCGGCCATGTTGTTGGAACGGTCAGGAGCCTTGTCCAGCGGGTAACCACCTTCGTTGGCCAGTGCCAGGCCTGGCAGCAATGCCAGGATAGCGAGCAATTTCTTAGGAAAATTCATGTAATGTCCTTTGTGTGCTGAGCGTGGGTCGGCTTAGTGCGCGTGGAACGTCACACGGTCCGGCACTTTCTTGAAGCTACCCATGGTGCTCCACCACGGCATCAGCAGGAAGAAGCTGAAGTAGAACAGCGTGCACACTTGCGAAATCATGGTCTTGGTTTCCGTCGGCGGCTGGGTACCCAGGTAGCCCAGCGTCAGGAACGACAGGCCGAACAGCAGGTACACATATTTGTGCCAGTCAGGACGGTAGCGGATGGACTTGACGGGCGAATGGTCCAGCCATGGCAGGAACGCCAGGATCACGACCGAACCGCCGAAGAACACCACACCCCAGAATTTCGCGTCCAGCACCTGCGGCAGCATGCCGACGATGGCGACCAGGGCGATGGCGCCGATGGCCATCTTGACCTTGCTCGGCAGACGGGACTTGAGCCACACGAACGACACGTAGGCAGCCGTGGCGACCATCAGCACGTACATGAAGTCGGCCGTGGTGGCGCGCAGCACCGAGTAGAACGGCGTGAAGTACCAGGTCGGGGCGATGTGCAGCGGGGTCTTGAGCGAGTCGCCCGGCAGGAAGTTGTTGTACTCCAGGAAATAGCCGCCCATTTCCGGCGCGAAGAACACGACGGCGCTGAAGATGGTCAGGAACACGGACACGCCGAACAGGTCGTGCACGGTGTAGTACGGGTGCGATGGGATGGAGTCCAGCGGGTGACCGTCCGGGCCCAGGTTTTCCTTCACTTCGATGCCGTCCGGGTTGCTCGAACCGATTTCGTGCAGGGCGATCAGGTGCGCTGCCACCAGGCCCAGCAGGACCAGCGGAATGGCGATCACGTGGAACGCGAAGAAGCGGTTCAGGGTGGCGTCGGACACCACGTAGTCGCCGCGGATCCACAGCGACAGGTCAGGGCCGATGAAGGGGATGGCGCCGAACAGGTTGACGATCACCTGGGCACCCCAGTACGACATCTGGCCCCATGGCAGCAGGTAGCCGAAGAACGCTTCGGCCATCAGGCACAGGAAGATGGCGAAACCGAACAGCCAGATCAGTTCGCGTGGCTTGCGGTAGGAACCGTACATCAGGCCGCGCGTCATGTGCAGGTAGACGATGATGAAGAACGACGAGGCGCCGGTCGAGTGCATATAGCGCACCAGCCAGCCCCACGGTACTTCACGCATGATGTATTCGACCGAACCGAAGGCCAGGTTGGCGTCCGGCTTGTAGTGCATGGTCAGGAAGATACCGGTGACGATCTGCAGCACCAGCACCAGCATGGCCAGCGAACCGAAGATGTACCAGAAGTTGAAGTTTTTCGGAGCGTAGTACTTGCCCCATTGGTCGTTCCACAGCTTGGTCAGCGGGAAGCGGTCGTCGACCCAGCCCAGCGCCTTTTGCGCTACCGGTGCGTCGGCAGGGAATTTTGTTTCTTTGAAAGCCGCCATATTATGCCTCGCCCTTTTCGTCTTTGCCGATGACCAGTTTGGTGTCGCTCAGGTACATGTGGCGTGGCACTTGCAGGTTGTCCGGTGCCGGTTTGTTCTTGAACACGCGGCCGGCCATGTCGAAGGTCGAACCGTGGCAAGGGCACAGGAAGCCGCCTGCCCAGTCGTCCGGCAGCGAAGGCTGCGGACCGGGGGCGAATTTGGACGATGGCGAGCAACCCAGGTGGGTGCAGATGCCGACCGCCACCAGGATTTCCGGCTTGATCGAGCGGTGCTCGTTGCGGGCGTACTCGGGCGTGAATTCGGCCGGGTTACGCTTCGATTCCGCGTCCGCCACCTTGCCGTCGGTCTGCTTGAGCGAGGCGATCATTTCTGGCGTGCGCTTGAGGATCCACACGGGCTTGCCGCGCCATTCCACCGTTTTCATCTCGCCCGGATTGAGGGTGGAGATATCCACTTCCACCGGCGCGCCGGCGGCTTTTGCCCGCTCCGACGGCTGGAATGTACTTACCAAGGCTCCTGCGGTACCTACACCGACCACACTGCCCGCCGCACACGTGGCGACGAGCAAGCCACGTCGGCCGGAATCGACCTGCTTTTCGTTACTCATACAAACCCCAATCAGTCAAAATGCGAACAAAACTCGAAATCTTTGCGATGCGCTAATATAGCTGCCAGCAACCTTAAATTATATGTGAACAGTGTTGCGAATTAAAGCAAAAACGTTGCTCAGACCGTAATTGAGATCAAGCCGGAGCCACTCAGAACTTGAATTCTGGCGGCCCCGCCCCGATGTGAGGCCACCCGCCTGGTCCAATTGATGCATGTCAAGCTTATAGCGCAAATTGCATGCGCTGCGTGCAACTCTGTGCCTTGTTTGGCTTCTATTTGAAACAATAGTATGATCCAGACGCAAGTTTGTTCAAAATTGACCACAAAGCGAGGATAACAAGATGGCAATGATGCAGGAATTTAAAGAATTTGCCATGAAGGGCAACGTGGTCGACCTGGCCGTCGGTGTGATCGTGGGCGGCGCGTTCGGCAAGATCGTCGATTCCCTGGTGCAAGACATCATCATGCCTCCCGTCAGCAAACTGTTTGGCGGCCTCGATTTCGCCAATTACTATTTGCCGCTCAATGGCCAGAACCCGACCCTGAGCCTGGTGGAAGCGAAGAAACTGGGCGCCGTCTTCGCGTACGGTAACTTCGCCACCATCCTGTTAAACTTCGTCATACTGGCATTCGTGATCTTCCAGATGGTGCGCATCATGAACAAGGCCCGTCACCTGGCCGAACCGGTCAAGCCGGCCGAGCCGGAAGCGGCGCCGCCCACGCCGGAAGACGTGCTGCTGCTGCGCGAGATCCGCGACGCCCTGAAGAACCGCTAGACCCCCGGCCACGCCGCGCCCCATCGGGCGCCGTGTCCACCTGATAGAAACGCTATGCGACGACTGTGGTTATTGTTTGCGCAAACGGTGACCATCGTACTGGCACTGTATTTTGTCTATACGGCCCTGGGCAACGGGACCGTCGGTGGACGGGTTCCCCTGTCCGGCGGCCCCGCGCCGGCGCTGGCGCTGCAAACGTCGTCGGCCCACGCCTCGGGCACCTTCCGCCTGGCGGCGGCGCGGGCCATGCCGGCCGTCGTCAACATACTCACCAGCAAGGCGCCGCGGCGCGGCAAGCGCCTGCTGCGCGACCCCTTCTTCAAGAAATTCTTCGGCGAACGGGACGGGGAACCGGACGATGAGGAGTCCAGCCTCGGTTCCGGCGTCATCGTCAGCGCGGAAGGCTACATCCTTACCAACAACCACGTGGTGGAAGCGGCCGACGAGATCGAGGTGGTGCTGGCCGACGGCCGCAAGGCGGCCGCCAAGGTGGTGGGTACGGACCCGGAAACGGACCTGGCCGTCATCAAGATCGGCCTCGACAAGCTGCCCGTCATCGTGCTGGGCCAGCCGGAGCAGGCCCAGGTGGGCGACGTGGTGCTGGCCATCGGCAACCCGTTCGGCGTGGGCCAGACCGTGACCATGGGCATCATTTCCGCCCTGGGGCGCAACAACCTGCACATCAACCATTTCGAGAATTTCATCCAGACCGACGCCGCCATCAACTTCGGCAACTCGGGCGGCGCCCTGATCGATACCAACGGCAACTTGCTGGGCATTAACTCGGCGATCTATTCGCAGACGGGCGGCTCGGTCGGCATCGGTTTTGCCATCCCCGTCTCCACGGCCCGTTCCGTGATGGACGCGATCATCAAGTCCGGCCACGTGGTGCGGGGCTGGATCGGGGTGGAAACCCAGGAGATCACGCCGGAACTGGCGGAAAGCTTCGGCCTGAGCCGGCAGAGCGGCGCCATCATCGCCGGCGTGGTGCGCAACGGCCCGGCCGACAAGGGCGGCATGAAACCGGGCGACATCCTGCTGTCGGTGGAAGGACGTCCCGTAGCCGACACCAACGAAATGCTGAACCTGATCGCCCAGCTCACCCCGGGCGGCAAAGCGAAAATGACGGTGCTGCGCAAGAGCCGCGAGACGACGCTCGACATCGTCGTCGGCAAGCGGCCTGCCAGCGTCAAATAAGGCTGGCGCCCCTGGCGCGGCCACCATTCCTTCAAACATTACCGGACCCTGCATGCACCTGCGCGACCTGACCCAATTTCTCAACGAGCTGGAAGACAACAACAACCGTCCCTGGTTCATCATGAACAAGCCGCGCTACGACATCCTGCGCGAGGAATTCCTGCAAGTGGTGACGGAGCTGATCGCCGCGCTGGGCAAGTTCGATCCGGCCGTCAAGTTCTGCAATCCCAAGAAAGCCATGTTCCGCATCAACCGCGACGTGCGCTTTGCCAACGACAAGAGCCCGTACAAGACCCGTTTCTCAGCCGCCATCGCGCCCAACGACATGCGCCGGCCCAGCAAGTCGGGCGGGCCGACCTATTACATGCAGATGGATGGCAACGGCAAGCTGCTGTTCGGCGCCGGCGAGTACATGCCGCCGCCGGGCCGCCTGCGTGCCCTGCGCCAGCACATGGTGGACGACGCGGCCGGCTTCAGCAAGGTGCTCAAGAACAAGCGCCTGCGCGCCACCTTCGGCGACATCCAGAACGAAGGCAAGCTGATGCGTCCGCCCAAGGGCTTCGACCCGGAGGCCGAGCACATCGAATACATCAAGCTCAAGAGTTTCTTCGTGTGGACGGAAGTGGACCTGCCCATGAACCAGCCGGAACTGCTGGTGCCGACCATCGCCGGCGGCATGCACGATGCGTTCGCGCTGGTGAGCTGGATGCGGCAAGCGAAGGAAGAGGAAGTGGCCGAATAAGGCCGGCATGTCAGCCGGTGCCGGGCAGCTGGTCCGCGCTGCGGGACGCGTGCCGGCTTTCAGCCGCCGTCCCGGTTCACGGCCGGCCAGGAAATGCCTGCGGCGTCGCGGAACAGGCAGGCCGTTCCAGCCATCTCCCGTGAATTGGTCTTAATTGCCGCCAGAGGGCGCGATCTTCTCGTCGCGCGGATCGCGCGCCAGCAGGCGCGACACCATGGCCTTGGGCTGGTCGCCGTCGAACAGCACGCCGGCCACGGCATTGGTGATGGGCATGTCCACGCCCAGCGTGCGGGCCAGTTCGCGCACGGCCTTGGCGCACGGCACGCCCTCGGCCACATGGCCCAGCTCGTGGACGATGGCGTCCAGCGGCTTGCCCTGCGCCAGGCCCAGGCCCACGCGCCGGTTGCGCGACAGGTCGCCGGTGCAGGTCAGGATCAGGTCGCCCATGCCCGTCAAACCCATGAACGTCTCGATCTGGCCGCCCAGGCGGGTGCCGAGCCGGGTGATTTCCGCCAGTCCCCGCGTGATCAGGGCCGCGCGCGCATTGAGGCCCAGGCCCAGGCCATCGGCCACGCCGGTGGCGATGGCCAGCACATTCTTGACGGCGCCGCCCACTTCCACCCCCACCAGATCGGTACTGGCGTAGACCCGGATATTGCCGCCATGCACGGCGGAAACGACGGCGTCACGCAGCGGCGCCGAATCGGAAGCGATGGTCAGCGCGCACGGCAGGCCGCGCGCCACTTCCTGCGCGAACGAGGGGCCGGACAGGGCGCCGGCCGGCACCGCGTCGCCCAGCACCTGGCGCACGATCTGGTGCGGCAACAGACCGGTGCCGTATTCGAAGCCCTTGCACAGCCACACGAGGTTGGCGATGGGGCGGGTCTTCAGCTGTTCCAGCAGGGGCCGCAGGCCGGCCACGGGGCAGGCCGCGATCAGCAGGCCGTCCGGGCCGGCCGCGTGGGCCACGGCCGCATCGAAATCGTGCTCGACGGCCAGGCCGGCAGGGAAGGGGAAGCCGGGCAGGTAAGCCGGGTTTTCGCCGGCCGCGGCCATGGCTTGCATGGCGGCCGCGTCGCGGCCCCACAGGCGCACGGCGTGGCGCTGGGCCAGGGCGATGGCCACGGCCGTGCCCCAGGCGCCCGCGCCCAGCACGGTGATCTTGCGCGCAACGGCGCTCTTATTGCTTGGAATGTCTTGCATGGCGCCTCGAACAGCGTTGATTGGGCGGCATGGCGCCGCCCCGGCCTCACAGGCCCCAGATGTCGGTATTCTTGATAAAACCGGTCAGGCCGTCGCGGTGACGCACCTTGACCCAGCCGCCGGCGGCCGATTCGACCAGCTCCAGCAGCACGCCCTTGTCGGCGATGAAAACGGGGGCGCCATTGTCGTCCGCCGTGGCGCGAACCTTGACGTTGACGCTGCGTACGATGACGTTGCGCTTGGCGCTCAGGCCCTTCGCTTCAGTCCATGCCAGTTCGCCGCTCAGGTCGCGCACCTTGACCCAGTCGCCATAGGTCAGCACCACTTCCAACGGCGTGCCGCGCGGCACGATGAACAGCTTGCCGCCTTTGGTGGAGGGGGCGTCATACAGAATGGCCGGGGCGGCGCCCACCGTCTTGAAGTCGAACGCCTGGCTGCCGGCCGCGGCCAGCATCAGCAAGGCGCCTGCGATCCAACGGGGTAAAGTCATTGCTTGCCTTAGAGGTAACAAACCGGCGGGCGCGTCTGGCGCGGCCCGCCGGTCTGGCTTGCAGAAGTCATTTCAAAAAGCCCGTGGCGTCGTTATGGTGCCGGGCCACGGTCATTCTGAAACGCCTTCTCAGTTTGCTGGGGTGGCGTCGCCGTTGGCCTTGGCGGCCGCTTCGGCCATCGCTGCCATGCGCTGCTGGTAGAACACTTCGAAGTTGATCTCAGCCAGGTGCACAGGCGGGAAGCCGGCACGGGTGATCACGTCGGCGATGTTGGCGCGCAGGTAAGGGTAGACGATGTTCGGGCAACCGATGCCGAGCAGCGGGTCCAGCTGTTCGGCTGGAATGTTGCGCGCTTCGAAGATGCCGCCTTGCTTGCCTTCGACCAGGAAAGCCACTTTGTCCTTGATCTTGGCGGTCACGGTGATGGTCACGGTCGATTCGAAGATGCCCTCGGCCAGGGGCTCGGCGCCCACGTCCAGTGCCACTTCGATGGTCGGCGCTTCCTGTTCCAGGAAGATGGCTGGGGAATTCGGTTGTTCCAGCGACATGTCTTTCAGGTAGACGCGTTGGATTTGGAATACTGGTTGCAGGTTTTCTTCAGACATGGAACGCTTTCGTTATAGTGGAGACGAGCGGCTGTTGCCGCCCCGTATATGTTTGTTTGCGAGGTCTTCTGGAAGGCTCAAATCAAACGCGAGGGCAATTGTATCAAAACCAATTCGGAATCCTACTATTTCCACCCGCGCGTTGTATTTGGGGATGCCTTAACCTTTTAACAAGGGGTCCAGGCCGCCGGCCTGGTCCAGCGCGTACAGGTCGTCGAAGCCGCCCACATGGGTCTCGCCGATGTAAATCTGGGGCACCGTGCGGCGGCCCGTCTTTTCCATCATCAGCACGCGCTGTTCAGGGTCCAGGTCGACGCGGATCTTGTTGATCGCGGTCACGCCCTTCGCTTCCAGCAGGCGCTCGGCGCGCACGCAGTAGGGGCAGACGGCGGTGCTATACAGGGTGACAGGGGCAGTCATGCAGCATCCTTCCTTTATTTCGACAGCGGCAGGCCGGCGGTTTTCCACGCGGCAACACCACCATCCAGATTGACGACGTCGGCAAAACCGGCTTTCTGCAGCAGGCTGGCAGCCGAAGCGGCGCGGGCGCCGCTCTGGCACACCACGATCACGCTCTTGCTTTTCGCGCCGTCCAGTTCGCCGACCCGCTTGGCCAGTTCGCCCAGGGGGATGTTCTTGGCGTTAGGCAAGTGTCCGGCGGCGAACTCAGTGGCGTCGCGTACATCGACAATGGTGGCTTTGCCGCGGTTTATCAACTGCGTCACTTCCAGCGCCGAGGCGCGTTTGCCCCGTTGCGTCAGGGCCGGCCACAGCAGGGCGCCGCCCGAAACGAGTACGATGGCGATGATGAAAATATTATCAATGAAGAATTTCACGGTGGTCCAATGGTTATAGGCTATGCGCGCATTATAAAATAGAAGGCTGGAAGAGTTCTGTTAGCTGTGTTTTTCTGTCCGTTCACTCCTTTTTGAAGATAGTCATATGTATAAAATCGTATTCATGCGTCACGGCGAGTCTACCTGGAACCTGTCGAACCGCTTCACCGGCTGGACCGACGTCGACCTGACGGAGAAGGGCATTGCCGAGGCAACGGCGGCCGGCGCCGTGCTCAAGGAAGCCGGTTTCACCTTCGACCTGGCCTATACCTCGGTGCTCAAGCGCGCCATCCGCACCCTGTGGCTGACGCTGGACGCGATGGATATGATGTACCTGCCCATCAAGCATGACTGGCGCCTCAACGAGCGCCACTACGGCGCCCTGCAGGGCCTGGACAAGGGGGAGACGGCCGCCAAGTACGGCGACGAGCAGGTGCTGGTGTGGCGCCGCAGCTACGATACCCCGCCGCCGCCGCTGGCCGAGGATGACGAGCGCACCTCGTTCAACGACCCGCGCTACGCCGGCCTGCCCAAGTCGGCCATTCCCCTGACGGAATGCCTGAAGGATACCGTGGCCCGCGTGATGCCGGCCTGGGACGAGGAAATCGCCCCCGCCATCCGCGCCGGCAAGCAGATCCTGATCTCGGCCCACGGCAACAGCCTGCGCGCCCTGATCAAGATGCTCGACGGCATCAGCGATGAAGCCATCGTGGGCCTGAACATCCCCAACGGCCAGCCCCTGGTGTACGAGCTGGACGCGGACCTGAAGCCGATCCGCAGCTACTACCTGGGCGACGCGGCCGCCATCGCGGCGGCCCAGGCAGCCGTGGCCAACCAAGGGAAGGCCAAGTAATTTGTCGCTGCCTCATTTCCCCCGCCGCGGCGCGGCGGTCGTGCTGTGCGCTTTGCTGTCCTTGGCCATGGCCGGCAGCCCGGCCCAGGCCCGGACCACGGAACGCAGCAAGCAGAAAGCGGCGGCCGAGGCCGAGCGCGCCGGCTTGCAGCAAAAGCTCACGGCCCTCAAGCGCGACATCAGCAAGACCGAGTCGGCCAAGGATGACGCGGCCGACACGCTGGCCGCGTCCGAGCAAGCCATTTCCGACGCCAACCGCAGCCTGCGCGACCTGACGGCCGAGCAGGCCGCCACCAACGACAAGCTGGCCCGCCTGTCGGTGGAGCACGAGCGGCTGGTGGTGACGGTCGAGCAGCAGAAACAGCAGCTGTCCAGGCTGTTGCGCCAGCAGTATGTGGCGGGCAATGAGGATCGCATCAAGTTATTGTTGTCAGGTGACAACCCCAACCGCATCAACCGCGACCTGCAGATGATGGCCTATGTGTCGCAAGCCCAGGCCCGTCTGCTGGACGCGTTGCGGGCCAATTTGAAGGCGGTGGAAGCCAACCAGGCCGAGGCGCAGAACGCCAAGGACGAGCTGGCCGAAATCGCGGAAGAACAATTACAGCAAAAAGCCTTGCTGGAGCAGGAAAAAGGCCGCCGCGCGACCTTGCTGGCCACGCTGTCCAAGCGGCTGGCGGCCCAGCGCAAGGAAGCGGGCAATGTGGAACGGGACGAGCAGCGCATGGCCGGCCTGGTCGACAAGCTGGCGCGCCTGATCAAGGAACAGGCCGAAGCGGCCGCCGCCGAGCAGCGCCGCCAGCAGGAACTGGCCGCCGCCCGCGCCGCCAGGGCCAAGGCCGACGCGGAAGCGAAGGCCCAAGCGCTGGCCAAGGCCCACGCGGCCGAGGCGGCCGCGCGCGCCGAACGCGAGCGCCTGGCCAAGGCCGGCAAGGGCGGCGCCATCAAGCCGCTGCCGCCCGTCAAGCCGCCCGTCAAGCTGGAACCGATAGACGCGGACGAACCCAAGGCGGCCCAGCAGCCCAAGCCGGAACCGAAGGAGGAGCCGGCCGCGCGGCCAGCGGCCAATCCCGCCGATATCGCGCTGGCCCCGGCCGCCCCGGCCGGCGCCTTCGAAGCCATGAAAGGCCAGCTGCGCGCGCCCGTGGCCGGCAAGCTGGCCGCCAGGTTCGGCGCCAAGCGCGGCGACGGCCCCAGCTGGAAGGGCGTGTTCATCCGCGCCGCTGAAGGCACGGACATCCGCGCCATCGCCGGCGGCCGGGTGGTGTTTGCGGAATGGCTGCGCGGCTTCGGCAACCTCATCATCGTCGACCATGGCGGCCAGTACATGAGCATCTACGGCAATAACCAGTCGCTGCTGAAACGGGCCGGCGACATCGTCAAAGGGGGCGATGCCATCGCCAGCGCCGGAAACAGCGGCGGTAACGAAGAATCAGGTTTATACTTCGAGCTTCGCCACCAGGGCCGGCCGTTCGATCCGGCCGGCTGGGTCAGGTTCTAGCCGTTTTAGCTGTTTATTCCGCCGTTTAGTCTGCCTTTTTAGGCCGCACAGAGGTTTCATGGGCAACAAAGTCAAGAGTTTCGGCCTGATCGGCCTGGGCATGGTGGCCGGCATCACGGCCTCCCTGCAGTTTTCCGCTATCGCCCAAAAGGCCGGCGTATCGCCCCTGCCGCTCGAAGAGCTGCGCCAGCTGTCGGATGTGTTCAGCCTCATCAAGTCGGACTACGTGGAAAGCGTGGACGACAAGAAGCTGCTGACGGAAGCCATTTCCGGCATGGTATCCTCGCTCGACCCCCATTCCGTCTACCTGGATAAGAAGGCGTTCAAGGAGATGCGCGAGACGGTGGCCGGCAAGTTCGTCGGCATCGGCATCGAAGTGGGCATGGAAGATGGCTACATCAAGGTGGTGTCGCCGATCGAGGACACGCCCGCCTTCAAGGCCGGCATCAAGGCCGGCGACCTGATCACCCGCATCGACGGCAACCCGATCAAGGGCCTGACGCTGGAAGAGGCGGTCAAAAAGATGCGCGGCGAGCCCCATTCCAAGGTGCTGCTCAACATCACCCGCAAGGACCTGGACAAGCCGCTCACGCTGACCATCGTGCGCGAGGAAATCCGCGTCCAGAGCGTCAAGGCCAAGATGATCGAACCGGGCTACGCCTGGCTGCGCATCTCGCAGTTCCAGGAACCGACCGTGGAAGACATGGCCAGGAAGCTGGGCGCCCTGTACGCCCAGGACCCGCACATCAAGGGCCTGGTGCTGGATCTGCGCAACGATCCGGGCGGCGTGGTGCCGGGCGCGATCGGCGTCTCGGCCGCCTTCCTGCCCAAGGATGCCGTGATCGTCTCGACCAACGGCCAGCTGCTCGACTCCAAACAGACTTTCTATGGCCGCCGCGAATTCTACGCCGGCCGCAATGGCGGCGACCCGCTGGCCAAGCTGCCGGCCGCGCTCAAGGACGTGCCGCTGGTGGTGCTGGTCAACGGCGGCTCGGCCTCGGCTTCGGAAATCGTGGCCGGCGCGCTGCAGGACTACAAGCGCGCCATCATCATGGGTTCGCAGACCTTCGGCAAGGGCTCGGTGCAGACGCTGCGCCAGCTGACGGCCGACACGGCCGTCAAGCTGACCACGGCGCGCTACTACACGCCGCACAACCGTTCGATCCAGGCCAAGGGCATCGTGCCCGACCTGCTGGTGGACGAAACGGCCGACGGCGACGGCCTGAACGGCCTGCGCGTGCGCGAGGCCGACCTGCAGAAGCACCTGGGCAGCGACGAGGCGCTGGACGCGGCGCCAGGCGCCGCACAGGGTGGGACGGCGCGGGCCGACAAGCGCGACGAACTGGAAGAAGAACAGCGCCTGCTGGCCGCGGCCCGCAAGCAAAAGCCGTTCGAATACGGTTCCAAGGACGACTTCCAGCTGGCGCAGGCGCTGAACCACTTCAAGGGCTTGCCGATCAAGCTGGCCAAGGCGGACGGCGCGGCCGTGGCCGACGCCAAGGCTGATGCGAAGGCCGCCCCCAAGCCGGACGCGAAGGCCGACCAGCCGGACGCCACTGCGGCCGCCAAACCAGCCGCGAAAGCCGGCGCCAAGGCCGAAGCCCAACCCGACACCAAGCAGCATCCGATTAAAAAATGAGCGGCCGGCGCGCCAGTGCCGGTCTTGACCGATGAACGACTCGCAACTGCTGCGCTACTCGCGCCACATCCTCCTCGACGAAATCGGCATTGAAGGCCAGACCAGCCTGTTGCAGGCGCACGCGCTGGTGATCGGCGCCGGCGGCCTCGGTTCGCCGGCCGCCATGTACCTGGCCTCGGCCGGCGTGGGCAAGCTAACCCTGGTCGACAACGACACGGTGGACCTGACCAACCTGCAGCGCCAGATCGCCCATACCACGGCGCGCGTGGGCCAGCCCAAGGCCGCCTCGGCGCGCCAGACGCTGGAACAGATCAACCCCGAAATCGCCATCGACGCCCTGATCGAGCGCGTGGACGACGCCCGCCTGGCCGAACTGGTGGCGGCGGCCGACGTGGTGCTTGACTGCACCGACAACTTCGCCACCCGCCATGCCGTCAACCGCGCCTGCGTGGCCCACAACAAGCCGCTGGTGTCGGGCGCCGTGATCCGTTTCGACGGCCAGGTCAGCGTGTTCGACCCGCGCGGCGGCGACCAGCCGTGCTACTCCTGCCTGTTCCCGCAGGACCAGCAGTTCGAGGACGTGGCCTGTTCCACCATGGGCGTGTTCGCGCCGCTGGTGGGCGTGGTGGGCGCCATGCAGGCGGCCGAAGCGCTCAAGCTGATCATGGGCATAGGCCAGTCGCTGGCCGGCCGCCTGCTGCTGCTCGACGGCCTGCACATGGAGTGGACCAGTATCGCCGTGGCCCGCAACGGCGACTGCCCCGTGTGTGCCGGCCGCCACCCGCCGGTCAAATAGCGGTCAAATAGCGGCCAACAAAAATGACGACGTAGTTCCATCCCTTCCCCAAAAAACGGAGACCCACACGATGCTGAACCGCCTTTCCCTGCTGTCCCTGGCCCTGGCCGCCGCGTTTGCGCCCGCCTATGCCGCCAGTACCACCGAATACCCGATCATCGCCGAAAACGGCAAGCGCATCGGCCAGCAGGTGGTGCAGCACGAAGACGACGGCCTGACCAGGGTGCGCTTCAGCTACAAGGACAATGGCCGCGGGCCGGAACTGGATGAGCAGTTCCGCCTGGGCGCGGACGGCACCATGACGGAATACACGGTCAAGGGCAGCTCCACCTTCGGCAACGCCGTCAACGAACACTACGCACGCCATGGCGACCAGGCGGAATGGAAGTCCACCTCGGAGCAGGGCGGCAAGACCGTCAGCGGTCCGGCCGCCTACCTGCCCCTGAATGGTTCGTTCGAGGTGGCCTCGGCCGCCATCGGCGCGCTGGCCGCCACGGCCGACGGCAAGATGCCGCTGCTGCCGTCCGGCACCCTGAGCCAGCGCGTGCTCGATACGGTGGAGGTGACGTCCGACGACCCGGCCCACCCGCAGACCCGGACCGTGCAGCTGGTGGCGCAGACGGGCATCGGCCTGTCGCCGTCGTTCTACTGGGCCACCATGGCCGCCGCGGGTAGCAAACCACGCCTGTTCGGCGTCGTCATGCCCGGTTTCGCCAGCATGCTGGAGCAGGGCTGGCAGCACAACAGCGCCGCCCTGGCCGCGCGCCAGAAGGTGGCCGAAAACAAGATGCTCACCGATGTCGCGGCCCAGCTGCAGCACCCGCTCAACGGCCTGACCGTGGTGCGCAACGCCCGCGTATTCGACAGCGAGAAGGCCACGCTGGGCGCGCCGTCCGACGTCTACGTGCTGCGCGGCCGCATCACGGCCGTGCTGCCGGCCGGCGCCCCCGTGCGCGGCGCCGTCAACCAGATCGACGCGGCCGGCCGCGTGCTGCTGCCCGGCCTGTTCGACATGCACGGCCACGTGGACCGCTGGTCCGGCGCGCTGAACATGGCGGCCGGCGTGACCAGCGTGCGCGACATGGGCAACGACAACGCCCAGATGCAGCAGATGCTCGACGAGACGGCGGCCGGCAAGCTGCTGGCGCCGCAGGTGGTGCCGGCCGGTTTCCTGGAAGGCGAAAGCCCTTATTCGGCCAACGGCGGCTTCGTCATCAAGGACCTGGCGCAGGCGAAAAACGCCATCGACTGGTATGCCGAACATGGCTACCCGCAGCTGAAGATCTACAACTCCTTCCCCAAAGCGATCCTCAAGGAGACCGTGGCCTATGCCCATAGCCGCAGCATGCGCGTGTCCGGCCACATTCCGGCCGGGCTGCGCGCCCAGCATGCGCTGGACGCCGGCTACGACGAAATCCAGCACATCAACCAGGTGCTGCTGAACTTCCTCGTCACGCCGACGACGGAAACGCGCACCCTGGAACGCTTCACGCTGCCGGCGGAAAAAGTGGCGGACCTCGATTTCAATTCCAAACCGGTCAAGGACTTCGTGGCCGAACTGGCGAAAAAACAGATCTCGGTCGACCCCACCCTGGCCACCTTTGCCTTCCTCAAGCAGCGCGACGGCGAGATGAGCGAGCCGTTCGGCCCCATCGCCGACCACATGCCGCCGGACGTCAAGCGCGGCTTCTCGTCGGCCACCATGAAGATCGCGGACGAAGCCACCCACCAGCGCTACCAGAAGTCGTACGCCAAGATGGTGCAGTTCGTCGGCATCATGTACCGTGCCGGCGTGCCCATCGTGGCCGGCACGGACGAACTGGCCGGCTTCACGCTGCAGGCCGAACTGCAGATGCTGGTCAAGGCCGGCCTGACCCCGGCCCAGGCGCTGCAGATCGCCACCCGCAACGGCGCGCGCTACACCCGCACCAGCCATGAGCGGGGCAGCATCGAGCCGGGCAAGCTGGCCGACCTGGTGCTGGTGGACGGCGACCCGACCAGGGATATCGCCGACGTGCGCAAGGTGGCCGCCGTCATCACGCGCGGCTACCTGATCTACCCGCGTGAAATCGACGCCGCGCTGGGCATCGCGCCCTTCGTGCAGGAGGCGCCGGCCGTGCAGGCGCTGGCGCCGGTGTCGACCAACCACGCCTCGGCCGGCGGCAACGACGGCGCCCGTGCCCGTATCGAGGCGCTGGCCCGCCAGCGCGACTGAGGCGGCGATTAACCGCGCCTTAAGTGTGGCAGGGGCATAATCTTCGGCGCGGCTTTGCTGGTCGCGCCGGTTCGGCCTTATACTCTGCACTCTTTTCAAATATTCAACCTACACTTGCCGGTCCTATGAAAAAACAGTCCATCCCCCGCCGCCTTGCGCGCGGCTTTACGCTGATCGAAATCATGGTGGTGGTGGTCATCATGGGTGTGCTGGCGGCGCTGGTCGTGCCCAAGCTGCTCAGCCGCACGGGCGAATCGAAGGTCGCCGCGGCCAAGGTCGATATCGCCACCGTGATGCAGGCGCTCAAGCTGTACAAGCTCGATAACCAGCGCTACCCGACCACGGAGCAGGGCCTGCAGGCGCTGCTGAGCAAGCCCACCACCGGCCCGGCCGCCAACGGCTGGAAGGCCGGCGGCTACCTGGAAAAGATGCCCAAGGACCCGTGGGGCAATCCTTACCAGTTCCTGTCGCCCGGCATCAAGGGCGAGGTGGATGTGTTCTCGCTGGGCGCCGACGGCCAGCCGGGCGGCACCGGTGACGATGCCGACATCGGCTCGTGGGACAACTAAGGCAGGAGCCGCCTGCCATGCGCGCCGCGCCGCGCGGGTTCACCCTGATCGAACTGCTGGTGGTGATGGTCATCCTGGGCGTCACCCTGGGGCTGGTGTCGCTCAACGTGCTGCCCAGCCGCCAGCAGGGCATGCAGCAGGAAGCCCAGCGTATCGCCCTGCTGTTGCAGCTGGCGCGGGACGAGGCCATCGTGCGTAACCGCCTGATCGCGTTCGAGGCCGAGTCGGACCGCTACCGCTTCCTGGTCCGCAACGAGCAGCAGTGGCAGACCGTCACCGGCGACGACCTGCTGCGCGAACGCGAATTCAAGCACGCCCCCATCACGCTGCTGCTGGACCCGCCGTCCACCTCGCCCGGCCCCAGCCTGCGCATCACCTTCGGCCGCGAGCCGGTCGACAAACCCTTCGTGCTGACGCTGGCCAGCGACAGCGGCACCGTCGCCATCCGTGCGGACGGCATCGGCCACTTCACGGTCGACTGAGCCATGCGTGTATCTTTCCTCCCCATCGTCCGGCGCCAGCGCGGCTTCACGCTGCTGGAAGTGCTGGTGGCGCTCGTCATCGTCGGCACCGCGCTGGGCGCCTCGCTGCGCGCCGTGGGCAGCCTGACCCAGAACAGCAACGGCCTGCGCAGCGCCATGATGGCCACCTGGTCGGCCGAGAACCGGCTGGTGCAGATCCGCCTGGCCCGCACCTTCCCGGCCGTGGGCAAGCAGACCTTCGATTGCCCGCAGGGCGACATGCAGCTGGTGTGCCAGGAAGAGGTGATCGCCAGCCCCAATCCGCGCCTGCGCCGGGTCGAGGTCAGCGTGGTCGAGCAGGACCATCCCGAACGCCGCATCATCAAGCTGGTGCAGCTGGTGCTGAACCAATGAAGACCATGTCCCATCGGCCGCGCCGGCGCGGCTTCACCCTGATCGAGCTGCTGGTGGCCATTTCCATCCTGGCCATCGTGGCCGTGCTGGGCTGGCGCGGGCTGGACGGCATCATCCGTTCGCGCCAGGCGCTGACGGCGCAGATGGAACAGACCCGCGGCATGCAGCTGGCGTTCGCCCAGATGCAGAGCGATTGCGAAAACCTGGCGCCCACGGCGTTGCTGCACGCCCGCGCCAACCTGCTGGCCGAGACCGACCGCTTGACGCTGGTGCGCACGGTGTTGACGGAGAACGAGCCGTCGCGCCTGCAGGTGGTGTCCTACCGCGTGCGCGACGGCGTGCTGCTGCGGCGCGAATCGGCCGCCACCCGCGACCTGGTGCAGCTCGACATGCTGTGGCAGGCCGCGCGCAGCGACGCCGACCCGGCGCCGGCCGTCGCCTTGCAGTCGGGCGTGAACGGCATGACCATGCGCCTGTGGCAGAACGGCAGCTGGCGCGCGGCCATCGGCGTCACGCAACAGACGACGGTGCAGCAACCAGGCACGAACGGGCTGACCGGCACGGCCGGGCAAACGGGCACGAGCGGGCAGGGGGGATCAAGCGGGCAGGGCGGATCGAGCGGGCAGGGCGGATCGAACCCAACTACTGCAACCGCGCAGCCCACGACGCCGTTGTCCAACAATGCGCCGACCGGACTCGAAGTGTCGCTGCAGCTGCCGAACCTGCCGACGGCGCTGGTCAAGATCTTCCTGCTGGGGGCCGTATGATGGCGCGCCGCCTGCAACGCCAGCGCGGGGTGGCCGTCGTCACGGCGCTGCTGCTGACCACCCTGGCCGTGACCATCGTGGCCAGCCTGTTCTGGCAACAGCAGGTGCAGGTGCGCTCGATGGAAAACCAGCGCCTGCAACTGCAAACCCGCTGGATCCTGCGCGGCGCGCTCGATTGGGCGCGCCTGATCCTGCGCCAGGATGCCCTCGATAACCGCCAAGTCACCACGCTGGGTGGCGTGTGGGCCACGCCGCTGGCGGAAACCCGGCTGGACCAGTACGTGGAACGGGAACGGGTGGAGGGCGAAAACTTCAACGCCACGCTGTCGGGGCAGATGACGGATGCCCAGTCGCGTTACAATCTCGCCAATCTTGCCGTGAGCCGGGCGCCGGTGGCGGAACAGGTGGCCGTGTTCCAGCGCCTGCTGACCAATCTCCAGCTTGACGGGTCGCTGGCCCAGGCCGTGGCCGACCAGGTGGCGCGCACGCAGCAGCCGGCGCCGGCCGGCCAGGCTGCCCAGAACGCGCTGCCGGTGCAGGGTGGCACCGAACCGATGGAGCTGATGCGGGTGGAGGATTTGCTGGCCGTGGCAGGGTTCACGCCGCAGGCCATCGAACGCCTGCGCGACCTGGTGATCGTGCTGCCCACGCAGACGGCCGTCAATGTCAATACGGCGCCGGTGGAATTGCTGGCCGCATTGCCGGAAAATTTTTCGATGGCGGAGGCGGCGGCCTTGGCTTACCAGCGCAAACAGGCATACTTCATCAGCAAGCTTGATTTCACCGGCAAGCTGAATGGCAAGCAGGTGAACGCCAAGGTGCAGATTGATATCAGGAGCGACTACTTCCTGGTGCTGAGCAGGGTGCGCCTGGACCGCGCCAACCTCGATGCGCAGGCGCTGATACAGCGCGAGAACGGTGTAAATTACAAGACAGACCTGGTCTGGATACGGCAAAACTGAGACGGCGATGAACGAAAGCGAGATCCTTTGACTACCCTATTTATCCGCTATCCGGCCAAGGCCAGCATCGACAGCGGCGCGGCGCAGGCTTGCCCGTTCGCGCTGGTGGGCGACGGCGGCAATGTGCTGCAGCAGGGCGCGTCCCCGCTGGGCAACCTGGCCGACATGGTGGCCTCCGCGCGGCGGGTGACGCTGCTCTTGGCCGCGCCGGACGTGACGCTGCTGCGCGTGAGCGTGCCGCCGCTGTCGCCGGCGCGCCTGAAGGCGGCCCTGCCGGCGCTGGTGGAAGAACACATCCTGGGCGACCCGGCTGATTGCGTGCTGGCCGTGGGCCCGGCGCTGGACGGCGGCGCCGAACGCACGGTGGCCGTGGCGCAGCGCGCCTGGCTGGACGTGCTGGTCAAGGCGCTGCAGGCGCAGGGCGCGCACAGCATCTCGCTGCTGCCGGCGCAACTGTGCCTGCCGCTGCAGCCAGGCGCCGTGTCGGCCGCGCTCAGCGGCGCCGACGGCGGCTGCGAGCTGACGCTGCGCCAGTCGCAGACCGACGGCCTGGGCCTGGCCCTGCCGGCCGAACCGGAGGCCGTGCTGCAGACCTTGCGCGCGCTGGCCGGCGACTCGCCCGTCACCCTGTACCTGCCGGCGGCCGAGCTGCGCCGCTACGAGGCGCTGGCCGCCGGCCAGCCCGCCATCACGCTGCAGGAAGACCATTGGGCGCACTGGATCGCCGCCTCGCGCGCGGCGGCGCCGGACCTGGCCGCCGCCGTGGGCGCCAGCGGCGCGTCGGCGCGCCAGTGGCAGCGCTGGCGCTGGCCACTGCGGCTGGCCGTGCTGGCGCTGGCCGTCAACGTGGCGGGCCTGAACATCGAATGGCTGCGCATGAAGCGTGAAGCGGCCCAGGTCCACCAGTCCATGCTGCAGATCTTCAAGTCGGCCTATCCGAAGGAAACCGTGATCCTCGATCCGGCCGCCCAGATGCGCAAGAACATCGCGGCCGCCCGTGCCGACAGCGGCGCCCTGGCGGGCGACGAATTCGGCGCCCTGAGCGCCGCCTTCGGCGAAGCCTTGAACGGCCTGCCGAACCGCGACATCGTGGCCGCGCTGGAATATCGCGAACGCGCGCTGCAAGTGAAAATCAAGCCCAACACGGTCGATGCCGGCGCCATGGCCCAGATCCGCGCGGCCCTGGCCGCCCGCAAGCTGGACCTGTCGGAAGCTGCGCCCGGCATCTGGAAAATCCGCGTCGGCGGCGGGAGCAAAGCATGAGCACATTGAAGGCAAAGCTGGCGCAGTACCGCGCCGGCGCGGAACAATTCTGGCAGGCGCGTACGGACCAGGAGCGCAAGTTCCTGTCCGTGGGCGGCGCCGTGCTGGGCGTGGCGCTGGCCTATGCGGTGCTGGTGGCGCCGGCCATGGAAGGGCGCACCAGGCTGCGCCGGGAACTGCCTGAGCTGCGCCAGCAGGAGGCCGAGTTGCAGGCGCTGGCGCTGCAGGCGGCCGCGCTCAAGGGCCAGCCTGCCGTGGCGCCGCCGGCCATGACGCGCGACAGCCTCACGGCCAGCCTGGCCGCGCGCAGCCTGACGGCGCAGTCGGTCGCCATCACGGGCGAGTACGCGCGGCTGCAGTTCAATAGCGTGTCCTATCCCGGCCTGGTGGACTGGCTGGCCACCCAGCGCCGCGACGGCCGCATCACGGTCGAGGAAGCCGTGTTCAACGCCCAGAACACGCCGGGCCAGGTGGACGCCACGCTGACCTTGCACCAGGCCACGGGCGGCGCCCAATGACGCTGCGCCGCCTTTCGTCCGTGGCGGTCCGCCCATGAAGCGCGCCTCGCTCTGGCTGCTGACGATACTTCTCAGTGCCCTCGTCACGCTGCTGGTATGCTTGCCGGCCAGCTGGCTGGGCGCGCTGGTGGAACGCCAGACGGGCGGACGTTTGACGCTGGGGGACGCGCAGGGTACGCTGTGGCGCGGCTCGGCCTTTATCGGCGGCGCGGCCGGCGGCAACGGCCCCGTCACGCCGCTGCTGCCGGGGCGCTTTGTGTGGCAGGTGTCGCCACTGGCGCTGTTCGGCATGGTCGAACTGCGGCTGGAGAACGGTGAGGCGCTGGCCCAGCCGGTCACCTTCCGCGGCGGCTGGCACCAGTGGCAGCTCAGTCCATCGGCCCTGCTGCTGCCGGCCGAGGGCTTGTCCGGCCTGGGCGCGCCGCTCAACACGATCGCGCCGGCCGGCACCATGCGGCTGACGTGGACGGCGCTGGAGCTGGCCGCGGCCGGCGGCGCCGTCAGCGTCAACGGCCGCACCACGCTGGAAATGACGGACATGGCCTCCAAGCTGTCGTCGGTGCGGCCGCTGGGCAGCTATGCGCTGGCGCTGGACTGGCATGGCCAGCAGGCGCAGCTGACCTTAAATTCGGTCAAGGGGCCGTTGCTGCTCAGCGGCAGCGGCAGCCTCGATCAGGGCCGCCTGCAGTTTTCCGGGCAGGCGCAGGCGGCAGCAGGATATGAAGATACGTTGGCCAACCTCTTGAATTTACTGGGCCAGCGCCGTGCAAACAGCGACAAGAACATCATCGCCTTAGAGTTCAGACAATGAAAAAACAGACCGTGAGCAAATCGACCCTTCCCGCGCTGCGCCGCCTGAGCGCCGGTGCACTGCTGTGCTGCGCCATGGCCGCCGCCGCCGTGCCGCCCGCCGCCTGGGCCGCCAGCGACGATGCCGCGCTCAATTTCGTCGGCGCCGACATCGAATCGGTGATCAAGGCCGTGGGCCACTACACCAACATCACGTTCGTGATCGACCCGCGCGTCAAGGGCACGCTGACGCTGGTGTCGGAAAAGTCGATCAGCAAGTCGCAGGCGTTCTCGCTGCTGACCTCGGCCCTGCGCCTGCAAGGCTACGCGGTGGTTTCCGGCGACGGCTACGCCAAGGTGGTGCCGGAAGCGGAAGCGAAGCTGCAATCGGGCCCCACCCTGATCGGCACGGCGCCCAACGCCATCAAGGGCGACCAGATCGTCAGCCAGGTATTCCACCTGAACTTCGAGTCGGCCGCCAACCTGGTGACGGTGCTGCGGCCCCTGATCTCGCCCAACAACACCATCAACGCCAACCCCGGCAACAACTCGGTCGTCATCACCGACTACGCGGACAACCTCAAGCGCCTGACCAAGATCATCGCCGCGCTCGAC
The DNA here is from genome assembly GCF_058786935.1 of Rugamonas sp. FW305-51. NCBI lineage: Bacteria > Pseudomonadati > Pseudomonadota > Betaproteobacteria > Burkholderiales > Oxalobacteraceae > Rugamonas > Rugamonas sp. FW305-51. The sequence goes on from NZ_JBYSZG010000026.1 coordinate 26,497, forward strand.
GCGCCGGCCGCCACCGACCTGGATGTGATCCCGGTGCAGTACGCCATCGCCAGCGACCTGGCCACCATGCTCAACAAGCTGCTCGAGCCGGGTACGGGCGGCGGCGCCGCGGACGGGGGCCGCATCAGCGTGCTGGCCGATCCGCGCACCAATGCGCTGATCCTGCGCGCACCGTCGGCCGCCCGCGCCAACCTGGCCAAGTCACTAATCGCCAAGCTGGACCAGCCCACGGCGCAGCTGGGCAATGTGCACGTGGTGTACCTGAAGAACGCGGAGGCGACCAAGCTGGCGCAGACGCTGCGCGCCGTCGTCTCGAACGACGCCTCGGCCGGCGCCACCAGCGCCACCGGCACCGCCGCCCAAGGCAGCGCCACCAGTCCGGCCGGCATGACGGCCGGCGCGGCCGGCAACAGCCAGGGCACGGGCGCCAGCAGCGGCCCCACCAACCCGTTGCTGACCGGGGGCGGGACGCAGCAGCAGGCCGGTTCCGGTTCGGCCGGCTATATCCAGGCCGACGCGTCCACCAACACCCTGATCATCACGGCGCCCGAATCCGTGTACCGCAACCTGCGCGCCGTGATCGACCAGCTCGACGTGCGCCGGGCCCAGGTCTACATCGAATCGCTGATCGTGGAAGTCACGTCCGACAAGGCGTCCGAATTCGGCGTGCAGTGGATGGGCGCCACCGGCAATGAAAACAGCACCTACCGCGTGGGCGGACTGCAGTCCTACAACACGGGCGGCAGCAACAACAACCTGGCGGCGCTGGCCCTGGCGCAGCGCGCCAGCAAGAGCACCACGTCCAGTTCGACGAGCACGCCCACGGTGCCCGGCGCCGGCCTGTCGATCGGCGTGTTCAAGCAGGTCGCCGGCCAGCTGGGCCTGGGCGCGTTGGCGCATTCGCTGGAATCGGACGGCAACGCCAACATCCTGTCCACGCCGAACATGATCACGCTCGACAACGAGCTGGCCACGATCCAGGTGGGCCAGAACGTGCCTATCCTGACCGGCCAGTTCACCACCACCTCGGGTACCAATTCCAACCCGTTCCAGACCATCGACCGCAAGGAAGTTGGCCTGACGCTGAAGGTGCGGCCGCAGATTTCCGAAGGCGGCACCATCAAGATGGCGATCTACCACGAGACTTCCAACGTGGACAAATCGACCCTGACGGCGATCTCCGGTATCACCATCAACAAGCGCGTGATCGAGAACAACGTCATCGCCGACGACGGCCAGATCATCGTGCTGGGCGGCCTGATCGAGGACACCACGGGCGACGGAACCGACAAAGTGCGCGGCCTGGGCGACATACCCGTGCTGGGCAACCTGTTCAAGTACCAGACCCGCAGCCGCAAGAAGACCAACCTGATGATCTTCCTGCGCCCCGTGGTCATCCGCAGCAAGGAGCAGAGCGTCAGCCTGGCCACGGATCGCTACGATTACATGCGCAGCGCGCAGCTGGCCATCAAGCCGGCCGACAGCATCCTGGTCAACGATTTCGGCCAACCCGTGGCGCCGCCGCTGATCGACGGCCACCCTGCCGGCAGCGCCGGCGTGGCCCAGCCCGTGCCGCCGGCGCCCCAGCCCAAGCCGGACCAGGCGCCTGGCGCCGCCGCGCCCGTGCGCAACTAGGACGGCGCCATGAGCAACCTCCTGCCCTACGCCTTCGCGCGCGACTTCGTGCTGCTGGCCCACCCCAGCGACGAGGCGGCGAACACGGTCGAAGTGCTGACCTGCGGCGCCACGGCGCCGGCCGCCATCGCCGAAGTGTCGCGCCGCTTTGGCCGCATCACGCTCAAGAGCATGACGCGCGCCGACCTGGAGACGGCCATCGCCGCCGCCTACGCCAGCGCCGGCGGCAACGCCTCGCTGGTGGCCGACGAATTCGACGCCGAACTGGACCTGACCAAGCTGCTGCAGGACGTGCCGGCCATCGAGGACTTGCTCGAATCGTCCGACGACGCGCCCGTGATCCGCATGATCAATGCGCTCTTGACCCAGGCCCTGCGCGACGGCGCCTCCGACATCCACATCGAACCGTTCGAGCAGACCTCGGTGGTACGGTTCCGGGTCGATGGCAGCCTGCGCGACGTGGTCCGTCCGCGCAAGGCCATCCACGGTTCACTGATCTCGCGCATCAAGATCATGGCGCAGCTCGACATCGCCGAAAAGCGCCTGCCGCAGGACGGCCGCATCACGCTGCGCATCGGCGGCAAGCCGGTCGACGTGCGCGTGTCCACGCTGCCCACCGGCCACGGCGAACGGGCCGTGCTGCGCCTGTTGGACAAGGAAGCGGGCCGGCTCGACCTGCAGCACCTGGGCATGAGCGACGCCATGCTGCCCCAGTTCGACCACCTGATCAACCAGCCGCACGGCATCGTGCTGGTGACCGGCCCCACCGGCTCGGGCAAGACCACCACGCTGTACGCCGCGCTGTCGCTGCTGAACGCGGCCACCACCAACATCATGACGGTGGAAGACCCGATCGAATACGACCTGGCCGGCGTGGGCCAGACCCAGGTCAACACCCGCATCGACATGACCTTCGCCAAGGCCCTGCGCGCCATCCTGCGCCAGGACCCGGACGTGATCATGATCGGCGAGATCCGCGACCTGGAGACGGCGCAGATCGCCGTCCAGGCTTCGCTCACGGGCCACCTGGTGCTGGCCACGCTGCACACCAACGACGCCGCCGCCGCCGTCACCCGTCTGCTCGACATGGGCATCGAACCGTTCCTGCTGTCGTCCTCCCTCCTGGGCGTGCTGGCCCAGCGCCTGGTGCGCAAGCTGTGCCCCAGCTGCAAGAGCTTCGACGGCAACCAGTGGCACGCCGTCGGCTGCGCCCACTGCGGCCAGACCGGTTACCAGGGCCGGGTCGGCGTCTACGAGCTGCTGCAGACGACGGAGCAGATCCGGGCCCAGATCCACAACCGCGCCTCGGAGGCGGACGTGAAGGCGGCCGCCGTGGCCGACGGCATGCGCACCATGCGCGAGGACGGCGAACGCTGGCTGCGCGAGGGCGTGACCACCCAGGCCGAACTGCTGCGCGTGACCAAGGACTAGGCCCGTAACCATGCCCGCATTCCGTTATGAAGCCGTCGACACCGGCGGCGCCACCAAGAAGGGCGTGCTCAACGCCGACAGCGCCCGCTCCGCGCGGGCCGAGCTGCGCGGCCAGGGCCTGCTGCCGCTCAAGGTCGACGCCATCGGCGCCCAGGTCGACGCGGCCGGCGTGGCCAGGAGCCGCGGCTTCGGCGAACGCCTGTCGACCACCGAACTGGCCCTGTTCACGCGCCAGCTGGCCAGCCTGCTGGAAGCGGGGCTGCCGCTGGAACAAGCCTTCACGGCCCTGCTGGAACAGGCCGAGCGGCCCTATGTGCGCGACCTGATCGCCTCGATCCGCTCCGAAGTGATGGGCGGCGCGGCCCTGTCGGACGTGCTGTCGCGCCACCCGCGCGACTTCGCCGAGATCTACCGCGCGCTGGTCGCGTCGGGCGAGCAGATCGGCCACCTGTCGCGCGTGCTGTCGCGCCTGGCCGACTACATCGAACGGCGCAACGCGCTGGTGCAGAAGGTCAAGCTGGCCTTCACCTATCCGGCCATCGTGACGGTGGTGGCGTTTTCCATCGTGATCTTCCTGCTGACCTATGTGGTGCCGCAGATCGTGTCCGTGTTCGCCAACACCAAGCAGAAGCTGCCGTTCCTGACCATCGTCATGCTGGCCGTGTCGGACTTCGTGCGCCATTACGGCGTGCTGGTGGCCGTGCTGCTGGTGGGCGCCTGGTTCGCGTGGCGCCGCGCGCTGGAGAATCCGGTGCTCAAGCGGCGCTGGCACGGCTGGCTGCTGACGGCGCCCCTGTACGGCAAGTTCGAGCGCAGCCTGAACACGGCGCGCTTTGCCAGCACGCTGGCCATTACCACCGGCTCGGGCGTGCCCATCCTGCGGGCGCTGCAGACCAGCCGCGACACGCTGTCCAACGTGGCCATGCAGGAGCTGGTGGACGAGGCCAGCGACAACGTGCGCGAAGGCGTGAGCCTGGCGCGGGCGCTGTCGGCCCAGCAGCATTTCCCGCCCATGCTGATCCACATGATACGGGCCGGCGAGATCACCGGCGAGCTGCCGGCCATGCTGGACCGCGCGGCCAGCTCCCAGGAACAGGACCTGGAGCGGCGCACGCTGACCATCGCCGGCCTGCTGGAACCGGCCCTGATCCTGGCCATGGGCGTGGTGGTGCTGCTGATTGTGCTGGCGGTGCTGATGCCCATTATCGAAATCAATCAGCTGGTGCGCTGAACAAGGAACCCATGAAGCGTCTGCCTTTCATTCTCACCGTGGCCGCCGTGGCGGCCCTGTCCGCCTCGCTCGCCTACTGGGGCCTGCAGCTGTTCAAGCCGCAGCAGCGCCCGATCGCGGCCGCGCCCGCGGCGCAGGCGCCGGAGCCCAGCCTGGAGGCGGCCAAGGGCCTGTTCGGCGGCCAGACCGCCGTGGCCGTGGCCAGCAACTACCAGCTCAAGGGCGTGGTGGCGGCCGGCGATGGCCGCGACAGCGCCGCCATCGTGGCCGTGGACGGCAAGCCGGCCGTGGCGCTGGCCGTGGGGCGCGACGTGGCGCCCGGCGTGACGGTCAAGGAAGTCCATCCCAAATATGTGCTGCTGTCCGAAGGGGGCGTGGTCAAGCGCATCGACCTGGCCAGCGACGCGGGCGCGCAGGGCAATCCCAACCTGGCGCCGCCGTCCATCGTGCCGCCGCCCGGCCCGCAGCCGGCCGCGCAGCCGCCGGTCGTGATGCCGCAACCGCAGTTGCAGCAATCGCCGCCGCAACCGCCGGCAGCGGCGTCGCGCCAGGGCCCGGGGCCTGGCCCCGGCGCCGACCGCCAGCATTGACGCGACGGAGTAACGCCATGTGGTTCCCGCGTGTCCTGAGCGCCGTGCTGTGCTGCTGGCTGGTGGCGGCACAGGCCCAGTCGCCGGCGCCGACTGGCGCGCCCCTCGCCGATGGCGATCCTGCCCGCAAGCGGCCCCGCATCGCGCTGGTGCTGTCGGGCGGCGGCGCGCGCGGCTTTGCCCACATCGGCGTGCTGCGCGTGCTGCAGGAACTGCGGGTGCCCATCGATATCGTGGTCGGCACCAGCATGGGCAGCGTGGTGGGCGGCGCCTACGCGGCCGGCAGTTCCGTGCCCCAGCTCGAACAGCTGGTGCGCCGCACGGACTGGAACAGCGTGGTGGCCGACCGGCCTCCGCGCGATGAACTCAATTTCCGCCGCCGCGAGGAAGACTTGCTGCTGCCGTCGCGCATCGAGTTCGGCGCCACGCTGGAAGGCATCTCGCTGCCGCCGGCCGCCGCCGGCAACGAGGCGCTGGAACTGGCCCTGACCCGGGTGCTGCCGCAGGGCACGCGCGACCGGCCCGTCAACCGGCTGCCGCTGCCGTTCCGCTCCGTCGCCTCCGACCTCGTCACGGGCGAGCTGGTGGAGCTGGACGACACACCGCTGTTCCTGGCCATGCGCGCCTCGCTGGCCGTGCCCGGCGTGTTCGCGCCCGTGCGCGTGAAGGAGCGGCTGGTGGTCGATGGCGGCCTGGTGCGCAACCTGCCGGTGGACGTGGCACGCGCCATGGGGGCCGACGTCGTCATCGCCGTCAACGTGGGTACGCCGCTGGCGCCGGAGAAGGACTTGAGCAGCGCGATCCGGGTGGCCCAGCAGATGCTGCAGATCCTGACCGAACAGAACGTGCAGCGCTCGCTCAAGGAACTGGGCCCGCGCGACATCCTGCTGGCGCCCGACCTGCACGGCATCAGCTTCCTCGATTTTGCCCGCCACGACCGCGCCATCGCGGCCGGCGAAAAGGCGGCCCGCGCCCTGTCGGCCCAGCTGCTGCAGCTGGCCGTGCCCGAGGCGGACTACACGGCCTTCGAGCAGCGCCGCCTGGCCGGCCCCGTGGTGGCCGACCAGCCGCTGCCGCTGACCAGGCTGGCCGTGGAGCCGAGCGGCCACATCAACCCCAAGGCGCTGCAAGTGCAGTCCGGCCTGGTGCTGGGCCAGCCCGTCACCGTGGAGCAGGCGCAGCAGGCCGGCGCCCAGCTGTTCGGCCGGGGCGACCTGGCGCGGGTGGAGACGGAAGTGCGCGACGTGAACGGCGGGCGCGAAGTGCTGATCAAGCCCACCGAGGCCGACTGGGCCCGCAGCCGTCTGCGCGTGGGCCTGGAACTGGCCAGCGATTTCACGGACAACAATACCTTCGCCCTGAAGATGATGCATGTGCGCTCCTCGCTCAACGACTGGGGCGCCGAGTTGCGCAGCTCGGCCCGCATCGGCACCGAGCGCGCCTTCGAGGTGGAATTCTGGCAGCCGCTGGGCGCCGGCTCGCAGTGGTATGTGGCGCCGTCCGTCCGCTACGGCGCGGCCGCGGCGGACACCTTCAGCCTGGCCGGGCGGCGCCAGAACCGCATCGGCTACAACTATGCCGGCACCAGCGTGGTGCTGGGGCGCCAGCTGGGCGACTGGGGCGACGTGCACTTGGGCGTGGCGCGCCAGAGCACCAACCTGCGGGTGACGATACCGGAGGACGAGACGGTGCCGACGACCCGCGTGCACCAGACCGTGCAGTCGCTGGCCTACAGCATCGACACGCTCGATTCCGTCGCCTTCCCCACCCGTGGCGGCCTGTTCAACGTCAGGCTGGACCGGGCGGTGGTCAACGCCGGTACCCGCGTGTCGCTGATGCAGCAAAGCGTGGAAGGGTTGCGCGCCTTCCATTCCGGTAACTGGGCCGGTCACCTGTATGCGGAATGGGCCCGCAGCCAGCTCGGTTCGGCGCCGTTCAGCCTGGGCGGCTTTTTGCGCCTGTCCGGCACGGCGCCCGAATCGGTGGCCGGCAACCGCGTACTGCTGGGCCGCATGGTGATGGCGCGCACGGTGGGCGCCATGCCGGCCGCCCTGGGCGGCGACGTGCGGCTGGGCTTCTCGCTGGAGGCCGGCGCCGGCTACGGCGACGACCATCCGCTGCACTGGGCCAGCGTCAAGCAGGCGGCCAGCATCTTCACGGCCGTCGATACCCGTTTCGGGCCGCTGTACTTCGGCGCCGGCAGCACCAAGGGCAACAGCGGCACGCTGTACCTGTTCCTCGGCCCGGTCTGGTAAAGCCCGGCAGCGGCGGCCACTGGCCTTCCGCCAATGGCCGCCCGCGTCAGGCTGCCTGCGGCGGCTGGCGCCGCAAGGCCGTGAAGGCGGCAAACTCCCACGAACGAAATCCCACCAGCAAGGTGTAGCCGTCGCGCTCGGGCGCGGGCAGGCGGCGGTCGCCCTGGTGCAGCCGCGCCAGTTCGCCGGCCAGCAGCTGGATCTTGGCGGCCAGCTCCAGCGCGCTGGCCCGCGACAGCCGGGCGGGCAGGCACAGCAGCGCCTCGCCCGGGCCGTCGAACTGGCCGCTGAAATAATCGTTGACCACATGGCTGCGGAAAAATTGCTGCACGGGGCCGTCGGCCAGCCAGTGGAAGGCGTTCGACACCCGCAGCCGGTAGCGGTTCAGGGGCTTGAGCTCGATCAGGCGCAGCCGGTCCAGCTCGGCCAGCAGGACGATGCATTCCGGCTCGCTGAGCCGGTACGTTTCCAGCACCTGCTCCAGGCTCCAGTGGCCCAGGCAGCAGATCGCCATCAACAGCAGGCGCGGATTGGCCACCAGCGATTTTTCCTGCGGCAGGGTCAGGGTGTCGGCATGGGGCGTGGCGTCGGCCGCGCCGCGCAGCACGTCCTCCAGCGCGATGCCGGCCGCCTTGCAGATCTGCGCCAGGCGCGACAGCGCCATGTCCTGCTGGCCGAACATGCGCTTGACGCTGGACTCGCTCATGCCGATGCGGCCGGCCAGTTCCCGGTACGTCACGCCGGCCGCGCGCAGCTGGGTGCGCAATACCTGCAACAGCAATTGCGGTGAACTCATGCCTATCCCCGTGCTTGTCATAAAGGCAAAAAGGTAGCATGGTTCGCTACCATCCGTACAGGCATTTGCGCCCTGGTACTTTCTGCTAGGACTATTGGTGGAACGGGATCACACTGCGCGGCGATGTCACTCACAGCAGCGACGTCATCCAAGACTGAGACCGACAAGGGGAATGATGATGATGATGAAACGTACCGTGCGTGCCGCACTGCTGGCCGGCGCCTGCCTGGCCGCCAGCGGCGCCGCTGCCGCCGCCGACCTGTCGCCCGGCTACCTGGGCCTGGATATCGGCTGGCGCAACCACTACAACTTCGACTGCCTGAGCGGCAGCCCCTGCGAACGCAACACCGGCGCCAGCACCCGCGTGTATGGCGGCTATACCTTAGGCGAGAGCGAGGGGTTCGGCCTCCAGCATACCCGCGCCATCGAACTGGCTGTGTTCACCGGCGGCGCCGCCAAGGGCGCGTTCAAGGATGGCGCAGGCGCGCTCAGTGCGGGCCGGGGCAAGCTGTCGGGCGTCAGCGTGGTGCTGGCGACGGCCACCAAGCTCAGCGAGGACTGGGCCTGGACCACGCGCCTGGGCCTGGTCGCCGAACACGGCAAGGTCGACTACGCGGCCGGCGGCAGCGACAGCACCAACACGCTGGCCGTGACGGCGGGCACGGGCTTGTCCTACGCCATCGACAAGCATTGGGCGTTGAACGCGGACTGGAACTACCTGCCGGCCCGCATGGGCAAGGCCGCCAAGTCCAACCTGAATGTATTCTCGGTGGGCGCCGCCTACCACTTCTGACGCCGCCCGGCGTCTGTCACGCTTACCCGAGAGCGGGCGCCAGCACCGGCGCCCGCTGACGGTTCACTCTTCGTCCGGTTTTTTCAGCAGGGCCTTGGCCAGCGCCCGCTTGGCCGCCTGGCGCTGGGCCGACACGTTCTTCACGTGCGGGCCGGCCGCGCGCAGCTTGGCCGCCACCGCCACCGGATTGCGCGGCTTGGGCGACGGTCCCACGCGGAACTGCATCTTTTGCCGGGTCGCCAGCGCCTTGTTGGCCATCCTGTCCTCCCTTACAGCACGTAGCGCGACAGGTCTTCGTTGACGGCCAGCGCGTCGAGCCGGGCGTTGACGTAGGCCGCGTCGATGGTGAGGTGCTGGTCCGACGTTTCCGTGGCCGTGAACGAGATTTCCTCCAGCAGCTTTTCCATCACCGTGTACAGCCGGCGCGCGCCGATGTTCTCGGTGCGCTCGTTGACGGAAAACGCGATCTCGGCCAGGCGGTTGATGCCTTCCGGCGCGAACTCGAGCGTGACGTTCTCGGTGGCCAGCAGCGCCTCGTACTGCTTGGTCAGACAGGCGTCGGTGCTGGTGAGGATGCGCTCGAAATCGGCAATCGACAGCGACTCCAGTTCCACCCGGATCGGGAAGCGGCCCTGCAGCTCCGGGATCAGGTCCGACGGCTTGGCCAGGTGGAAGGCGCCGGACGCGATGAACAGGATGTGGTCGGTGCGTATCATGCCGTACTTGGTGTTGACGGTGGTGCCTTCCACCAGCGGCAGCAGGTCGCGCTGCACGCCGGCGCGCGACACGTCGGCCCCGCCCACTTCCGAGCGCGAAGCGATCTTGTCGATCTCGTCGAGGAACACGATGCCGTTCTGCTCCACGTTCTGGATCGCCTTCTGCTTCATCTCGTCTTCGTTGATGAGCTTGGCCGCCTCCTCGTCCACCAGGAACTTCATGGCGTCCTTGATCTTGAGCTTGCGCGACTTCTTGCGCCCGCCGCCTATGCCCGAGAACATGGACTTGATCTGCTCCGTCATTTCCTCCATGCCGGGCGGGGCCATGATTTCCATCTGGGGCCCCGTCTCGGCCAGCTCGAGCTCGATTTCCTTGTCGTCCAGCTCGCCCTGGCGCAAGCGCTTGCGGAACGTCTGGCGCGTGGTGTCGCCGGCCGGCGGCTCCGTGCCGCCCGCGTTGAAGCCGAAGTCGCGCGCCGGCGGCACCAGGATGTCGATCACCCGGTCCTCGGCCGCATCCTCGGCCCGGGCCCGCACCTTGGCCATCTCGGCCGAACGGGTCTGCTTGATGCCGATGTCGATCAGGTCGCGGATGATGGTGTCCACGTCGCGCCCCACGTAGCCCACTTCCGTGAACTTGGTCGCTTCGATCTTGATGAAGGGGGCGTCGGCCAGCTTGGCCAGGCGGCGCGCGATCTCGGTCTTGCCGACCCCGGTCGGGCCTATCATCAGGATGTTCTTGGGCGTGATTTCGTGGCGCAGCGGTTCGGCCACCTGTTGCCGGCGCCAGCGGTTGCGCAGGGCGATGGCGACGGCGCGCTTGGCCTTGGCCTGGCCGACCACGTGTTTATCGAGTTCGCTGACGATTTCCTGTGGTGTCATGTTCATTGGCTCAGTCCAGGGTTTCGATGATGTGGGACAGGTTGGTGTAGATGCACAGCTGGCCGGCGATGGTCAGTGACTTTTTGACGATATCGGCCGGCGCCAGTTCCGTATTTTCCTGCAGGGCCAGCGCGGCCGACTGGGCGTAGGTGCCGCCCGAGCCGATGGCGCCGATGCCGTTTTCCGGCTCCAGCACGTCGCCGTTGCCGGTGATGACCAGGGTCGACTCGCTGTCGGCCACCAGCAGCATCGCTTCCAGCCGGCGCAGCACGCGGTCGGTGCGCCAGTCCTTGGCCAGCTCGACCGAGGCGCGCAGCAGGTTGCCCTGGTGTTTTTCCAGCTTGCCTTCGAAACGGTCGAGCAGGGTGAAGGCGTCGGCCGTGCCGCCGGCGAAGCCGACCAGCACCTTGCCCTGGTACAGCTTGCGCACTTTGCGGGCCGTGCCTTTCATGACGATATTGCCGAGCGTGACCTGGCCGTCGCCGCCCAGGGCGACCTGCTTGCCGCGGCGCACGCACAGGATGGTGGTGCCGTGAAATTGTTCCATATTGACCTCGGTTGGTGTTAGCGTCTCTTGCAAGTCCAGCACATGGGGCTGGCCGCGCAAAATTGCAAGGCGGGTCAGTACTTGTGCGGGTAGATCTTGGCCAGGTCGGCGTAGCCCAGCAGCCGCAGCAAGGCCGCCACCAGGTGGTTGACGTCGCGAAATTCGACTTTCTTGCCGCCTTGCACCAGCGCCTGCAAGCGGGCCTGCAGCGTGTTGGCAGCGCCGAACTCGACCCGTGCCAGGCGCGAGCAGTCGAACACCAGGGTCTGGTACTGTTCAGCATAGGCGGCCAGCGCGCCAAGTAAAGTATCGAGCGGCGCTTCCACCACGGTGGGCAACAGGTAGCGGTCGGGCGCGCCGGCCAGGGGCTGGCGGCTGGCCGTGGCCACGGCGCGCGGCGCCACGAACGAGGGCGGCGACACTTCGAACGTGACGCAATAATCCATGCCCGTTTCCTCGAAATCCTTTTCGCGGTTGAGCAGCTGCAACAGTTCCAGCAGCAGCAGCCAGGGCGCGGTGCCCCCCTCGCGCTGGCCCACGGCCACGGTGGACTGGATCAGGGCGGCCAAGTGGTCGGCCGCCACCACGATCAGTTCGCGCTGGCCCCCGTGCAGCTGCTGCAGCACGGGCAGCAGCAGGGCGCAGCCGTCCGGGGTGACGCCCTGCAGCCGGCTGAAATCGAGCCGCAGCACGGGGTGGCTGGCCATCTGCTGGCGCAGCCGCTCCAGCTGGGGCGCGATGGCGCCGTCCAGCTGGCCGGTAAACGATTCCGTCGGCGTCACGCCGGACCAGGCCGGGCCGCTGGCCGCCGCCGCAGCCGGTAGCGGCGCGCGCCACGGCGGCGGCGACGTTTCGAAGGTGCTGGCGTAGTCGATCGACAGGCTGTCGAACTTGTCCTGCTGGCCGGTGACCTGGTACAGGTCGAACAGCATCCACCACAGCGTGCGGTCCTGGGCCCCGGCCGGCGGCAGGTTGTCCACCAGCATCTGTTCGGCCATGGCGGCCTGGCCGTTGGCGTAGACGATGGCGATTTCCTCCACCACGGGCGCGGTCTGGGCCGCCACCGCCTGGGCCGGCAGCTCGTCCTCGCCCAGCAGTTCCGTGGAATTGTCGTCCAGCAGGGGCAGGGTGGGATTGTCGCCGGCCACGGCGGGGCGGGGCGGGCGCGCGGGGCGGCTGCCCCAGGCCGGTTCCGTGTCGTGGAAGATGTCGAGCGCCATGGCCGCTTCGATGGCGTCGATCTTCATGGCCGTGGCGCGCGCCAGGTCGCGCTGCAGGGCCTGGGAATTGGGACGACTCAGCTCGCTGTTCGGGGCCAGGCGCGCGCCATCGTCGGCGTCGGCCGTGGCGGCCGGCGCGCGCTGCGCGTCCTGTTTCCTGAAGAGCGAAAAAATGCCCACGTCGTGTCCCGTTGTGTTGCACGCTGGCCGGCACTTGTGACGCGTGCCGTAGGATATCTAGTGTAGCTCATGGGAAAGGTCTTGCCATGGGCATGCGCAAGCGGATACAACAATTTTCACCAATTCCCACGCCGGGCGGCGCACGATGGCGAAAAATGCGGGCGAAAAAAAATGGGGACGTACCCCTTTTCGAAAAAATGGGGACGTCCCCCTTTTTACCCCTGCTCGATTTCTTCGTCAAAATCAAGCTTGCCGTCCCCCGGCACAGGGCGCTGGACCCAAAAAAAAAAGCACGCGAGGGCATCGCGTGCTTCCGGTGACGGCGGGAACGACTCAGTCGCCGTACAGTTTCTGCTTCAGTTCGCGGCGCTGCTGGGCTTCCAGCGACAGGGTGGCCGTGGGGCGGGCGATCAGGCGGGGGATGCCGATCGGCTCGCCCGTCTCTTCGCACCAGCCGTAGTCGCCGGCGTCGATAGCCACGATCGATTGCTGCACTTTTTTCAGCAGTTTGCGCTCGCGGTCGCGGGTACGCAGTTCCAGTGCGTGCTCTTCCTCGATGGTGGCGCGGTCGGCGGGATCGGGCACCAGCACGGTTTCGCGCAAGTGTTCCGTGGTCTCGCCGGCGTTTTTCAACAATTCTTTTTCAAGCGCCTGCAGCTTGGCCTTGAAAAATGCCATTTGCGCCGGGTTCATGTAATCCTTGTCATCCATCTTCAGAATTTCTTCTTCGGTCAGGATGCGTTCAGTGCTCGCGGCGGGGGTCGATTTATTAGTTTTAGTAGTCATCACTTCGCTTACCTTCGATACGACAGAGTTTTCAAATGGATCGGCTGCTGTGGCGTTTGGCCGCACAGCCGCACCGGTATCCGCATAGGCACTATTGAGCTTGCCGGATGTTACAGCATTTATTCTTTAGTAACTGTCTTCCGCATCACACTCGCCGGGGCGAGTCGCCTTCCTGCCCGGTTCCGGGGGAGCCTGTCTCTTAAAACCCGGATAGTTTATACCAAACATTGTTCCAACCCGCGAATAAAGATGTCTTTCGGTAGATTTTTGCCAATAAATACCATTTTACTGCCACGGTTTTCCGTTTCCCCCCATTTGGCGCCCAGGTCGCTGCCCATGATCTGGTGCACGCCCTGGAACACCACCTTGCGTTGCGCATCTTTCATCCACAATACGCCTTTATAGCGCAGCATGCGAGGACCGTACACCTGGACCAGGCCGTTCAGGAATTCGTCCAGTTTGGCGCTGTCGAACGGACGCTCGCTCTTGTAGACGAAAGCGGCGATATCGTCCGTGTGGTGGCTGTGGTGGTGGTCGTGGGCGTGGCTGGGGTGGTCGCAGTGTTCGCCATGGACGTGCTCATGGTCATGCCCATGGTCGTGTTCTTCCTCGGCGGCCAGGAAGTCCGGGTCCAGTTCCAGCTTGTCGTTCAGGTTAAAGCCCTTCAAGTCCAGCACTTCCGTCAGCGCGGTGCGGCCGAAGTCGGAGCGCACGATGGGCGCGCGCGGGTTGATGTGCTTGATGCGGTCAGTCAGCGCGGCCAGCTCCTCGGCCGTCACCAGGTCGGTCTTGGACAGCAGCAGCTTGTCGGCAAAACCGATCTGGCGCTGGGCTTCCTCGTGCTGGTCCAGCTGCTGCATGGCGTGGCGGGCATCGACCACGGTGACCACGGCGTCGAGCATGTAGTGAGTGCCCACTTCCTCATCGACGAAGAAGGTCTGGGCCACGGGGCCGGGGTTGGCCAGGCCCGTCGTTTCGATCACCACGCGGTCGAAGGCGATCTGGCCGGCGTCCCGTTTCCGGGCCAGGGCCGTCAGGGCCACGATCAGGTCGCCCCGCACGGTGCAGCAGATGCAGCCATTGTTCATTTCCACGATCTGTTCCTGGCTGTCCTGCACCAGGATTTCATTGTCGATGTTTTCCTGGCCGAATTCGTTTTCGATGACGGCGATGCGCATGCCGTGCTGCTCCTGCAGGATGCGGTTGAGCAGCGTGGTTTTGCCGGCGCCGAGAAAGCCCGTCAGGATGGTGGTGGGGATGAGAGCCATGGTTGCTTGCCGAGTCGAAGTGAGTGGGATTGCCGGTCTGGCGCGATGCAGACAAGCTGCCGATTATGCCGGAATTTCGCAAACGGTTGCAAACGGCCCGTTTGATGCGTATCAGCCTGCTTTGCGCAGCGCTGGATGCCTCACTTGATTTTAGCGCGCGGATGGGCCTGGTCGTAGACCTGGGCCAGGTGCTGGAAGTCGAGCGCCGTGTAGACCTGGGTCGAGCTGATGCTGGCGTGGCCCAGCATGTCCTGCACGGCCCGCAGGTCGCCCGACGATTGCAGCACGTGGGAAGCGAACGAGTGGCGCAGCATGTGCGGGTGGACATGCACCGGCATGCCGCTGGCCAGCCCGTGCGCCTTGAGCCGCTGTTGCACCACGCGTGGCGTGATGCGCCGGCCCTGGGTGTTGACGAACAGGGCGGCGCTGCCGTCGGCCGGGGCCGGGCGCACGGCGATCCAGGCCGCCAGCGCCGCCAGCGCCGCGCTGCCCACGGGCACCTTGCGCATCTTGCCGCCCTTGCCCGTGACCACCGCTTCGCCCTGTTCCCGGTCCAGCCAGCCCAGCGAGGCGGGCAGGGCGCCGTCGGCCTTGCGGTAGTGCATGTCCATGCCGGCCAGTTCCGACACCCGCAGCCCGCTAGAATATAAGAGTTCGAACATTGCCCGGTTGCACAGTTCGGCCGGTTCCGGCGCCGCGCCCGGCTGGGGCCGGCCGCCGCCGCTGACCAGCTGCACGGCGTCGTCCACCGACAGGGCACGCGGCAGGCCGCGGGCCCGCTTGGGGGCGCGCACGCCGCTGGCCGGGTTGGCCGGCAGCACTGCCTGGCCGCCCAGCCAGTCGAAAAAGCCGCGCCAGCACGACAGCTTGCGGGCGATCGAGCGTGGTTCCAGCCCCTGGCCGTGCAGGGTGGCGGCCAGCCGGCGCAAGTCGGCCTGGTTCAGCTGCTGCCAGTCGCGGCCGGCCGTGAGGGTGGCCAGCTGGCGCAAGTCGCGGCCATAGGCGCTGGTGGTGTGGGGCGACAGCTGGCGCTGGGTGCGCAGCTGTTCCAGGTAGGCGCCGGCCCAGTCGTCCTTGCTGCGCCCGGCGTCCATGGCGGCCTCAGGCCAGCAGCGGGGCCAGCGCCGTGCTGCTGGTTTCGCCGATGTGGACCAGGAAGTCGGTCGCCATCAGGGCCGTGAAGCGGGCCGGGTCGGCCGAGCCCAGGATCAGCAGGCCGAAGGCGCTGCCCTTGCTGCCGGGCTGGCGCAGGGGAATGATGACGGTCGACTGCACGCTGGCCGCGTCGTCCAGCCAGCGCACGGCTTCGAAGTCCTTGTTGCTGCCGCAGTAGGGCGCCAGCAGGCTGTTGGCGAACAGGCGCGCATCGTCCGACACGCCGCGCGTGTACCAGGCGTCGCCATGTTCGGGCGCCGTGTTCCACAGGCGCAAGGTCACCTGCGGCACGTCGAAGGCCGTGCGCAGGCCGTCGGCCACGGCGCCGGCCAGGGCGTCGGCGCCGCGCGCCGTCAGCAGGGCCTGGGTCCAGCGGTGGAACTTGTTGGCGATCGCTTCATTCTCGGCGGCCAGGCGCATCAGCTCGGCCATGCGCAATTCCAGCGCCTTGTACTTGTCGCGCATCACTTCCATCTGGCGTTCCTGCAGCGAGACGGCGCGCCCCATCAGCGGGCTGGACAGTTTGATCTCGCCCAGCAGGTTGGCGTGCTCTTCAAAGAAGTGCGGGTGATCGGTCAGGTATTGCGCGACGGCGGCGGAGTCCAGGAGGGCGGTCATTGATGGTGTCGTTCTAATTAAGAGAGGGGAAAGCAAGTGGCATTTTAACCGAGTGTGCCAGTTGCCATGGGCCATCTGTGCGTTTTGTGCCGCGCAAATGCAAAAGACGCCCGCAGGCGTCCTGGCTGTCCTGCCGGGCAAGCCCGGCGCCGGATCAGAAGCGGTGCCGCATGCCCAGCTGGATACCCTTGCTGGCCTCGCCCGGGTGGGCCGTGAAGCCGCCCGAGGCGCTGGCCGCGCCGATCGCATACTGGCCATCGTTCTGGTTCTTGATGTAGGCCACCACCGCATACAGGTCGGTACGCTTGGACAGGTTGTAGTCGTAGCCCAGGCCGTACTGGGTGGCGTCGCTGTTGGAGGCGCTGCGGTCGTCCTGGCGCACCACGGAGGCCATGATGCGGCCCTGGCCCACGCGGTAGTGGAAGCCCAGCTGGTAGCTGACGGCGTCGAGCAGGAAGGTGCGGCGCAGCGTGGCGTTGAGCTGGCCGGCCAGCACGGGACCGAGGGCGGGGCCGAAGGCGGCGAAGGTGGGCGCCAGCGCATCGTTGGCGTAGCGGATGATGACGGAATTGTCGTTGTTCTGCTTGTGGACGCCGGCAAACAGTTTCCACTGGTCGATGGAGTACGAGCCGCCCACCGTGGTGGTGACCAGGCCCCGCGCGCCGACCTGGTCGGTGCCGTAGTTGTGGCCCAGGCCCAGGTCCCAGCCGTTGGCCTTGTAGCGCAGGTTGGCGCCCCAGGAACGCTTGTCCATGCCGATGTAGCCCGATTTTTCCGTGCCGTACATCAGGGCTGCGGCCACCCCGTTGGGCAGTTCCATGCGGTATTGCACCGACTTGTCGGAACGGATGGCGATGCCGGCCGTTAACAGGCCGCCCGTGCCACCCACGATGCCGCCCCAGCCGGCCGCCGTGCCCGACTCGAACACGTCGGCATTGTTGAACACTTCATAGTCCGGCGTGTACATGCGGCCCAGCAGCACGGCGCCCACGGGCGTGACCAGGCCGGCCATCGAGGTGCGGTCGAACAGGGCGTTGTTGATGTTGACGTTGATGGCCGGCTGCAGGGCCGACTGTACCCCGGCCAGCAGCTTGGCGGCCGTGGCGGTGCCGCCGGCGGCGGCCGGCACGGTGAAGGCCAGGCCCTTGGTCAGCGCGTAGCCCTGGTTGCTCGACAGGTTGCCGGCCTGCTGGCTGCCATTGTCGATCTGCACCCGCGCTTCCAGGTTGAACACGGCCTTGTAGCCATTGCCCATGTCTTCCATGCCCTTGAAGCCGAGGCGGGAACCGTCGGCGATGCCGCTCACGACCTTGGTCCTGGCATCGTTGCCGCCATTGTTGGCAAACATCAGGCCGCCGTCGGCGATGCCATACACGGTGATGGACGACTGGGCCAGGGCCGGCGCCCCGAAGCAGGCTGCGATCACACCGGCCAATACGCGTACTCTCATGTTGTCTCCTTGTTTTATCCGTCTTATTGTGGGCGCGATTAAAACGAACGTACGTGCTAATCTGCGCACTCCGAATATGACATTGTTGGCAGACCCTGTACAGCAAGGCGCGCGGGCGCCACGCATAAGGTTGCGTTGAAGACACATTTGGCTTGGGATTCAAAGAAAGTGCGCGCCATCCGACCGGGGCGCGGGCAAAAAAAACGGACCAGGTGGCCTGGTCCGTTGCGGTGACGGCATGCGGCCCGGGGGCCGCCGCGATCAGAAGTTGTGGTGAATGCCCAGGCCGTAGAAGTTGACCGTGGTGGCGGCACGCTTGTTGGACGCGTCCACATACAGATAGGTGCGGGCCGACAGGCTGTACTCGTAGCCCAGCGACGCCTGCTTGGTCTTGACCACGCCGTCCGGGGTCTTCTGGCCATAGCCGGCCAGGATCTTGCCGGCGCCGACGGTGTAGTTGGCGCCCAGGATCCAGGATTTGGTTTCGGCGTTGGTGAACACGGTCTGGCCCTGGTCCTGCTTCTGGTAGGACGCCATCAGTTTCAGCGCGGGAATCGGCTTGACGGAAGCGGCAACGGACCACAGTTTCGTTTCCAGCGCATTCTTCTCGTAGGCGGCCATGGCGGCGAACATGCCGTTGTCCACGGTGGCGCTCAGCGAGTAAGGCGTGGTGCTCGGCACGGCGTTGGCGGGGATGGCCACCGAGTTGGCAGTGGCAGCGACGGCGGCGTTGCCGTTCGCTTCCTTGGCCTGGATGGTGGCGTTCACCTGGAACACGCCGGCGATGACGGGCGTGTTATAGAAGAAGGCGTTCGAGAAACGGTTGGCCGAGTTGCCGGTCTGGTCCAGCGGCGAGCTGGTGTAGCCGGCCACTTGCAGGTCGGTCTGGTAGCCGGCCACCGATGGGATGCCGCTCCATGGCTCGAAGGCGGTAATCGATTCCTGGAAGGCGGTCAGGCCACGGCCCAGGCGCACGGTACCGAAATCACCTTGCAGGCCGACGCGGCTCTGGCCCTGGAACAGGGGGCGGCTGTTGGCGCCGGACGTGTTTTCGATGGTACCGGTATCGGGCTCATAGCGAATTTCCAGTTGGAACAGCGCCTTCAGGCCGCTGCCCAGGTCTTCCACGCCTTTGAAGCCCAGTTTGTTGTTGTCGCGCTTGCCGATGCTGGTGGTGCCGCCCGATTTTTTGGTGACGCCTGCATCCACCGTGCCGTAGATGGTCACGGACGATTGCGCATACGCAGCGGAAAACGCGCCCATGAGTGCCAGAGCCACTAATGATTTTTTCATTTGTTGTTCCTTTTGAAAGTGAGTCGTACAAACGTCTAAAAGCCGTCAAGTGCGCGCTACGCCACCTGGGATGAGCTGAACCTTAATGGCTGCCTGCGTCAATGTTGCTGGTTTGGTTGATTACGGGGGTGAGTCTTGGTCGAAAGGGGCAAAACGGGGTAGCCCTGTTGTATTTTTGAAACGCTTGATCGGCGATCCAGAAACGGGTTGCTTGAATGATTTCCTTTCACATATGGATCAGGGATTGCCTTCAGCCTACACGGCACCTTGGGGCGCCATTTGCGTCATATCAAGGGAGATACCGTGGCGTCGCGTGCA
This sequence comes from Rugamonas sp. FW305-51, assembly GCF_058786935.1. NCBI lineage: Bacteria > Pseudomonadati > Pseudomonadota > Betaproteobacteria > Burkholderiales > Oxalobacteraceae > Rugamonas > Rugamonas sp. FW305-51. Next base: position 45,661 of record NZ_JBYSZG010000026.1, read on the forward strand.
CGCCACGGTAGCGGCCGCGCGCCGCGCTACACTGCAGCCTGTGTTTATCTGGCCGTATCTTCTTCTTTCATGGCAAGATATTGTCACAACATCGGCCGTCCCAAGCTCGCGCAGACAGCACGGACGGACCGCCCGCTTCCATGAATCACACTCATAGTGAGACGATGGCAAATCGAGAAGAACTAGGGATCATCCGGGGGGCCCGCGCCGGAGACGCGGTGAGCCAACTGGCATTGGGCAAGCTCTACCTGTTTGGTGGGGCCAGCTTGCCGCGCAGCATGCCGACCGCCTTGCACTGGCTGAGCCGGGCGGCCCAGCAGCAGCAGGACGAGGCGTGGATGCTGATCGGCCACCACATTCCATTTGAATACGCACAACATTGCCAGCCGACCGTGCTGCCTTGGTACGACCGGGCCTACGATGCCGGCGTGGCGCCGGCCGGCCTGGTGCTGGCCCAGCTGGTGCTCGGCCAGCCCATGGCGCCTTCGTGCCACGCGCTGCGGGCCAAGGCCATGGCGGCGCTGGAAAGCGCGGCCCGCGCCGGTTGCGCGGAAGCACAGCAGTTGTTGGCCAGTCAACGCGGCGAAGCGGCGCCGCCGGCCGTCGCAGCGCCGGCCGCGGCGGCCGGCGTGGATGGCCCGGCCTGGTCCGGGCCGGGCGCGGCCCAGTTCGCGGCGCTGGAACAGGCGTGGCAGGCGCACGATTACCGCGGCTATTTGCGCGCGGCGCTGCCGCTGGCGCGCGCCGTACTGCAGGGTGCGCCGGCCGACGCCGAGGCGGCGCGGGTGGCGGCCTGGCCCGTCGAGCCGCAGCAGGTGCAACTGCTGGCGCGCTGCGCCGAGGCGCTCGACGGCCTGGCCGAGCACGATCCGGAACTGCAGCAGTGCCGCGAGCTGGCCGCCCACGGCGGCGACCGCCACGCGCAGCTGGCCCTGGGCCTGTGGTTCGCCCGCATGAATTGCGCCGGCGAACGGCTGGCGGCCGGCATCGCCGCCGTCAACTTCAAGCGCGCCATCCGCTGGCTGACGCTGGCCGGCGAGCAAGGCATGGCCGAGGCGTGGTACGCCCTGTCGCGCATCTACCTGAAACCGGAATTTTCCCAGCGCTCCGTGGCCGAGGCCCAGGCCTACCTGGAGCGGGCGGCCGAGATGGGGCACCGGCTGGCCCAGCTCGAATGCGGCCTGTACGCGTGGCGCACCCGCCGCAATGGCGAATTGAGCGATGTGCGGGCCGCCTACTGGTTGCAAAAGGCGGCGGCCCAGGGCTGCGCCGAGGCCGAGGCCGTGCTGGCCAAGATCGCCGCGCCCATCGCCGCCCCGGGCTGGACCGAGGCCGTGCTGCCGCTGTTGACGCGGGCCCTGGCCGACAGCCAGCCGCTGCTGGCGGCCCGCATCGAGCTGGCCAGCCTGTTCGGCCTGACCCGGGCCGAAACGTTGTTGCTCGATGTGAAGGCGGCCGACCATGGGCACTGCCTGGTGGTCGATATCCGCGCCAGCTACGGACGCAGCAAGCGGCGCCTGATCCTGCTGCGCACGGCACAGCAGCGCCAGGCGCTGGACCGCATCGTGCGGCAGTTCGAACATGTGGACAGCGGCCCGGACGGGCTGGAAGGCAATTACCGCCAGCGTTTGTACCGCCTCAAGACGTGGCTGGGGGCGGGCCTGCCCAGCCTGCTGGCGGCCTGAACCGGCGCTACCCAAGCTGCGCCGCCGGACTGGCGGGGACGTAAAAAATGGGGACGTACCCCTTTTTGAAAAATGGGGACGTACCCCTTTTTTGGTCCCCCAAAAAAAGGGGTCAGCCCCCGTGGGGCTGACCCTGTCATCCGGTCCCGGCGGCCGGGATTCAGATCTCGATTTCGCCTTCGAACACGGTCACGGCCGGCCCCGTCAGGAACACGGACTGGCCTTCGCCGGCCCAGGCGATGGACAGCTGGCCGCCGCGGGCATCGACCCGCACGGGCGAGTCCAGCAGGCCGCGCCGGATGCCGGCCACCACGGCCGCGCACGACCCCGTGCCGCAAGCGAGCGTTTCGCCGGCGCCCCGCTCGTACACGCGCAGCTTGATGTGGTGGCGGTCGACGATCTGCATGAAACCGGCGTTGACCCGGTTCGGGAAGCGCACGTGGTGCTCGATCAGCGGCCCCGTCAGTTCCACCGGCGCCTGATCGACATCGTCGACCACCTGCACCGCGTGCGGGTTGCCCATGGATACGGCCGACACCAGCACCTGCTCGCGCGCGCCGCCCAGTTCCAGCACCAGCGGCCACAGGGTATCGCGGCCCTGGGCCTGGCCTTGCAGGCCGTCCGCGTCGAACGGCACGCGGGCCGCTTCCAGCACGGGCGCGCCCATGTCGACCGTGATGCTGCCGTCGTCTTCCAGCCGGGGCGCGATCACGCCGGCCTTGGTCTCGACCGTGATGCGGCGGGCACTGCTCAAGCCTTTTTCCGCCACAAACTTGACGAAGGCGCGCGAGCCGTTGCCGCACTGCTCCACTTCGCCGCCGTCGGCGTTGAAGATGCGGTAGCGGAAATCGCAGCCGGGCTGGGTGGGTTTTTCCACCAGCAGGATCTGGTCGGCGCCCACGCCGAAGCGGCGGTCGCCCAGCTTCTGCCACTGGGCGGGCGTGAAATCGATCTGCTGGTGGATGGCGTCGATCACGACGAAGTCGTTGCCGGCGCCGTGCATCTTGGTAAATTTCAGTTTCATCGTAGGCTATCCGTCAGATCAGGGGGCGGGCCGCTGGTACAGCGACGCTTCGCCTTGGGGCCGGGTCTTGAACCGCTTGTGCGTCCAGAAATACTCGGCCGGGGCCACGCGGACCTCGTCCTCGATAAAGGCGTTCATCCTGCGGGTGGCGGCCACCATGTCGGGGCCGGGGTAATTGTCCCACACGGGATAGAACTTGACACGCCAGCCCTGGAAATTGGGCAGGAAAGTGGCGATCACGGGCATGACCTGGGCCCCCGTGGTGGCGGCGATGCGGGCCGTGGCCGTCAGGGTGGCGGCCTGGATGCCGAAGAAGGGCACGAATTCCGCATCCTTTTCGCCGAAATCCATGTCTGGCAGCATGAAATAGGGCAGCTTTTCCTTCAGGGCTCGCAAGATGGGCTTGATGCCATCCTGGCGCGTAAACAGGCGCACGGGCTTGAAACGGGAGCGGCCCTGGCGCAGCACCTTGTCGAAGGCAGCGTTCTTTTGCTGCACGTACATGGACGATGCGCTCGCTTCCATGGCGATGGCGACACCGGCCACGTCCAGGCAGACGAAATGGGGGCACAGCAGGATGGTCGGTTTTTCCGTCATCTGGGCCACGGGCACGGGCCCCGGCTCCACCGTGATCAGGCGCCGCAGCCGCGCTTCCGAGGCCCACCACAGGATGCCCCGTTCCCACACGCTGCGCGAATAGGCCTGGAAATGCTGGCGCGCCAGCGCCACCCGCTGCTGTTCCGTCAATTCCGGCATGCACAGGCGCAAATTGGTGAGGGCGATATGGCGCCGCGAGCGCAGCAGGACAAACAGGATGCTGCCCACCAGGTTGCCGAAGCGGCCCAGCAGGGGCAGGGGCAGCCAGTGCAGCAGCCACATCAAACCCAACATGGCTTTCATGCACCCTCCTGCACGGCGTCGGGCGCGGCGGCGCCGGCCGGCACCTTGTAGCGGTTGTAACTCCAGAAATATTGCGCCGGGGCGCGGGCGATCAGCTGTTCCATCGCGGCATTGATGGTGCGGGCCTGCTGGGCGGCCGTGCCGTCCAGCTTGGCCGTGAAGGGCACGAAGCGGATCAGGTAGCCCTTGCCGTGCGGCAAGCGCTCGGCGTAGGTGACGATGACGGTGGCGTCGCCCATCTGGGCCAGCTTGGCCGGCAACGTCATGGTGTAGGCGGGGCGGCCGAAGAAGTCGGCCCACACGCCTTCGCCCTCCTGCGGCACCTGGTCCGGCAGCAGGCCGATGGGGCGGCCTTTTTTCAGCGTCTTGGCCAGGATGCGCACGCCCGACATATTGGCCGGGGCCAGCAGCAGGTTGTCGCGGGCGCGGGCGCCCTCGATCAGCGGTTTCAGCGCCGCCTTCTTGGGCGGGCGGTACATCACCGTCAGTTCCGTGCGCAGGGCGATTTCCTGCGCCACGATCTCAAAGCAACCGAGGTGAGGCGTGAGGAACACGATGCCGCGTCCCGCGTCCAGTTCTGCCTGCACCAGCTGCCAGTTTTCATCGCTGGCGTGGCGCGACACCCGCTCCGGTGCGCCGCACCAGATGAAGGGCAGCTCCACGATGCTCTTGCCCGCTTCCGCGATGGCGGCCGGCAGATGGGCGCTGTAGCCGGCCTGGGCCAGGTTGTCGCGCATGCGGCGGCGGTAGGAGGGCGAGGCCAGGTAGACCAGCCAGCCCAGCGCAGCCCCCAGCGCATGTAACAGCGGTAAGGGGAAGATGGAAAGAAAGCGGAACAGGAGTACGAGCATGGAGTAGGTATATTGATATGCGGCAAAAATCGATCGTTGCCTAGCCAAAATTTTTTTAAGAAGCGTAAAATACCACGTATGCAGTATCCGCTGAGTTAACAGACAACTTGCGAGGCGGAATATAAATATCGCTAAAGCGTCGCAAGCCGTATTGGTAAGCGACAACAATTTTCACCAATATCAGGAGCTTGCGATGTCTAACGATTACCTCTTTACCTCTGAATCCGTATCCGAAGGCCACCCCGACAAGGTAGCCGACCAGATTTCGGACGCCATCCTGGACGCCATCCTGGCCCAGGACCCGAAAGCCCGCGTGGCCGCCGAAACGCTGTGCAACACCGGTCTGGTGGTGCTGGCCGGCGAGATCACGACGCACGCGAACGTGGATTATATTCAAGTTGCGCGTGAAACCATCAAACGTATCGGTTACGACAACACGGACTACGGCATCGACTACCGCGGCTGCGCCGTGCTGGTGGGCTACGACAAGCAGTCGCCCGACATCGCCCAGGGCGTGGACGAAGGCGCCGGCATCGACCTGGACCAGGGCGCCGGCGACCAGGGCCTGATGTTCGGCTACGCCTGCGACGAGACGGCCGAGCTGATGCCGGCCGCCATCCACTATGCGCACCGCCTGGTCGAGCGCCAGTCGCAGCTGCGCAAGGATGGCCGCCTGCCGTGGCTGCGTCCGGACGCCAAGTCGCAGGTCACGCTGCGCTATGTCAACGGCCGCCCGGTGGCCGTGGACACGGTGGTGCTGTCGACCCAGCACTCGCCCGAGATCAGCCACAAGCACATCGAAGAAGCCGTGATCGAGGACATCATCAAGCAAGTGCTGCCCCGTGAATGGTTGAACGAGACGCGCTATCTGGTCAACCCCACGGGCCGCTTCGTCATCGGCGGCCCGCAGGGCGACTGCGGCCTGACGGGCCGCAAGATCATCGTCGACACCTACGGTGGCGCCAGCCCGCACGGCGGCGGCGCGTTCTCCGGCAAGGACCCGTCCAAGGTCGACCGTTCGGCCGCCTACGCGGCCCGCTACGTGGCCAAGAACGTGGTGGCGGCCGGCCTGGCGCGCCAGTGCCAGGTGCAGGTCAGCTACGCCATCGGCGTGGCCAAGCCGATCAACATCACCGTCTACACGGAAGGCACGGGCGTCATCTCCGACGAGAAGATCGCCGCGCTGGTGATGGAGCACTTCGACCTGCGTCCGAAAGGCATCGTGCAGATGCTGGATCTGCTGCGTCCCATCTACCAGAAGACGGCCGCTTACGGCCACTTCGGCCGCGAAGAGCCGGAATTCACGTGGGAGCGCACCGACAAGGCCGCCATCCTGCGCGACGCCGCCGGCCTCAAGTAAGCAAGCGGAGAAAAGGGGACGTACCCCATTTTCAGGAAAAGCTGAAAATGGGGTACGTCCCCATTTTTTTGAGGGGCGTAGCGGTTTTCGACCGCCATTTTCTTGTAAAATACCGCTTCCGAGGAGCGTTGCGACGAATCGACCCGATTCGCCAGGCTCGGAATCTGCAACCGCGCTCACGTTACTTTTTTCTAACTGAAAGGAGGGCGTGATGAACGCCGTACTCAAATCCGCACAAGACTACCTGGTCGCCGACATCTCCCTGGCCGCCTGGGGCAACAAAGAAATCAAGATCGCTGAAACGGAAATGCCGGGCTTGATGGCCATCCGCGAGGAATTCGCCGCCAGCCAGGTCCTCAAGGGCGCCCGCATCACCGGTTCGCTGCACATGACGATCCAGACCGCCGTGCTGATCCAGACCCTGGAGGCGCTGGGCGCCCAGGTGCGTTGGGCTTCGTGCAACATCTACTCGACCCAGGACCACGCCGCCGCCGCCATCGCCGCCAACGGCACCCCCGTGTTCGCCATCAAGGGCGAAACGCTGGACGAATACTGGGACTACACCCACCGCATCTTCGAGTGGCCCGCCGACGCGGCCGGCAACCCCGTCTATTCCAACATGATCCTGGACGACGGCGGCGACGCCACGCTGCTGCTGCACCTGGGCGCGCGCGCCGAGCAGGATAGCTCCGTGCTGGCCAACCCCGGTTCGGAAGAGGAAATCTGCCTGTTCAACGCCATCAAGGCCCACCTGGCCAAGGATGCCACCTGGTACTCCAAGCGCCTGCCGCACATCCTGGGCGTGACCGAGGAAACCACCACCGGCGTGCACCGCCTGTACCAGATGCACAAGGAAGGCAAGCTCGCTTTCCCCGCCATTAACGTCAACGACTCCGTCACCAAGTCCAAGTTCGACAACCTGTACGGCTGCCGCGAGTCGCTGGTGGACGGCATCAAGCGCGCCACCGACGTGATGATCGCCGGCAAGGTCGCCGTCATCGCCGGCTATGGCGACGTGGGCAAGGGCTCGGCCCAGGCCATGCGCGCCCTGTCGGCCCAGGTGTGGGTCACCGAGATCGACCCCATCTGCGCCCTGCAGGCGGCCATGGAAGGCTACCGCGTGGTGACCATGGATTACGCGGCCGAGCACGGCGACATCTTCGTCACCTGCACCGGCAACTACCACATCCTGACGGAACAGCACATGCTGGCCATGAAGGACCAGGCCATCGTCTGCAACATCGGTCACTTCGACAACGAGATCGATGTCGCCTCGCTCAAGAAGTACACCTGGGAAAACATCAAGCCCCAGGTCGACCATGTGATCTTCCCGAGCGGCAAGCGCATCATCCTGCTGGCCGAAGGCCGCCTGGTCAACCTCGGTTGCGGCACGGGCCATCCGTCGTACGTGATGAGCTCTTCGTTCGCCAACCAGACCATCGCCCAGATCGAGCTGTACGCCAACACGGCCAACTACCCGGTCGGCGTGTACGTGCTGCCCAAGCACCTGGACGAGAAAGTGGCGCGCCTGCAGCTGAAAAAGCTCAACGCCCAGCTGACCGTGCTGACCGAAGAGCAGGCCGCCTACATCGGCGTGTCGCAACAGGGGCCGTACAAGCCCGAGCACTACCGCTACTAAGGCGATGCGGCCCGCCGTCCCGCCGGCGCCCCGTGGCGCCCGGGACGGCGGGTCCATCCCCGTCGCGGTCGCGCGGCATGCCGGGCTGTTCCGGCTGCCGCGATTTCCCGTCTTTTCTGCAGCGAGCCTCTCATCATGCGTCTGGTCCTTACCTGGTTAATCAATGCCGCTGCCCTGTTGGCAGTGCCCTACCTGATGCATTCCGTCGATGTCACAAGCATAGGCGCAGCCCTCGTCGCAGCCCTCGTGTTGGGTCTGGTAAATACGCTGATCCGCCCCGTGCTGCTGTTGCTGACCCTGCCCGTGACCGTGCTGTCGCTGGGCCTGTTCATCTTCGTCATCAATGGCTTCATGTTCTGGCTGGTGGCCCAGTGGGTGCAAGGCTTCCACGTCGACAGTTTCTGGTCGGCCATGGGGGGCGCACTGCTGTACAGCGTGATTTCCTGGGCTTTGTCTACCTTACTTTTGAAGAACGCCGATGGACAACCCTAATTTCAGTATCGAATTCTTTCCGCCCAAGACGGCGGAAGGGGCGGAGAAGCTGCGCGTCACGCGCGCCAAGCTGTCCGAACTGCATCCCAAGTATTTTTCCGTGACCTTTGGCGCCGGCGGCACCACCCAGCGCGGCACGCTCGACACCGTGCTCGAAATCATGGCCGCCGGCGAACAGGCCGCGCCCCACCTGTCGTGCGTGGGCGGCACGCGCGAATCGATCCGCGCCATCCTGGCCGAGTTCAAGGCCAACAACATCCGCCGCATCGTGGCCCTGCGCGGCGACCTGCCCAGCGGCTACGGCGCGGCCGGCGAATTCCGCTACGCCAACGAACTGGTGGAATTCATCCGCGCCGAAACGGGCGACTGGTTCCACATCGAAGTGGCGGCCTATCCGGAAACCCACCCGCAAGCCCGTTCGCCGCAGGACGACCTGCTGGCCTTCGAGCGCAAGGTGAAGGCGGGCGCCGACGCCGCCATCACCCAGTACTTCTACAATGCCGACGCCTACTTCTACTTCATGGAACAGTGCGGCAAGCTGGGCATCACGGTGCCGGTGGTGCCGGGCATTATGCCGATCACCAACTACACGCAGCTGATGCGCTTTTCCGACATGTGCGGCGCCGAGATCCCGCGCTGGGTGCGCCTCAAGCTGGCCAGCTTTGGCGACGACACGGCGTCCATCAAGGCCTTCGGCCTGGACGTGGTGACGGCCCTGGGCCAGCGCCTGCTGGCCGGCGGCGCGCCCGGCCTGCACTTCTACAGCATGAACCAGGCGGCGCCGACGACGGCGCTGTGGCAGCGCCTGGCGTAAGGGGCTGTGCGGCGGGCCAGGCCGGCACTGTCGGTCAGGCCCACGTGTCCGTCAGGCCCGCGGGTCTGGCGTGGCCGCGCCGCTTTCCGTGACGATGCAGTCGAGCGCGATGTCGTGCGGGTCGTCGCCGAACGGGGCCAGCTGGCAAGCGTAGGCCACGCCCACCGTTTGCGGCCGCGGCAGCGCTTCCAGCGTGCGGTCGTAGAAACCGCCGCCGTAGCCGAGCCGGTAGCCGTGGCGGTTGTAGCCCAGGCAGGGCACCAGCAGCGCCGGCGGCCGCGGACGCAGCCGCAACTGGGCCGGCACCGCCACGCCCATCCCATCCTTCACCATCGGCTCGCCGATGTCCCACTGCGCGAACGCCAGCGGCGCATGTTTTTCCACCACCACCGGCAGCAGCAGCCGCACCCCGCGCCGCGCCAGTTCGGCATAGGCGGCCTGCAGGTCCGGCTCGTCCCGCAATGGCCAGTAGACGCCCAGTTCGGTGGTGGCGGACATGGCCGACCAGGCCAGCACATGGCGGCCGATCGCCGCGTCCCAGGCGGCGCGGGTGGGCGCGTCCAGCGCGCGCCGCGCGGCCAGCAATTGCTTGCGCAAATCGGCCTTGGACAGGGGCGTTGCCGCTGGCGGGACCGTCGTGGCGCGTGGTATTCTAGGATCGCTGGTCATATTCCCGTTTTAAGACTTGATTGAGAGTTGCACATTGATTTCCGCTTCAAAATGGATAGCCGGCGCCGTGATGGCCGTAGCCTGCCTGGCGTCCCCATTGGGCCGTGCCGACGACAGTGGAATCGACAGCAGCCGCAAAGAGGACGATGCCTTCCTGCTGCTGCGCGACGCCGTGCGCCAGGATGACGCGGCCAAGGTTGCATTCTATGCCGACCGGCTGGCCAATTACCAGATTCCCTCCTACGTCGATTACTACCGTCTCAAGTCGCACCTGCGCGACGCCGCCAATGGGGAAGTGCGCGAGTTCCTGCGCCGCTACGAGGGCAGCGCCATCGCCGACCGCATGCGCAACGACTGGCTGCTGGAGCTGGGCCGCAAGCGCGACTGGGCCGCCTTCGACGAGCAGCTGCCCCTGTTCGTGCTCAACGACGACACCCAGGTCAAGTGCTACGGTCTGATGTCGCGCGCGCTCAAGGGCCAGCGCGTGGCCGAGCAGGCGCGCGTGCTGCTGGTCTATCCGCCCGTGTATGGCGAAGCATGTTCCGGCCTGATCGCCACCCTGGCCCAGAACGGCCAGTTCGACAGCGAAGACTTGTGGACCCAGGTGCGCCTGGCCGGCGAGTTCGACGCCACCGGGCCGGGCAAGCGCACCATGGTGCTGCTGGGCGGACCGGAAAAGCGCATCGGCCAGGCCATCGACCTGCCGGCCATCGCGCTGGCCAAGGGCGTGGGCAGCGGCCGTATCGACCATGAAATCTACCTGGTGGCCGTGGGCCGCATGGCGCGCACCAGCGTCAAGCTGGCCGCGCTGGCGCTGCAGAAGGCCGCGCCCAAACTGACGGCGCAGGAGCAGGCCATCGGCTGGGCCAACATCGCGCTGGCCTCGTCCTACACGCTGGCGCCGGAGACGAGCGAGTACTGGCGCAAGGCGGCCGGCGCGCCGCTGTCGCAGGACGCGCTGCAGTGGAAGGCGCGCTACGCCCTGCGTGCCGGCGACTGGAAGCAGGTGCGCAGCACCATCCGCGCCATGCCGCTGGCGCTGCGCAACGAGCCGGCCTGGATCTACTGGCTGGGCCGGGCCCTGATGGCCGAAGCGGGCGCCAGCCAGCCCACGGGCGAGGCGGCGCAGCTGTTGCGCAGCATTTCCGACCAATCCAACTTCTATGGCCAGCTGGCGCTGGAGGAGCTGGGCCAGCTGATCACGATTCCGCCGGCCGGCCCGCCCATCGGCCAGGCCGAGATCGCGCCGTTCGCGACCGATCCCAATTTCCAGCGCGCGCTCAAATTCTTCTCGATGCGGCTGCGCTTCGAAGGCACGCGCGAGTGGAACTGGGCGCTGCGCGGGCTGAGCGAACGCCAGCACCTGGCGGCGGCCGAATTCGCGCGCCAGAACAACATCCTCGACCGCATGGTCAGCACCTCCGAAAAGACCCGCATCCAGGTCGACTACACGCAGCGCTTCCCGGCGCCGCATGACGACATCATGCATCCGGCCACCCAGACCCTGGGCCTGGACAAGGCCTGGGTGTATGGCCTGATCCGGCAGGAATCGCGCTTCATCATGGACTCGCAGTCGGCCGTGGGCGCCTCGGGCCTGATGCAGGTGATGCCGTCCACCGGGCGCTGGGTGGCCAAGAAGATCGGCCTGACGGACTTCGTGCAGAACATGCTGAGCGACGTGCGCACCAACATCCTGCTGGGCACCAATTACATGAACATGGTGCTCGGTAACATGGACGGCTCGCAGACCCTGGCCACGGCCGCCTACAACGCCGGCCCGGGGCGCCTGCGCAGCTGGCGCGCCGCGCTCGACAAGCCGATGGAGAGCGCCGTCTTCATCGAATCGATCCCCTTCGTCGAAACCCGCACCTACGTCAAGAACGTGATGTCGAACGCGACCTACTACGCCGCCCTGTTCGAAGGCCGGCCGCAGTCGCTCAAGGCCCGTCTCGGCACCGTGGCGCCCAAGGGGTATTCGGCGCAGGAACAGCAAGAAAGCAGCTTCGGCTCCCGTTAGCAGCATCCACCAGACGCACCTATCCGGACGTATCCATGCAAACCACTGAACTCGATCCCTCCCTGTCGCAAGCCCTGGCCAACGCGCGCGCGCCCGGGCTGACCCTCATCATCGGCAACAAGAACTATTCCTCGTGGTCGATGCGGCCCTGGGTGGCCATGACGGCGTTCGCCATTCCGTTCCAGGAAGTGCGGGTGCTGCTCGACCAGGCCGACACGGCCAACCGCATCGCCGCCTATTCCGCCGCCGGCCGGGTGCCGGTGCTGCTGGCGGGCGACATGACGATCTGGGACAGCCTGGCCATCTGCGAATACCTGGCCGAGCAGTTCCCCGAGCTGCACATGTGGCCGCAGGACGTGGCCGCGCGCGCCATGGCCCGCTCCGTGTGCGCGGAAATGCATTCCGGCTTCGCCGACCTGCGCAACGCGATGGCGATGAACATCCGCGCCAGCTATCCGGGCAAGGGCCGCACCAACGGCAGCCAGGCCGACATCGGCCGCATCAGCGAAATCTGGGAAGAGTGCCTGTCGCGCTTCGGCCACCACCAGTTCCTGTTCGGCGAGTTCACCATCGCCGACGCCTTCTTCGCCCCGGTGGTGATGCGTTTCCGCACCTACGGCGTGACGCTGGCGCCGGCCCTGAACGCCTATTGCGACCGCGTGTGCGCCCATCCCGCCGTGGCGCGCTGGGTCACCGAGGCGCTGGCCGAGACGGAAATGGCGCCCCGCCACGACGCCGAAATGCCGGACTGACGCATGCAAATTTACGTTGTGGGCGGCGCCGTGCGCGACGCCTTGCTGGGCCTGCCCGTCAAGGACCGTGATTACGTGGTGGTGGGCGCCACGCCGGAAGCCATGCTCAAGCTGGGCTACCGCCCGGTGGGCAAGGATTTCCCCGTGTTCCTCCATCCTGATACGCACGAGGAATACGCGCTGGCCCGCACCGAGCGCAAGACGGCGCCCGGCTACCGCGGCTTCGTGTTCCACACGGCGCCCGACGTCACGCTGGAACAGGACCTGGTGCGGCGCGACCTGACCATCAACGCCATCGCCCGCGCCGACGACGGCACGCTGACCGACCCCTTCGGCGGCCAGCGCGATATCGAACGGCGCATCTTCCGCCACGTGTCCGACGCCTTCGAGGAAGACCCGGTGCGCATCCTGCGCGTGGCCCGCTTCGCGGCGCGCTTCCCCGATTTCACGGTGGCGCCGGAAACCAACACCCTCATGCGGCGCATGGTGGAGCAGGGCGAAGTGGACGCGCTGGTGGCCGAGCGGGTGTGGCAGGAGCTGTCGCGCGGCCTGATGGAACAGCGGCCCTCGCGCATGCTGCAGGTACTGCGCGACTGCGGCGCGCTGGCGCGCGTGCTGCCGGAGCTGGACAAATTGTGGGGCGTGCCCCAGCCGGTGCAGCACCATCCCGAAATCGACACCGGCCTGCACGTGGAGCAGGTGATCGACTGCGCGGCCGACGCCGGGCTGGCGCTGCCGGTGCGCTTCGCCTGCCTGATGCACGACCTGGGCAAGGGCGCCACGCCGCCGGCAAACTGGCCGGCCCACCACGGCCATGAGGGCCTGGGCGTCAAGCTGGTCGAACAGTTGTGCCAGCGCCTGCGGGTGCCGTCCGAATGCCGCGACCTGGCCGTGATGACGGCGCGCGAACACGGCAACGTGTGCCGCGCGCAGATCCTGCGTCCGAACACCATCGTCACGCTGCTCGAGCGTTGCGATGCGTTCCGCAAGCCGGCCCGTTTCATCCAGATGCTGCAGGCCACCGAGTGCGACGCGCGCGGGCGCACGGGCGCGACGGCCAGCTTGCGCGACCAGCCTTTCCCCCAGCTGGCCCATTTGCAGGACGCGCTGGCGGCGGCGCGCGGCGTCAACGCGGGCGAGGTGGCGGCCCGCTGCGGCGCGCAACCGCAGCGCATTCCGGAGATGGTGCACAAGGCACGGGTGGCGGCCGTCAAGGCGGCGCTGGGCGCGGCCGCGCCGGCCGACGAGGATGAGCAAATCAAGGCGGACCGCAATAGCGGCGAGGATGGTGCCGGCGGTGCGTCCCCCGGCGCCTGAGCTGGGATACAATAGGTGCATGCTGCGCCGCACCATGCGCATCGCACCAACCTATTCTGCGGCGGCGAGGAGTCCACGAGTGAACCCGACCGATATGTTTTCCAATCCATTCCGGCGGCGCGACAGCAACGGCGAGCGCAAGCGCCCCACCGTGCTGGTCAAGGAGCTGGGCGAGCGCGACCGGCGGCGCATGGTCAAGCATTTCCTGGCGCTGGAACCGCGCGACCGCCTGCTGCGCTTCGGCACCATGCTGCCCGACGAGCAGGTGGTGGCCTACGTCAACCGCATCGACTTCGCGCGCGACATGGTGTTCGGGGTCTATAACCGGCTGTTCACGCTGGTGGCCGTGGGCCATCTGGCGTTCGCGCCCAAGGAACCGGACCGGAACGCGGTGACGGAAAAGGAGCAGGTGGCCGAGTTCGGCGTCTCCGTGGGCCGTTCGGCGCGCGGCATGGGCGTGGGCACCAAACTGTTCGAACGGGCCGCCATCCACTGCCGCAACAGCGACGTCGACACGCTGTACATGCACTGCCTGTCGTCCAACGCGACCATGATGCACATCGCCAAGAAGGCCGGCATGGAGATCCACCGCGACTATGGCGAGGCGGACGCTTACCTGAAGTTGCCGCCCGCCAATCCGACCAGCGTGCTGCAGGAAGCGCTCGACGAGCAGTTCGCCACGCTCGACTACACGTTCAAGGCCAACAAGCGCTTCGCCAGCAAGTGGCTGAACCGCTTGGTGGGCCGCAAGCGCCAGGAGTAGCTGACGGCAGGGGGAAATCCGCTTCCTGGGTCCGCTCGTTGCCCGGTCGCTTGACGCCGCGGCCGGCCAGGCTGTAGTCGTTCGGCGGGTCGATTGCGTAGCCCGTATCTGATCTGGTGGCGTGTTTTATCAAGGGGCGGAGATGTCGATGAGCAGGCGTCTGAACACGTCTTTCTTGGCGACAGCATCCCAATATCTGGTGGTGCTCACACGAAGTTCCGCCAGCTTTGCTATCGACAAATGCTGGACCTTTTCCGTAAGGTCAAGAGGAAAGCGGATGTGGACTTTACCTTCGGAAGTTCTGAGTTCGAGTTTGCCCGTGTCGGTTATTCCGGCGACGCAGCCTGAAATAACTTCCTCATAAGTTTCCGGTTCGGCGACAGCCGTTTCCTGAGCATGTGCGACGGCGAGGGCCTGCGTTGCGTCGCTAGCTGCCTGGCGTTGATTGTCCGCCGCGATCGCCAGCCACCGGTCGTCAGGATGTTGATTGGCGCGTGCCTGGGTGGCTGCGGCAAATTCGCAGAGCGTTTGAGCATGCCGCTTCAGAAATTCGGTGCTCATAGTAGCGGAGGCTTGGGTTTGATTTAATGTCATTTCAAATGCTCCTCAATCCAGTCCCAGCGCTTATCCCTCACCATCACAAATCGGCATCGATCCTCGGAAAGATTGGCCCATAGTCCACCAATTAATCGATCATCCTCGGCCGATAACCAGCGGTCGGCACCTTTGTATTCGACGGCAAGAGTCGGTCCCGATTTATTCTCTTTTCCGGGAAGTTGGCATAGAAAGTCTGGATAGAAGCGCCCGTCCGCCTTTTGCAGGAAGAACGAGCTTCCTTCGCGCCGCACAAGATTCCGCACCCAGAACTGAATTCGCCCCTGCTGCGCCTGAATATCCAGCCAGCAAGCGCACTCGAATTCCTCCTTGCTGTCGAAATCGCCCATGCGTCCGTAAAAGTGCTTCCTGAAATCAAAGTGTCCAAAGCGGCCGTCATAATCGCGGCTGGGTGCGTAGGCCTGCGCATGAAATTCGAAAGCATACTGGTCGCCTACCGCGACGCGTGATGCAGAGTCGGCGCCGAATAACGTTTGCTGGAATGCCTTTCCAACCGCCTGCTTGCGCAAGTCGCGGATGCGCGCCTCAAGGCGATTCCGGATCAGAAACTTCTGCAGATTGACGCGGGCCAGCGTGACATCGTCCTGGCGCAGCAGATCAGTCAGCCACGCGGCAACGAAGGCTTGCTTGCTTGCATGGGTAAGGGATTGCTCCGGCAAATTGCGACAAAGCCAAGTGGCGATGCGAATCTCATCCCAATTTTCTGGTTGGTACACCAGACCCAAGTCACGCTGTAGATCGGGCAGGAAGCGTGAAATGACGCGGCCAGAGACATCGTCCACATCGATCTCGCCACCTTCCGAAACCTTGAGCCCTGCACCCAGCGCCGAGAGGTCGTCAGCCGTTGGCGCTGCGTCGTAAGGCGAGAGATCCCACGGATACTCCAGCACCTCCGGGTCATCGAATAAAGCAAGCTCCCCCTGAATGCGTAGTGCGAGTTGCGGCACGCAGAAGCGTTCACCCAGTTCAGCAGGCGTCTGAAAAAACTCTATGGCAGTAGTGCGGCTTACTTCGGCGGCTTCAACGATGGCCGCCGCCGATGTTTCTGTAGTGACTGATGCCTTGAGTGTCTCAGTCTCATCGGCGGTCAGTGGGGTACTAATGGTCAGCGTGTTCAGCTTGGCATCCCAACTCACCTTGTCGCGGATTGTCTTGGATACGCTCTTGAGGTCGGGCTTCTCTGACAGCTTAATCACCACCGGCCGAACGACAACACGCCCGGCGTGGCCCTCCAGATCCAACCGCGATTGTTCTGCCTTGGCCGCGGTCACGAACTGGTTCACCTCGCGACGTTCGAAACCCGCCCCCGCTACCAATCGGTCACGCAAGGCGCCGGCGGTCTCAGCAAAGTTGCGCGAGACGACGAAGGCGTATGACTGATTCAGCGCCGGCGTCTGTCGATGACTCGCGCCTGGTTGCCGCAATACGCGTCCGAGCAACTGTTCGACCGCCGTGGCCGAATGCAGTGAGGCCATGCTGACCAGAATGTAGGCAAAAGGACAGTCCCAGCCTTCGGCCAGCGCCTTCTGCGTGATGACGAATTTCACTGGGCAGCTTGGATCGGCAATGCCCAGCTTGTAGTCCGCATCGACCTGCTCCAGCCCTTTATCTTCGCCGGTGGCCACAACGATCTCGCTGGCCGGAATTCCGTGGTTGGTAATCAACTCGTTCTTCACACGCTCGAAGTCCAGCGTATCGACTCCCGTCCGGCGCGGTTCTGACTGAATCAGCACCAGTGGCCGCAAATAGGCGGCACCCGCCCGACGTTCATCGTCCGCGAGCTTGTGCAGGGCATCACGGCGACCGATGGCGTCGGCCAAGCACTGTTGCCAGTTTGGCTCCGTTTCAAGTACGACCGGCAATTTGATCATTTCTTCCACCTTCAACTCGGCGGCAGATACGCTGTGCAATACGTTGCTTGGGGTGCGCTCCAGATCTGGCGTGGCTGTCAATTCCATCACGCCGCTGGGGCGGAATCGTGCCAGCATGTCGAAAGCCAGTTCTGTGCGGTTATTATGCGCCTCGTCGACGATAACGAAGGGGCGACGCAGACGCAGCACGTTGGCCAGTGAATATGGCGTAATCCGGTCCGCGCCTTCGCCTTCGGTCAACAATTCGTCCCGCTGCGTAGGTGACAGATTATCGAAGTGGTGCATCAGTGCGCCGCTGGACTGGTACACCTTGCGGCATTCCTCTTCCTCAACCTGAAACGCTTGCCGAGTTGCGACGATGATGGTCGTCGACGTATCTAAAGTGGCGCGGGTTACGCTTTTGGCTTCTTCCAGATCCAGTACGGTAATCGGGCCTGTTTCCCGCAATGCGGTATGGTAAGGGTGTTGGCGATCGCGTAAGGCACGCAGAGTCTGCTCGCGGATCGGCCTCGACGGTACCAACCATAGAATAACGCTTTGCTCACAACGCAGCAGGTGCGTATTGACTAGGGCCACGCTCTTCGCTGCCAGCCAGGTCTTGCCGCCGCCTGTGGGCACGCGAAGGCAGAAATATGGCATATCCGACGGAAATCCCGAGAGCGGGTTATAGGTATTGCCACGGCCCCACAGACGCTCCGTGGTCGCGGTAAAGGCAATCGACGGCGACGGCAGTTCGTGGCAGGCCTTGAAGTAGGCCAGCACGCTATCTAGCACTTGCGACTGGTAGGTTTTTGGTGCAAATGTGGTCATGGCTTACACGTCCAATGCATAAGGAGTTTGTTTGAAGCTGACGCCTTCACGCGCAGCACGGCCGCCCATGCGATTGGCGGCGGCGTAGATCACCTTGGGACCAGCGAATTTCGGCAATACGTCAAACACCGGCCCGGTGAGTACATTGCCGCCAGCGATAGACTTGTCTTTAAGGATGCCGTTGTAGAGTAGGTAAATACCGCGCCCCTCATGCACGCCCAGAAGCGCCGAATTTCCTTGACCTGTGTACCCGCTGCCGGTTTCTGCGAACCAGACGAATTCGGCCAGTTGGGCGAACGTAACATCAGCGCGAACCTGTCCCTCTGCAGTGAACAGCGGTTCCGTAGACAGGCGGCAGAATTGAAAGCCGCCTCCGAGTCCTGGAACCTCTACTCCCTTGCTGGTCGTGAAGCCCGATGCGACGCGCTTCACTCGCTGAGCTGTTACATCGCGCGCGATGACATCCTTCATCTCGACTAAAATGAATCGGCGGGCTTGACCATCTGCATTGTTCAGCTTCAGGACAGCATTTGCTGTTGTTCCAGAGCCTCCGAAAGAGTCCAATATCAAATCGTCGGCACTGGTCGTAAAGCTCAACAACTCTTCGATCAGCTCCGTGGGCTTTGGAAAATCAAATGGTCGCTTATCCTCCGGAAAGATCGCCTTAATCTCGTTTGTGCCGATACGCCCATCGAGCTCGAAAAGACTCGAGAGCTTGGCGCGATAGTCCTTAGCGTAGACCTTGAGCTCGACCAACTTTGTCTCATCTTCTCCGAAGATAATTCGCCCCTCTTGAATGAGTCGTTGCATCGACTCCTCGGGAAATCGGTAACCCATCAAGGGCTGCTGACAAGGCTGTTTTGTTACCGGGTGGATTATGTCGTACCGGTAACCCTCTTTGCCCGGGTTGTGGACCGAGCGCATACCTGTGTAGACGCCACCACCGTCAATGAACTTGTAATCCTCGAAGGGCCACAGCTGCGATTTGTTCTCACGGTACCACTTCGTGTAGGCCGCTTGACGTTTGACCTGGTCTTGGTGCTGATTAACGAATTTCTCGCCCACTTCAAGCAGCCGGGTTTTAACTTCAAGGCTCGACGCTTTCCACTCGCTCGCGATCTTGCGCTTGTCTTTGGCATAGCAGAGCACGTATTCATGCTCGCTGGCAATTTGGGTCGGGTTATTGTCTGTAGCATTCTTCCAAACAATAACGCCGATACGGTTGCTAACACCAAAAATCTCATCGAATAGCATGCGCAGGCTCGCAACTTCGATATCATCGATGCTCGCGAAGATGACGCCATCGTCACGCAGGAAGTCTTTAAGGAGGCGTAATCGTGGGTACATCATGCAGAGCCACTTGTCGTGCCTACACAGATCCTCCGCTTCGACACCAACGACCTTACCTAGCCATTCGCGGATTTCAGGACTTTCAACACGGTCGTTGTAGATCCAGCCCGTGCGCAGGCCGTCCGCACCTCGGTCGTCTTGTCCCGTGTTGTACGGCGGATCGATGTAGATGCACTTCACCTGCCCCGCATAACGCGGCAATAGCGCCTTGAGCGCATCAAGGTTGTCTCCCTGCACGATGAGGTTGCCCGAATTCTCCAGACCACAGGAGAGTTCTGGCACAGGTTCCAGCAGGCGGAACGGCACTTCCTTGTGATGTTTAACGACGGCTTCTTTGCCGATCCAGTTTAATGTAGGCATTCAGCCATTCCTCAAGTTTTTGGCGATGACTTCTGACCATCGCTGCGTTGTTCTTCATTTGCGCGACCCGCGCACACCCAATCATCCACTTCGGTCACCTTGAACTTCCACAATCGCCCCACGCGATGAGAGGGTAGGCCCTTGTGGTCAATCCAGCGGTAGATCGAATCGCGCGTTACGCCTAGATGCTCGGCAATCTGTTCGACGGACACCCAAGGTTCAGCAGTCATGTCAGCACTCCGGCTTAACAGGTTAGAGTCGTATTAAATCGGCTTAAATCGCAAAGATTGTAATTCATCATCTTAGCCAGCGGTAGGCGAGTACTCTATGTTGCCATCACTATTTTTATGCTTGGCTTCTCGATCGATAAGTTCTTGAATGAGGCTGGCATCAGTCAACATTGAAAAATGGATTCTCGACATGCTTAGCGAAATTGTGACTCATTGTCTGCCGACAAGCTGAAACTGCCCGTGTCGCAAAATTTGCGATTCCGCGGCACGTTAATTCACCAATAGAGGATTAATATCAAGTTGAAGCGGATTGTTTTTGTGGCAAATTTTCTTCCGCTTGCTCCCATTGATCAAATAGATCGGCCCATGCCTGCATCATCGTAGCCGGCCACCGCGTGAAGCTCTGCGAGGGTAAGCGCGTGGATTCCCGAAGGTAAGAGGGGTGGAAAATATTGTCTTCTTAATGGCTCCCTCCACCCGGACACGTTTTCTGGCGAACGAGGCCGCGCCGATTAGCGCGACAGAATGCCTCGTCCGCCTCCAGGTTCCCTTACACCAGCGGCAGCGCCGTGGTGTCCTTGATGCGCTGCAGGGCGAAGCTCGATTTGACGTCCAGTACGGCCGGGTGGCGCAGCAGGGTGGCCATCATGAAGCGCGAGAAGTGGTCCATGTCTTCCACGTGGACCCGCAGCAGGTAATCCATCTCCCCCGTCATCGCGTAGCAGGCCACCACTTCCGGCCATTGCTCGACCGAGACGGCAAAGTCGGCCCGCGGCGAGGCCGGCGCGGCTGCCGCACCCAGGGCGCGCGCGTTGCTGTGGGCGCCCGCTTCGCTGTGCTTTTCCAGCCGCACGTTGACATAGGCCAGCAGGCCCAGGCCGATCTTGTCCGGGTCCAGCAGCGCCACGTACTGGCGGATCACGCCCGCTTCCTCCAGCCGCTTGATGCGGCGCAGGCAGGGCGAAGGCGACAGGCTGACCAGCTCGGCCACGTCCTGGTTGGACAGGCGACCATCCTGCTGCAGGATGCCGAGAATCTTGCGGTCCGTCTTATCGAGCGCTATCTTGGTCATAAATACCTCAATAATGAAAAATTCAGGCAATATTATTGCGCAAATTCCCGGAGGGCGGGAATTGTTTGCAATTTAATGCCGCCGCCTCGCGACTATACTGTGCGCTATTCTACTGAGGAGACAGCTATGCAATTCCAGCCTTGGGACAACCCGATGGGGACCGATGGTTTTGAGTTTGTCGAGTACGCGGCACCGGATCCGAAGGCGCTCGGCGCCCTGTTCGAGAGCATGGGTTTCACGGCCATTGCCCGCCACCGCCACAAGGATGTGACGCTGTACCGCCAGGGTGACATCAACTTCATCATCAACGCCGAGCAGGATTCGTTCGCCCAGCGCTTCGCGCGCCACCACGGCCCGTCCGTGTGCGCCATCGCCATCCGCGTCAACGACGCCGCCTACACCTACAAGCGCGCGCTGGAACTGGGCGCCTGGGGTTTCGACAACAAGACCGGCCCGATGGAACTGAACATCCCCGCCATCAAGGGCGTGGGCGACTCGCTGATCTATTTCGTCGACCGCTGGCGCGGCAAGGGCATGGGCGCGGACGGCGCGCCGCAGCCGGGCGCCATCGGCGACATCAGCATCTATGACGTGGACTTCGTCGCCATTCCCGGCGCCGTGGCCAATCCGGTCGGCAATGGCCTGACCTATATCGACCACCTGACCCACAATGTGCACCGCGGCCGCATGAAGGAATGGGCCGAGTTCTACGAGAACCTGTTCAACTTCCGCGAAGTGCGCTACTTCGATATCGAGGGCAAGCTGACGGGCTTGAAGTCCAAGGCCATGACTTCGCCGTGCGGCAAGATCCGCATCCCCATCAACGAGTCCTCGGACGACAAGTCGCAGATCGCCGAATACCTGGACCAGTACCATGGCGAGGGCATCCAGCACATCGCGCTGGGCACGGACGACATCTACACTTCCGTCCAGCAGCTGCGCGACCAGGGCATCGTGTTCCAGGACACCATCGAGACTTATTACGAGCTGGTCAACCGCCGCCTGCCGGGCCACGGCGAGCGCCTGGAAGACTTGCGCCGCCTGCGCATCCTGATCGACGGCCACAGCACGGAAACGGAACGCGAACTGCTGCTGCAGATCTTTACCCAGAACGTGATCGGCCCGATCTTCTTCGAGATCATCCAGCGCAAGGGCGACCAGGGCTTTGGCGAAGGCAACTTCCGCGCCCTGTTCGAGTCGATCGAGCTGGACCAGATCAAGCGCGGCGTGCTGCAAGACCCGGGCAAGACGGCCGCCTGACGGCCGCTATCCCGCAGGGAATGGATGAGTAGCGCCGCGCAGAACGGCGCGCCAGCCTGTGATACCCTGTTATAACCAAATCCGTGCCGGTCCGCCCACAAGGCGGATCGGCTCGCGCGCTGCCGGGCCCACCCCGCCCGGCAGTGCACCGCAATGAGAATATTGGAGACGAAGTAATGAATGCACCTCACAAGGGCTCGCAACTGGAGCCGGGCGTCCCTGCGGACGCCCCCATTTCCCTCGACGACAAGTGGACGCTGGAACGCGGCCGCGCCTTCATGACGGGCACCCAGGCCCTGATCCGGCTGCCCATGATGCAGCGCGAGCGCGACCTCAAGGCGGGCCTGAACACGGCCGGCTACATCACCGGCTACCGAGGTTCGCCCGTCACCAGCGTCGACATGACGGCCATCAAGGCCAAGAAATACCTGGACCAGCATCACGTCAAGTTCCACCCCGGCATGAACGAAGACCTGGCCGCCACGGCCGTCTGGGGCACGCAGCAGACCAATTTGTTCAAGGATGCCAAGTACGACGGCGTGTTCGCCATGTGGTACGGCAAGGGCCCCGGCGTGGACCGCTGCGGCGACGTGTTCAAGCACGCCAATAACGCTGGCTCGGCCAAGCACGGCGGCGTGCTGGTGCTGGCCGGCGACGACCACGCGGCCAAGTCCTCGTCCACCGCCCACCAGTCCGACCACATCCTCAACGCCTGCGGCATCCCCGTGCTGTATCCGTCGTCGGTGCAGGAATACATCGACTACGGCCTGCACGCCTGGGCCATGAGCCGCTACACGGGCCTGTGGGTGTCGATGAAATGCGTGACCGACATCATCGAGTCGGGCGCCGTCGTCGATTTCGACCCGGACCGCGTCCAGACCGTGATCCCGGACGACTTCGACCTGCCGCCGGGCGGCCTCAATATCCGCTGGCCGGACACCGTGCTCGACATGGAAGTGCGGATGAACAGCTACAAGTGGTACGCGGCCCTGGCCTATGTGCGCGCCAACAAGCTCAACAAGATCATCTGGGACAGCCCCCGGCCCAAGATCGGCATCATCACGGCCGGCAAGTCCTACCTCGACACGCGCCAGGCATTGGCCGACCTGGGCATCGACGAGCAGGCGGCGGCCGACATCGGCCTGCGCCTGTACAAGATCGGCATGACCTGGCCGCTGGAGGCGGACGGCGTGCACGCATTCGCCAAGGGCCTGGACGAGATCCTGGTGGTGGAAGAAAAGCGCCAGATCCTCGAATACGCCCTCAAGGAAGAGCTGTACAACCTGCCCGACGGCCAGCGTCCGCGCGTGGTGGGCAAGTTCGACGACACGGGCGAGTGGAGCAACAAGGGCCACACGGGCCACGGCGACTGGCTGCTGCCGGCCACCTATGAACTGAACCCGGCCCAGATCGCGCGCGCCATCGCCAGCCGCATTTCGCACTACTGCGCCGGCCATCCCGTCGAGCAGCGCGTCAAGGAGCGCATCGCCTTCCTGGAGGCGAAGGAGCTGGTGCTCAAGTCGGTGTCCGTCAAGCCCAATCCGGAGACGGACCGCACGCCGTACTTCTGCTCCGGCTGCCCGCACAACACCTCGACCAAGGTGCCGGAAGGCTCGCGCGCGCTGGCCGGTATCGGCTGCCACTACATGGTGCTGTGGATGGACCGCGAAACGTCCACCTTCACCCACATGGGCGCGGAAGGCGTGACCTGGGTCGGCCAGGCCCCGTTCACCAACGAGAAGCACGTATTTACCAACCTCGGTGACGGCACCTACTTCCACTCCGGCCTGCTGGCCATCCGCGCCGCCGTGGCGGCCAAGGTCAACATCACCTACAAGATCCTGTTCAACGACGCCGTCGCCATGACGGGCGGCCAGGAATTCGACGGTCCGCTGGACCCTGGCATGATCTCGCGCCAGATCGCGGCCGAAGGCGTGGGCCCCATCATCGTCGTCACCGACGAACCGGAAAAATACCCGGCCGACTACAAGTGGGCCGAAGGCGTGACGGTGCGCCACCGCAGTGAACTGATGGACGTGCAGCGCGAGCTGCGCGACAAGCCGGGCGTGTCGGCCATGATCTACGACCAGACCTGCGCCTCCGAGAAGCGTCGCCGCCGCAAGCGTAACGAGTACCCGGACCCGGCCAAGCGCGCCGTCATCAACGAGGCCGTGTGCGAAGGCTGCGGCGACTGCTCGGTGCAGTCCAACTGCCTGTCGGTGGAACCGCTGGAAACGGAACTGGGCCGCAAGCGCCAGATCAACCAGTCGTCCTGCAACAAGGACTTCTCGTGCGTGACCGGTTTCTGCCCCAGCTTCGTGACGGTGGAAGGCGGCGCCCTGAAGAAGCCCAAGAAGGCTGCCGCCGGCGACGCCGCCATGCCGGTGCTGCCGGCGCCCGTCCTGCCGGGCACGGCCCAGCCCTACGGCATCCTGATCACCGGTATCGGCGGCACCGGCGTGGTGACGGTGGGCCAGATCCTGGCCATGGCCGCCCACGTGGAAGGCAAGGGCGCCATCGTGCTCGACATGAGCGGCCTGGCCCAGAAGGGCGGCCCCGTGATGTCGCACGTGCGCCTGGCCGACCACCAGGCCGACCTGCACTCGACCCGCGTGGGCACCGGCAGCGCCGACCTGGTGATCGGCTGCGACCTGATCGTCACGGCCAGCCGCGACGCCTTATCGCGCATGGGCGAGGGCCGCACCTACGCGGCCATCAACTCGACCGGCTCGTCGACGGCAGCCTTCGTCAAGAACCCGGACTGGCAGTTCCCGGACGCGTCCTCGCGCGGCGAGATCGTCAAGGCCTGCGGCGCCGACCATACCGACTTCGTCGACGCGGGCCAGATCGCCACGGCGCTGATGGGCGACTCCATCGCCACCAATATGTTCATGCTGGGCTATGCGTTCCAGAAGGGCCACGTGCCGTTGACGGAGGCGTCCATCCTGAAGGCGATCGAGCTCAATGGCGTGTCGGTCAGCTTCAACAAGTCGGCCTTCGCGTGGGGCCGCACGGCCGCGCACGACCTGGCCTCCGTGGTGCGCATGACGACGCCGGCCAAGGTGATCGAGTTCAAGCGCACGCAGTCGCTGGACGACATCGTCAGCCGCCGCGTCGAACTGCTGACGGCCTACCAGGACGCCCGTTATGCGTTCGAGTACAAGTCGTTCGTCGACCAGGTGCGGGCGGAAGAGGCCAAGCTGGGCAAGGGCACCCGCCTGAGCGAAGCCGTGGCCCGCTACTTCTACAAGTTGATGGCCTACAAGGACGAGTACGAAGTGGCGCGCCTGTACACGGACGGCGCCTTCCAGCAGAAGATCGCCGGCATGTTCGAGGGCGACATCAAGCTCAAGTTCCACCTGGCGCCGCCGCTGCTGGCCAAGCACGACTCGAAGGGCCACCTGATCAAGCAGGAATTCGGCCCATGGATGATGAAGGCGTTCGGCGTGCTGGCCAAGCTCAAGGGCTTGCGCGGCACGGCGCTCGACATCTTCGGCTACACGGCCGAGCGCAAGATGGAGCGGGCGCTGATCGTCGAATATCGCCAGACCGTATCGGCCCTGCTGCCCAAGCTGACGGCGGACAACCTGGCGCAGGCCGTGGCCATCGCCAGCATCCCCGAGGACATCCGCGGCTACGGCCACGTCAAGGAGCGCCACTTCAAGGCCGCCAGGCAGAAGGAGGCGGCGCTGGTGGCCGCCTTCCACGCCCCGGCCGGCGTGGCGCATCACGCGGCTTGACGATGGATTGAGCGGGGCCATGACGGCGGCCTGGCCGCCTTCGAGAACAAAACCGGCAAGCACACGCTTGCCGGTTTTTTTTCTTCACGGATTTCCGGGAACGTGTGCCCGGTGCTTGCGTCGAGCACCTCTCGCCGCACCATGCTTACGCTGGTTGCCATCACGATGGACAATCTCCTCCACGCTGGATGAAGAGGCGGTCCTTTTCTTCGGCTTGGATTGGGGTTTTCCAGCGCGCTTTGCACGGCTCGCCGGCGCCGGATGTGGTGGTGGAGTGCGCTTGGCTGTCTGCGCATCGCCGCCGAACAGGCGTGCGATCGATAGCCGGCCGTCTCCGAGTCCGTCGGCGGCTGGCGCTTTGCCGGCGCCGGTTTGATGTAGGCGCGGATGGCCTCGACGATGATAGGTTCCAGCGCGGGGTCCGACCACCAGCGACCTGAATGGTCACCCAATTCTTCCAGCACATCGGCGGGCAAACGGACCTGCTTTTCGTAGACAGCCATGGTGGTGCTCCCTGAGACGGTGGTTTTATAAAAGCAGCTAATCCCCGCGAGGGACCACTGCAACGCGCTATCGCGCACTAAAATAGCCGTTGCGGCAACACTAAATTCTGCTAAACGGCTATATAGGTTTTAGAGGCATCCCGTGCGTTTTAGTTCCGCGATTTTCCACTAATCAGAGTGAAATCGTGGCAGCCATAGTGGTCTATTACCCAATCGCGCGTTTTAGTAAAACCGAAAAAAAAGAAGAGGTCCACCCTGTATCCTGCGGCCTTGCGGCTATCGGGCAAGGCGCGCAAACGCCTGGAATTCACGCAATTCTGAGAAGACCCGGTCGCGCCGCGCCGTCCATCTTCGCGCCGGCCTATGCCTATCCGCACATGGGGCTGGAACTGGTGGTGGGCATCATGGTGGCGCAGGCGGCCTGGCACCTGTGCGCCGGCGTCTGGCTGCTGCGGGGCGATGCGCCAAGTATCGCCCGCACGCCGCTGCCCGCCGCCGCGTAATGAGAAGGGCCGGGCCGGGCGGGGCGGCTGAACGGCGTGCTGGCTCCCCGCCGGCGGCCATGGCTGGCCCCTGTGCGCGGCGGCAAAGCCGACTATAATTTCCGCGCATCCGCGGGCTGGCCCACCGTCCGGCAGCGCGGACTTTTCCAACCTTCGCCGGAAGCTTGCCCATGATACGTAACGTCCTGCTGTTCGCCTTTGCCACCGCCGCGCCGCTGGCCCAAGCCGCCGCGCCCGCCGCCCTGACCACCATTGCCGAACGCTCGGCCTTCCAGAGTACGGGCCGCTACGATGAAGTGGTGGCGCTGTGCGCCCGCTTCCAGCAGGCCTATCCCAAGGCTGCCCGTTGCTTCGAATACGGCCGCACGCCGGAAGGGCGGCCCATGCTGGCGCTGGCTGTCTCGCGCAGCGGCGCGCTGACGGCGCAGCAGGCCAGGCAGCGCGGCCTGCCCGTGCTGCTGGTGCAGGGCGGCATCCACGCCGGCGAAATCGACGGCAAGGACGCCGGCTTCCTGGCGCTGCGCGAGGCGCTCGAGAACAAGGCGGCGCCCGGTGCGCTCGAGCGGCAGGTGCTGCTGTTCGTGCCCGTCTTTAATGTCGATGGCCACGAACGCTTCGGCCAGTGGAACCGCCCCAACCAGCGCGGCCCGGTGGCCATGGGCTGGCGCACCACGGCGCAGAACTACAACCTGAACCGCGATTACGTGAAGGCCGAGGCGCCGGAGATGCAGGCCATGCTGGCGCTGGTCAACCAGTGGGACCCGCTGGCCTGCATCGACCTGCACGTGACGGACGGCGCCAAGTTCCAGCCCGACGTGTCGATCCAGGTCGAGCCGGTGCATGGCGGCGACGCCGCGCTGCGCCAGGCCGGGGCGGCGCTGCGCGACAACGTGATCGCGGACCTCAAGCGCCAGGGTTCCGATCCCAAGCCGTACTACATGTCGTTCGCCGAGACGGACGATCCGGCCTCCGGCTTCATCGACCAGATGTCCCCGCCGCGCTTTTCGACCGGCTATTTCATGCTGCGCAACCGCATGGCGATGCTGGTCGAAACCCATTCCTGGAAGGATTACCCGACCCGGGTGCGGGTGACGCGCAACACCGTGCTGTCGGTGATGGAGCAGGTGGCCGCGCACGGCAAGGACTGGCTGCGCACGGCCCATGAGGCCGACGCGCGCGGCGCCACGCTGGCCGGCGCCGAGGTGCCGCAAGGCTATCGCACCACCTACAACAGCAAGACCATCGTCTTCCCCGGCTATGCCTACACGCGCAGCCAGTCCGACGTGTCCGGCGCCCTGATGACGCATTACGACGAGACCCGCCCGCAGGCGTGGAGCGTGCCGCTGCGCGACGAGATCGTGCCGGACCTGCAGGTGCGCGCGCCGCGCGGCGGCTACCTGGTGCCGGTGGCGCAGGCCGCGGCGGTGGCCGCCAAGCTGCGCCTGCACGGCATTGCCTACAAGGTGCTGGACGGCGCGCTCGACAACGCGGCGGTGGAGGCGTTCCGCGCCGACCAGGCCGCGCCGGCGGCGCAGTCGTTCGAAGGGCGCCAGTCGCTCAAGGTGGAAGGCGCGTGGCGCGACGAGACGCGCAGCCTGGCCAGGGGCGCGCTGTTCGTGCCCATCGCCCAGCCCAAGGCGCGCTTGCTGATGACGCTGCTCGAGCCGGGCAACGCCGATTCGCTGCTGGCCTGGGGCTTCTTCAACAACGCCTTCGAGCGCAAGGAATACATGGAAGCCTATGTGGCCGAGGACGTGGCGCGCGAACAACTGGCGGCCGATCCGGCGCTGGCGGCGGCGTTCCGCGACCGGCTGGCCAAGGACGCCGCCTTCGCCGCCAGCCCGGAGGCACGGCTGGAATTCTTCGCCCGCCGCCACGCCTCGTGGGACGAGCGCTACCAGCTGTACCCGGTGCTGCGCACGGCCAGCAAGCTGTAGGCAGAAATAGCAACGGGGCCGTCACCGGCCCCGTTGCGCTGTGGCCAGGTCAGGCCGACTGCAGCGGTATCGTGCCCGGCAGCGTGGCCGGGGTGGCGCACGGCTCCTCGTCGAAGGCGATGTCGCCCAGCGGGTTGGGCATGCCGTCGGCCTTGATGCCGGCAAAGCCGAACAGGTCGCGGTCCATCAGGTGCGACGGCACCACGGTCGACAGGGCCGAGAAGATGTTCTCCACCCGGCCCGGGTGTTTCTTGTCCCATTCGCGCATCAGGTTCTTGATCTGCTTGCGCTGCAAGTTCTCCTGCGAGCCGCACAGGTCGCACGGGATGATGGGGAAGCCCTTGACCTCGGCGTAGCGCGCCGTGTCCTCCTCCTTCACATAGGCCATGGGGCGGATCACCATGTGCTTGCCATCGTCCGACACCAGCTTGGCCGGCATGCCCTTGAGCTTGCCGCCGAAGAACATGTTGAGGAAGAAGGTCTCCAGGATGTCGTCGCGGTGGTGGCCCAGGGCGATCTTGTTGGCGCCCAGTTCGTCGGCCACGCGGTACAGGATGCCGCGCCGCAGGCGCGAGCACAGCGAGCAGGTGGTCTTGCCTTCCGGGATCACGCGCTTGACGATGCTGTAGGTGTCCTGGTTCTCGATGTGGAAGGCCACGCCCAGTTCCGTCAGGTAGGCCGGCAGGATGTCGGCCGGGAAGTTGGGCTGCTTCTGGTCCAGGTTGACGGCCACGATGTCGAAGTGGATGGGCGCCCGTTCGCGCAGCGTCATCAGGATGTCGAGCAGGGCGTAGCTGTCCTTGCCGCCGGACAGGCACACCATCACCTTGTCGCCGTCCTCGATCATGTTGAAGTCGCCGATGGCCTGGCCCACCAGGCGGCACAGGCGCTTGTGCAGCTTGTTGTTCTCCAGCGCGATCTTCTCGGCCGACTTGCCGGCGGCGGCCGGCTGCGCCTGGGCGCTCTCGTTCAGCACCGCGCTCATACGTTGTCCTTGATCTGGAACACTTCCACGCCCACCCCTTCGCAGTCGGGATAGACGTCCGGCTTCATGGTCGACACGCGCGCGGCGCGCACGCGCGGGTGGGCCAGCATGGCGCGCACCACGTCGTCGCACAGGCTCTCCTGCAGGTGCACATGGCCCTGGGCCATGCGGCGCGCGATGGTCTCGCGCATGAAGTCGTAGTCCACCACTTCCTCCAGCTGGTCGTGGGTGGGGGTGGACAGGGCCAGCGGGATGTACAGATCGACGTTGATCAGCACGCGCTGCTCGCCTTTCTTCTCGAAGTCGTGCACGCCGATGTTGATCAGCACTTCGTAATTGCGCAGGAACAGGCGCCGACAATCGGTCAGGCGCGGATGGGACAGGGCGGACAACATGGTTTTACCTTCTTTCGGGAATACGGAATAAACGATATCAATAATATTCGGATGCACATCCGGCTGCCGGCATGCATCCGCTGCACGGCGCTATTGCGCCAGGAACATCACGTCGCGCGCCAGCGGCATCAGGTGCTGGCCGCCATCGACCAGCAGGGTGGTGCCGGTCAGGGCCCGGGCCCCGGCCGCGTAGACGACGGCGGCGGCAATGTCGTCCGGGGTACTCGAGCGTCCCAGCGGCGTCTTCTGGTGGGCCAGCGCGAAGCCGGCCTCGGTCTGCTCGCCCGATACCATGGTGATGCCGGGCGCCACGCCCACCACCCGCAGCCGGGGCGCCAGCTGCTGGGCCAGCACGGTGGTGGCCGTCTGCAGCGCGGCCTTGGACAGGGTGTAGGACAGGAAGTCGGGATTGAGATTGTACAGTTTTTGGTCGAGCAGGTTGATCACGGCCGCCTGGGCCCCGTCCGGCGTGGCCCCGTGCAGCGCCTGCGCCAGCAGGATGGGGGCGGCCACGTTGGCGCGCATGTGGGCCTCCAGCCGGGCCACCGTGAAGTCGGCCGCGCTGTCGTAGTCGAACAGGGAGGCGTTGTTGACCACGCAGTCGAGCGCGCCCAGCGCCGCCACGGCGCGCGGCACCAACTGGCGCACGGCCGCCTCGTCGGCCAGGTCGCAGTCGAGCGTGACGGCGCGCCGGCCCAGTGCCTCGATGGCGGCGGCCACTTCGCGCGCCTCGGCCTGCGAGGCGCGATAGTGCACGGCCACGTCCCAGCCGGCCCGCGCCAGCGCCAGCGCGATGGCGCGCCCGATGCGCCGGCCGGCCCCGGTCACGAGCGCCACTGGCGCCGGCGACCCAGGCGCCCCGGTCGCCAGCGGCGCGGGCGTGGCGGCCGCCGGCGCGCCGGCGGCCGTGGCTGGAGGGGGGGGGTGTTGTGCTGTCGTCATCGCTTCGTCACTGGATCACTGGATAAAAATGGCCAACTGGCGCCCGGGCACGCCGATTCGCTACAATGCGGGAATGTCCCTACCCGCACCTACTTCCGACGCGCTGGCCGCGTCGCACGCCCTGCAGCACCGGATCGCCGCCGACATCGCGCGGCATGCCGGCGCCATTTCCTTCGCCCGCTACATGGAGCTGGCGCTGTACGCCCCGGAGCTGGGCTACTACAGCGGCGGCGCCGCCAAGCTGGGAAAAGATGGCGATTTTACAACCGCGCCCGAGCTCTCATCCCTGTTCGGGGCCGCGCTGGCGCAGGTCGCCGCCGCTATTATCGCCCAAAGCGCGCCGCAGATCCTCGAATTCGGCGCCGGCACGGGCAAGCTGGCCCGCGATGTGCTGACGGAACTGGCCGCCGCCGGGGTGGCCGTGCAGCGCTACGCCATCGTCGACCTGTCGGGCGAACTGCGGGCCCGCCAGCAGGAGGCGCTGCGCGCCTTCCCCCAGGTCGAGTGGCTCGACACGCTGCCCGAAGCCTGGGACGGCGTGGTGCTGGCCAACGAAGTGCTCGACGCCATGCCGGTGCAGCTGGTGCGCAAGACGGCCCACGGCTGGCGCGAACTGCAGGTGACGGTGCACGACGGCCGCTTCGACTACGTGGAGACGGCGCCCGACGCCGCCCTGGCGGCCCAGATCGCGCGCCAGATCGGGCACCAGGACGAACTGGCCGACGGCTACACGACGGAAGTACACGGCGCCGCCTGCGGCTTCATGGCGTCGCTGGCGGCCATGCTGGCGCGGGGGCGGGGCGGGGCCGCCATCCTGCTCGATTACGGCTTCCCGGCCCATGAGTACTACCTGGGCCAGCGCGACGGCGGCACCCTGATGTGCCATTACCGCCACCATGCCCACCCGGATCCGTTCTATTACCCGGGCCTGCAGGACATCACGGCCCACGTCGATTTCACGGCCATGGCGCTGGCGGCCCAGGACGGCGGCGCCGACGTGCTGGGCTATATGAACCAGGCCGGCTTCCTGATCGGGGCCGGCATCGGCCAGCTGTTGCTGCGCACCGACCCGGCCGACGCCCGCCGCTACCTGCCCCAGGCCAACGCCCTGCAAAAACTGGTGTCGCCGGCCGAAATGGGGGAATTGTTCAAGGTGCTGGTGGTGGGGTGCCAGGTGGACTTGCCGGCGGCGATCGCCGGCCACGACCGCAGCCACCGCCTGTGATGATGTTGACCATGCACTGATCCGCCGTCACTTTCCCCCCGACTGACGCGCGTTGTGGCGCGAAAACTCGGCTATGATGACTGATTGAGCGTGAAACCCCGTCGCGGCGCGCTTGTTGAAAACTGAATGGAACGATGGGCAAGATACACACTCACTATGACAACCTGAAAGTGTCGCGCATGGCGCCGCAGGAAGTCATACGTGCCGCCTACAAGGCCTTGAGCCAGAAATATCATCCCGACAAGAACCCCGGGGATGAGAAGGCCGCGCGCATCATGGCCATCCTCAACAGCGCCTACGGCACCCTGTCCGATCCCCAGCGCCGCAAGGAACATGACGAGTGGATCGCGGCCGAGGAATGGGAAATCGAGTGGCTCGAGAGCACCCACAATGAAGACGGCCACGGCCGCCAGCGCCACGACGGGCCCCAGCAGGCATGGGGCGCCGATGACGACGCGCCGCGCCTGCCGCGGCGGCGCCGCCACTGGCGCCTGTGGACCAGCCTGGGTCTGTGCCTGGCGCTGGGCTGGGCGGCCGGCGTGAGCATGGTCGGCACGCCCCAGCTGCTGGCCACCGTGCTGGCCTCGGCCTGGGGCGGCAAGGCCGACGGCGCCGGCGACGACCCGGCCGGCGCACGCGGCGCGGTGCGCGCCGCCGGCAAGCCCGGTGCGCGGCTGGAAGCGCGTAATGACGTCCGCAACGACGTACGCAACGACGGCGCGCCCGACAGCTGGGCCGTGGCCCATCCCTACCAGACCGACGCGGCCACGCTGCGCCCGGCCCCCATCAAGGTGCTGTCGCTGTCCCAGATCGTGCTGCCGGGCTCGGCCGCCGACTGCGAAGGGGCCACCCCGGCCCCGGCCGCGCCCAACGGCGAGCCCTGGCCGGCCCAGTCCGGCTACGTGGACGGCTTCCCCGTGGCCGCCAAGGGCGACGACATGCAGCTGTTGCTCGACAATGGCACCAATCCCTCGGCCGTGTTCATCAAGGTGTACGACATGGAGCGCCACGCCAACGTGCGCTATGTGTTCGTGCAGCCGCACGACAAGCTGGTGGTGGACAAGCTGCTGAGCGGTAAATACGAGATCCGCTACCAGAACATCGACCTGGGCGCCG
This sequence comes from Rugamonas sp. FW305-51, assembly GCF_058786935.1. NCBI lineage: Bacteria > Pseudomonadati > Pseudomonadota > Betaproteobacteria > Burkholderiales > Oxalobacteraceae > Rugamonas > Rugamonas sp. FW305-51. The sequence continues at coordinate 78,858 of NZ_JBYSZG010000026.1, forward strand.
GCTGCCCGCCGCCCAAGCCGACCACCACGGCCAGCAACTGACGGCTCTCGCCCGCCGCTAGAACTCTTCCCATTCCGAATTGGCCTGGGCCCTGGGCTGCGCCCGGGGCCGGGCCGGGGTGGCCGGCCGGGCGGCCGGCGCCGGGCGCGCCACCAGCCGCGGGGCGGGCGCGGGCGCGGCCCGGCGCGCGGCCGGCGCCGCCTGCTCCATGCCAGCCGGCAGCTTGAAGGCGCTGACCGACTGCGCCAGCGCCTGGGCCTCGTCCTGCATGCTCTGGGCCGCCGCCGCCGCCTGCTGCACCAGCGTCGCGTTCTGCTGCGTCATCTGGTCCATCTGGGCGATGGCCTCGTTCACCTGTTCGATGCCCAGGCTCTGTTCCGCGCTGGCCGACGTGATCTCGGCCATGATGTCGGCCACCTGCTGCACCGAGGTGACGATCAGGCCCATGGTCTGGCCGGCCTCGTCCACCAGCGCGCTGCCGCTGTCCACCTGGTGCACGGAATCGTCGATCAAGCCCTTGATTTCCTTGGCCGCCGTGGCCGAGCGCTGGGCCAGGCTGCGCACTTCCGATGCCACCACGGCGAAGCCGCGGCCCTGTTCGCCGGCCCGGGCCGCTTCCACGGCCGCGGT
>NZ_JBYSZG010000027.1:0-79094 GCF_058786935.1 Rugamonas sp. FW305-51
CGCCACTCCATCTTGCTCTCGATCGAGCTTTCATGCACGGGGGCGAGAAATCCTTCCTCATGAACGGTTACGTCCCCATTTTTTCGCCCGCATCACTCTGTCCCTAATTAATTTTTTGGACGTCATTTGAAAATTTAATTCGACTCCGACCCTAATTGTTATGGTTGAATTTTCTGTTGCATTGCACTACTCTAGCTTTTCGATTTTCAAAATGCAGCGGAGAACCCCCATGAAAGCCCAAGGTCTGTACGATCCGTCCAATGAACACGATGCCTGCGGCGTCGGTTTCGTCGCCCACATCAAGGGCAACAAGAGCCATTCGATCATTGAACAGGGTCTGCTGATCCTGAAAAACCTCGATCACCGGGGCGCCGTGGGCGCCGACGCGCTGATGGGCGATGGCGCCGGTATCCTGATCCAGATTCCCGACCAGTACTACCGCGACGAAATGGCCAAGCAGGGCGTGGAACTGCCGCCACCCGGCGAATACGGCGTGGGCATGGTGTTCCTGCCGAAGGAAAACGCTTCCCGCATCGCTTGCGAACAGGAAATCGAACGGGCCGTGCGCGCCGAAGGCCAGGTCGTGCTGGGCTGGCGCAACGTGCCGGTCGACTGCGACATGCCGATGTCGCCCACCGTGCGCGCCAAGGAACCCGTGATCCGCCAGATCTTCATCGGCCGCGGCGCCGACATCATGGTGACCGACGCGCTCGAGCGTAAGCTGTACGTGATCCGCAAATCGTCGGGCCACGCGATCCAGGCCCTCAAGCTGATCCACGGCAAGGAATTCTTCGTGGCCTCGATGTCGGCCCGTACCATCGTCTACAAGGGCCTGCTGCTGGCCGACCAGGTGGGCGTCTATTACAAGGACCTGCAGGATGCGCGCTGCGTGTCGGCCCTGGCACTGGTGCACCAGCGCTTCTCCACCAACACCTTCCCCGAGTGGCCGCTGGCCCACCCGTACCGCCTGATCGCCCACAACGGCGAGATCAACACCGTCAAGGGCAACTTCAACTGGATGCGCGCCCGCGAAGGCGTGATGAAGTCGGCCGTGCTGGGCGACGACCTGCAAAAGCTGTTCCCGCTGATCTACGAAGGCCAGTCGGACACGGCTTGCTTCGACAACGCGCTGGAACTGCTGCTGATGGCCGGCTACCCGATCGCCCAGGCCATGATGATGATGATCCCGGAAGCATGGGAAAACCATGGCCTGATGGACGACAACCGCCGCGCCTTCTACGAATACCACGCCGCCATGATGGAACCATGGGACGGCCCGGCCGCCATGGCCTTCACGGACGGCCGCTACATCGGCGGTACGCTGGACAGGAATGGCCTGCGGCCTGCCCGCTACATCGTCACCGACGACGACCTGGTGGTGATGGCGTCCGAATCGGGCGTGCTGCCCATCCCTGAATCGAAAATCATCCAGAAATGGCGCCTGCAGCCGGGCAAGATGTTCCTGATCGACCTGGAAGCGGGCCGCATCATCGGCGACAAGGAGCTCAAGGACACCTACGCCAACGCCAAGCCTTACAAGGCCTGGATCAACGCCGTGCGCATCAAGCTCGACGCGATCAAGCTGAGCGAGAGCCAGCTGGCCCACAACCGCATCAAGTACACGGCCGCCCCCGGCGAAAGAGCCGTGGCCTCCGTGCTGGACCGCCAGCAGGCGTTCGGCTACACCCAGGAAGACTTGAAGTTCCTGATGGCGCCAATGGCCGTGGCCGGCGAAGAAGCCACCGGCTCGATGGGCAACGACTCGCCGCTGGCCGTCATGTCCAACAAGCTCAAGCCGCTGTACAACTACTTCAAGCAGTTGTTCGCCCAGGTGACCAACCCGCCGATCGACCCGATCCGCGAAGCGATGGTGATGTCGCTGGTGTCCTTCATCGGCCCGAAACCGAACCTGCTCGACACCAACAACGTCAACCCGCCGATGCGCCTGGAAGTGGCGCAGCCCATCCTGGGCTTCGACGACATGGCCCGCCTGCGCGGCATCAGCCTGCACACGGGCGGCAAGTTCAAGTCCTATGAACTGAACATCTGCTACCCGCTGGCCTGGGGCAAGGAAGGCGTGGAAGCGTGCCTGGCCTCGCTGTGCGCCGAGGCGGTGGACGCCGTCAAGTCCGGCCACAACATCCTGATCGTGTCGGACCGTTCCGTCTGCGCCGACCGCGTTGCCATTCCGGCCCTGCTGGCCACCTCCACCATCCACCAGCACCTGGTGAGCAAGGGCCTGCGCGCCTCCACCGGCCTGGTGGTGGAAACCGGTTCGGCCCGCGAGACCCACCACTTCGCCCTGCTGGCCGGCTACGGCGCGGAAGCGGTCCACCCCTACCTGGCCATGGAAACCCTGGTCGAGCTGGCGCACGGCATGCCGGGCGAGCTGTCGGGCGAAACGGCGATCTACAACTACACCAAGGCCATCGGCAAGGGCTTGATGAAGGTGATGTCCAAGATGGGCATCTCGACCTACATGTCGTACTGCGGCGCCCAGATCTTCGAAGCGATCGGCCTCAACAAGTCGCTGGTGGACAAGTACTTCAAGGGCACTGCCTCCAACGTGGAAGGCATCGGCGTGTTCGAAGTGGCGGAAGAAGCGCTGCGCCTGCATAACCTGGCCTTCGGCAACGATCCCCTGCTGGCCCACAACCTCGACGCCGGCGGCGAATACGCCTTCCGCGTGCGCGGCGAAGACCACCTGTGGACCCCGGACGCGATCGCCAAGCTGCAGCACTCGACCCGCGCCAACAACTATTCCAGCTACAAGGAATACGCGCAGATCATCAACGACCAGAGCAAGCGTCACCTGACCCTGCGCGGCCTGTTCGAGTTCAAGCTCGACCCGGCCAAGGCCATCCCGCTCGATGAAGTGGAACCGGCCAAGGAAATCGTCAAGCGCTTCGCCACCGGCGCCATGTCGCTCGGCTCGATCTCGACCGAAGCACACGCCACGCTGGCCATCGCCATGAACCGCATCGGCGGCAAGTCCAACACGGGCGAAGGCGGTGAAGATCCGGCCCGCTACACGATGGAGCTGAAGGGCATCAAGATCAAGCAGGGCGAAACCATGGCCTCCGTGATCGGCAAGGAGCAGGTGGTGGTCGATATTCCCCTGTTGGAAGGCGATTCCATGCGTTCGCGCATCAAGCAGGTGGCCTCGGGCCGCTTCGGCGTGACGGCGGCCTACCTGAACTCGGCCGACCAGATCCAGATCAAGATGGCGCAAGGCGCCAAGCCGGGCGAAGGCGGCCAGCTGCCGGGCCACAAGGTGTCCGAATACATCGCCACCCTGCGCTTCTCGGTGCCGGGCGTGGGCCTGATTTCGCCGCCGCCGCACCACGACATCTACTCGATCGAAGACCTGGCACAGCTGATCCACGACCTGAAGAACGCCAATCCGCGCGCTTCCATCTCGGTCAAGCTGGTGTCGGAAGTCGGTATCGGTACCGTGGCCGCCGGCGTCACCAAGGCCAAGGCCGACCACGTGGTGGTGGCCGGCCATGACGGCGGCACGGGCGCCTCGCCCCTGTCGTCCGTCAAGCACGCCGGTACGCCGTGGGAACTGGGCCTGGCTGAAACGCAGCAGACCCTGGTGCTGAACGGCCTGCGCAGCCGCATCCGGGTCCAGGCCGACGGCCAGATGCGCACCGGCCGCGACGTCGTGATCGCCGCCATGCTGGGCGCCGACGAGATCGGTTTCGCCACGGCGCCGCTGGTGGTGGAAGGCTGCATCATGATGCGCAAGTGCCACCTGAACACCTGCCCGGTGGGCGTGGCCACGCAAGACCCTGTGCTGCGCGCCAAGTTCTCCGGCAAGCCAGAGTACGTGGTCAACTACTTCTTCTTCGTGGCCGAGGAAGCCCGCCAGCTGATGGCGCAACTGGGCATCCGCACCTACGACGAGCTGATCGGCCGCGTCGACCTGCTCGACAAGTCGAAGGCGATCTCGCACTGGAAGGCTCGCGGCCTGGACTTCTCGGCCATCTTCCACCAGCCGGAAGTGCAGAACAACCAGTCCGTGTTCCACACGGAAGAGCAGGACCACTGCCTGGACAAGGCGCTCGACCACAAGCTGATCGCGCAAGCCAAGGCGGCCCTGGAAAAAGGCGAGCGCGTGTCGTTCATCTCGCCGGTGCGCAACGTCAACCGTACGGTGGGCACCATGCTGTCGGGCGAAGTGGCCAAGCGCTACGGCCACGCCGGCCTGCCGGACGACACCATCCACATCCAGCTGCAAGGCACGGCGGGCCAGTCGGCCGCCGCCTTCCTGGCGCATGGCATCACGCTGGACCTGGTGGGCGAAGGCAACGACTACGTGGGCAAGGGCCTGTCGGGCGGCCGCATCATCGTGCGGCCGAACACGGAATTCCGCGGCTGGGCCGTCGATAACATCATCATCGGCAACACCGTGCTGTACGGCGCCATCTCGGGTGAAGCGTTCTTCAACGGCGTGGCCGGCGAGCGTTTCGCTGTGCGTAACTCGGGCGCCACCACGGTGGTGGAAGGCCTGGGCGACCACGGTTGCGAATACATGACGGGCGGCACGGTGGTGGTGCTGGGCGCCACGGGACGCAACTTCGCGGCCGGCATGTCGGGCGGTATCGCCTACGTGTACGACCCGGATGGCGACTTCGCCGGCAAGTGCAACACGGCCATGGTCAGCCTGGAGTCGGTGCTGACGGCAGCCGAGCAGCACGTGGACCGCGCCACCTGGCACACCCAGCATCGCGACGGCGAGCCGGAAGCGGACGAAGTGATCCTCAAGCGCCTGATCGAGCGTCACTTCAAGCACACGGGCAGCACCCGCGCGCGCTACCTGCTGGACAACTGGGCCGAAGGCCGCAGCAAGTTCGTCAAGGTCTTCCCGAGCGAGTACAAGCGGGCCCTGGCCGAAATGGCCGAGGACATGGCGAACGAGGCCGCCGTGGTGCAGCCGATCGCAGCATAAGACAGGACAGACGGCGCCCTTTCCGCCGCGGCGGGAAGGGCGGGCCAGCGCGCCCGACCGACTAGCACAGCACACAATATTGAGGAATTATCGTGGGTAAAATCACCGGTTTCATGGAATTCAAGCGTCAGGAAGAGGCATACCTGCCCACCGCCACGCGCGTCAAGAACTATCAGGAATTCGTCATCACGCTGACGAACGAGCAAGCCAAGGTACAGGGCGCGCGCTGCATGGATTGCGGCATCCCGTTCTGCAACAACGGCTGCCCCGTCAACAACATCATCCCCGACTGGAACGACCTGGTGTACCGCGGCAACTACCGCGAAGCGCTGGACGTGCTCCATTCGACCAACAACTTCCCCGAGTTCACGGGCCGCATCTGCCCCGCGCCATGCGAGTCGGCCTGCACGCTGGGCATCAGCGAAGACCCGGTGGGCATCAAGTCGATCGAGCACAAGATCATCGACGAAGGCTGGGAACACGGTTGGGTGGTGCCGCAGCCGGCCGCCCAGCAGACGGGCAAGAAAGTGGCCGTGGTCGGTTCCGGTCCTGCCGGCCTGGCAGCGGCCCAGCAGCTGGCCCGCGCCGGCCACGCCGTGACCGTGTTCGAGAAGAGCGACCGCGTGGGTGGCCTGCTGCGCTACGGTATCCCCGACTTCAAGATGGAAAAGTCGCACATCGACCGCCGCATCAAGCAGATGGAAGCGGAAGGCGTGGTGTTCCGCACCAGCGTGCTGGTGGGCAAGGATTTCCCCGCCAACGTCAACAACTGGGCCAAGGAAACCATCTTCCCGGAAGACCTGGAAAAGGAATTCGACGCCGTGGTGCTGGCCGGCGGCGCCGAGCAGCCCCGTGACCTGCCCGTGCCGGGCCGCGAACTGAAGGGCGTGCACTTCGCCATGGACTTCCTGCCCCAGCAGAACAAGATCAACGCCGGCGACAAGGTCAAGGACCAGCTCAAGGCCACCGGCAAGCACGTGGTCGTGATCGGCGGCGGCGACACCGGTTCCGACTGCGTGGGCACCTCCAACCGCCACGGCGCCGCGTCCGTGGCCCAGTTCGAACTGATGCCCATGCCGCCCGAGCAGGAAAACAAGCCGCTGGTGTGGCCGTACTGGCCGACCAAGCTGCGCACCTCGTCCTCGCACGAGGAAGGCTGCCAGCGCGACTGGGCCGTGGCCACCAAGCGCCTGGAAGGCAAGAACGGCAAGGTGGAAAAGCTGATCGCCTGCCGCGTCGAGTGGAAGGACGGCAAGATGTCGGAAGTGCCGAACACGGAATTCGAAATGAAGGCCGACCTGGTGCTGCTGGCCATGGGCTTCGTGTCGCCCGTGCAGCAAGTGCTGGAAGCGTTCGGCGTGGACAAGGATGGCCGCGGCAACGCCAAGGCCACCACGGACGGCGAAGGCTGCTACCAGACGTCCGTGCCCAAGGTGTTCGCGGCCGGCGACGTACGCCGCGGCCAGTCGCTGGTGGTGTGGGCCATCCGCGAAGGCCGCCAGTGCGCGCGCGCCGTCGATGAATTCCTGATGGGTTCGTCCGTCCTGCCGCGCTAAGCCGACCGGCTCAGCCGCTGTACTGATTTTTCCCGGCCGGAAGCCGACGGGTGCGACACCCGCCGCTTCCGGTTTTTTTTCGTGCCTCTGACATGTAGCGGGTTGCACTTGTTGCTGGCCGCCGGAGATTTGCTCAGGAACGCATCGCGTTTAAGTTTGCGAAGCATGCTCGGCGATACGTCGCCGAGGTACCCTATCGCTTCAATCACTGCGTCGACTTGCCCGCCATGGTGCCGCGATTGGCTGTCGCGCTGGCACAGACGAGGCCGTTCCCGAATTTTGAATGATTTTCTAGGTGCATCTTCTGGCAGCGCGCCGACGTTTGCACAAGCGCGTTTTTCCTCAGCGGCAGCAGTACGGCATCACTGCCAAGAGCAAGCGACCAGCCACCCAAGACCAGATAGTGCTTTGTGTCGGACATGCTCAGCACGGTATTTGGGCAGCCGGGGCATTAACCTTCTTTAGCCGCTAAGAAATAAGAGCCGTTGCGGAACCCGCGCGCGATGCAGCGGGTTGGAGATGGCTTTTCTTATTGAAGAAGAATGGCTGCAGGCGGGCCGAACTAACTACGCATCAGCCCGTGCCAGGATGTCGGATCTGACCCCGAGCCCCACTGCCATTCTTGCCGCGTACCCGCTCGTGTGCATCTGTCACGGTCTGACCGATGCAACTGTGAAGCGAACCGGCAAGCCAAACTGTCCTAATAACAATAGGTCTTGGTGCGCCAATTCAAAGAAATATTCGCCACCGCCATCGAGATCATCATCGTGCGCAATAAATAGATCTAAATACGCTTCGTCAGCATTCGGCAGCATGTTTAGCTTTTGAGTGCAATTCTTAAAGCGCTCAACAAACTGATGAACGAGGTCTGCAACGGTGGCAGTGTCAGATTCAACAAAATAGGCCCAAAGGCCAGTCTTTGCGGCTATTGGAAGCATTGTTGAGGTAAGCCGCTGTTGCCCAAAACGTTGAGACTTCGAAGGGTCTATTCCAAGTAGACGAGTGATTTCGGTTGGGTCCAGCGATACGCCCTTGATGTAGATCGCTAAAATCAACTTTGCCTTAGTATCGCTCATTTCCGTTTCGAGTCCTCAAGGTTGCCCACGACCGTGCTTGCGCACCTTCCATTCGCCCTCACCAAACACCTTCAGGCCGGTGCTGTCGACCACTAGATGCAGCGGCTCGCCGCTGCGCAAGGTCGGCAGAACGACGTCGAGATCGCGGGCGCGGCGACACAGCGTCGTGTAGTTGGGCACCGGCAAATCGGCGAAGGCAAGCTTGTTCATACTCCCCGCGAAACCCTGCAGCGCGCGCAGCGGCAGGCGAAACACCTGCTTGAGCCCGAGCAACATCTGGATCACCGCATCGGCGTAGACGCAGGGCCGGCCGCGTTTGGCCGTCGCGGCCTGCGCGCCCTGCTGCCATATGCCCCGCTCCATCCAGATCGTCACGTCGTCTCTCGCGATCAGCCCGGCATTGTAGGCCGGCCAGTTTTTAACGCGGTACTTGCCCTTGGGCTCTTGTCGTTGCTGTTTGTCCTTGCGCATCGTTTCAGGCAAAAGATCAGAATCTACGCAAGTTCCTCAAAAGTTAACAGTCCCGACGTGCCGCTTGTGGCGCGTAAACGTCAGTCAACCTGGCCGCGAGCGGATTTATGCAACAACGCCTCCCTACGCCCTCAACGAAGGACCCTCAGCCCTCGTGACCCCGAGGCTTCGGAGCCCTGTGCGTCGTTCAAATTGCGCGCCCGACCTCGTCCTCATACTCTGAGATAATCCGCATTAGAAGCGCTTGTTCAGATTTATCCAATGAGGATGTTAAACCATCCAGTATGCCCTTCAAAAGATAGTATTCGACTTGATTTCCAATACTCCCGCGGCTCAAAATTTTCGCGTACTGACGGGAGTATCGATGACGTAACTCACTTAACGTTATAACACCTGCCGCATGCAGTTCGTGATCAAAAGCCTTGACTTTTTCCAAAGGCCAGTCTCCTGCCATCTCAAGAGAATCATTGATCATCATTCTTAAGCTTTGCCGGGCTTTGCTAGGTGATCGAGCCTCCATCCGATTCAACTCGTCGACCAAAATATTCCCAGTAGGCGTAGGCCGCACATTCTTCACATGCGTAGTGAAGAACAATAGAAAGCCTTTAAGTTCCGCATATTCAGCAGCTAACATTCCCATGCTCCTTATAGCGGGCAACCACATTCGCTGCCATTTCTAAAGTGCGGAAGCCCAAATTCGAGCTCCGCAGCCGGATAGTAAATAAACGGCCCAAACAAATTTGCTCGTGACACGCCCCGGATTGCGTTTCTCGAACCGCCGCCATCGCTCCTGGCACCGCCATTAAAATCGATCATGTGTTGTTCACGACCTCGGATCGAATCGGAATTGGAACTCGACCGGTCCAGGATCGGCGGATCGTAACCTTCTGCATTTAGGGTGCCTTGTTGGCGGCCCCTTTCTCGAACGTTCTCTTCCGGCGTTCCCGTTCCAGAAGTTCGCCCTGTGTAGCAGAGTTTTGTAGTCGGGTTCCACCGAGTGTATGTTTGATAAGTCTTCTCGTCTTGATTGCGTGACATGGCGCGTGTTAACGCCTTAGCCATAGCCAAATTAGCGTCTGCGGCGGGATTGGGGACGCCGGGTACTGGCAGAGGTGGCGCGGGAATCGGAACCTGAAGCCCAGTGGGATCGTAGTAGGTTATTGGGTTCCCGAGTGCATAGCCGTAAGTATTGATGCCTCCGTCCAGCCCGATCGGATCGCTTTGAACATACCGCCCCGTCTGCGGATCAAAATCCCGATAGTAGTTGTAGAAGAGGTTGGTCTCTTTATCGTAATACTGGCCGGGGAAGCGCTGGTTATAGGTGAAAGCGCCCGCGCCGGACGGGTTTTCGTTGGGGCTATCCATGCCAAATGGATCGGAAGTATCCCAACGCCAGACAACGGCGCCTGTCGCGGCGGACTCGATCACGCGCGGGGTGCCGAGATGATCGGGATAGACGTTGTACACGTCGACCGATTTCGCTACGGCGACCGGCATGCCCTCCAGGTAGACCGTCTCCTCGACAGGTGCACTGCCGGCATCGTATTCACCGAGCAGCTGGCCGGAGCCGTCATACGCGTAAACGTTCACCCCACTTGGCACGTAGCCGCCAGCCTTGCTTACACGTTCGCCTGCGCCGTTGTATAGGTAAGTCGTTACGACACCGGCGTTCGTGACACTCGTCATGCGCCCACGATTGCTGTAAGTATAGTTCAGCGTACCGTCGCCGGTCAGATTGCCAGCGGCGTCGAAATTGTTGGTCTTCGCAGGCACAGGGCCGCTGGTGCTCGCCAGGCGATTGCTCGTCGCGCTGATCGTGTTCGAGTAGGTATTGGCGCCCAGGCTGACTTGCGTTCGATTGCCGTTGGCATCGTAGCTGTAGCTTTGTGACGTCGTGGCGGTCGTGTAGCTCGTGAGTCGATTGAGCGCGTCGTAGCCGAAGCTTTGGTTGTAGGCTGCCGCGGTTGCATCGCCGCTGTGCGCCATGGCCGTGATGCGGCTGGCGGCGTCGTAGGTCAGGGTACGGGTAAGGCCGCTCCCCATCGGGTAGGTCTTGACGCGGCCGTCGATGTCGAAGGTACGTGCGACGATGCCGCCATTGCCCCACTGCCAGGACTGCACGGCGCCGAATGGTGCGTACTGGATGTTGTCCAGCAGGACTTTCGCTTCGCCGGTTGCTGCGGTCAACGTCATGCGCAGTACGCGGCCGTTGGCGTCGTAGTCGTAGTCGATGCGATTGCCGCTTGGATAGGTCAGGCTTTGCAGCTTGCCGTCGGCGCGGTACGCGTAGCTGGTCGTGCGGGTGAACGTCGTGCCCCCGGCAATGGTCGTCTGTGTTTTGTTCAGCAGGCGACCGGCCTGGTCGTAGCCGTAGCTGGTCTGGCCTGACTCGTCGATCATCTTGGTCAGGCGGCCGATGGCGTTCGGCGCGCCCGATGCACCGCCGTCGTATTCGAACTGCGTTGGCACGCCGCCGCCGTAGGAGATGCTCGTTACGCGCGAGAGCACGTCGTAGGTGTAGGTCGTGACTTTGCCGCGCGCGTCGGTGGACGTGAGTAGATTGCCAGCGTTGTCATAGGTTTTTGTCGCGCTTCCCGTATCCGGGCTCGTCATCGAGGACTGCAGGCCCAGGCCATCGACCGTGTAGCTGGTCGTCAGACCACGTGGATCGCGCACGCCGGCCATCTGGTCGCGTGCATCGAGCGTGTAATTAACAGCAGGACGTGCCGCGCCGGCGACGGGTGGCGGTTGCAGCTGTTTCGTCACCCGGTTCAGGCTGTCGTAGGTGATGTCGGTCACTTGCTGCAGCGGATCCTTGATCTGGGTGCGATTGCCGTTGTAGTCGTACTGGTAGTTGTAGATCGTATCCTGCGTCTGTGCCATTACAGGATGCGACACTGCAATCAGGGCTGCCGCGACTGCGGCCAGGTGGCGGTGGCTCATTGCATACCTCCGGTCTGTTGGGTCATGCGGCCGAGGTTGTCGAAGATGCGCGAGGTCTGGCGCGCCAGCGTACCGTTGGGGTCGCGCACTTGTTCGGCGGTGCGGTTGCCGAGGCCATCGAGGGTATAGTCGATGCGGTTGCCCAACGTGTCGCTGATGGAGGTCCGGCGGCTGGCGTCGTCGTAACCGTAGTTGATGGCACTGCCGTCGGGTAGTGTGACCTTGGTCATATTGCCTACGCCGTCGTAGTCGTAGCTGGTGGTCTGGCTGTGGCCATCAGCAGATACGGTGCGGCTGCTTAGCCATCCGCGCGGCGTATAGGTCATGGAAATGGTTTCACCGTTCGGTTTGGTGATGGTGCCGGGGTGGCCGCTGACGTCGTAGTTCGACATGGCGGTCGTGTGGCCAGCCGCGTTGACGATGCTGGCCAGATTACCTGCGGCATCGTAGGTGAAGGTGGTGGTGTCGTTGACGTCAGTACGCGGACCTTTGATGGTCAGTACCTGGCTGGCGGCGTTATATGTGTAGGTCCAGGTATGCCCCTCGCTGGCCGGTGCGCTCGGCCAGCGAGGGTTCGACAGGCAGTGGATGTGCCTGAGTTTGCGTCGAATGCGTCCCGCCTACTCGCCAGGAGCTTTGCCAAATAAATTGCGAATGCTAGCGGCAGCTCCTCGGCTCAACAGCAATTCGATTACTTGGCGATGCCCACCTTGATACGCATAGTGGAGTGGCGTGGACTCCATGTCGCCCAGTTGGTCGATATCGAGCCCCGCATTCAGGAGAAGTTCGATTGTCCTGGCATCCCCATTTTGGGCGGCGATATGCAAAAGTGAATCACCGTTGGAATCAACGTAGGTCAACGGATCGATCGGATCGGTTGGATCATCGGACTCGTAGTTTGTCAGATAGAAGTACTTCTGTTGAAGTTCGGCTTTCGCCTCTGCACTTAGCATCAGGGACATTTACATCCTGCCTTTTTAATTTTCTCTTGAAGGTTATTTATTGCACGCTGGGATTGAGCAATCGCGTCTGCGTGGTGACTACCCCACTTGGCATCCCAAACCATCCTTGCCGCCAAGAGGTCTTGCTCTCGCTTCAGTTGCCACTTCAAGCGTTCGCATTCGTCCATGTTGGGCGGTGGCGGCTGCCTATATGCATCCTTATACGCCTGGTGCTCCGCCGCTGCTTCCGGGTCGTTAACGCGTGGCGGCTTAATCGTGCTTGCATAGACACCGCCACCAACGAAAGCCACCACGCCAGCAGCACATGCCGGATTCGCGGCACACCAAGACGCTGCCACGATCGATTCGCCGATGCAAAAGTCCTCGATGCACTGGCCAGTCGGGTCCGAGTATTTTAGCGGGTTTGCTGCTACATATCCGTAGGTGTTGATACCACCGCCCAGCCCGATCGGATCGCTTTGAATATACCGCCCGGTCTGCGGATCATAATCCCTGAAGTAGTTGTAAAGGTTATTTGTCTCCTTATCATACAGCTGACCAGGGAAGCGCTGATTATAAGTGAAGGCACCCGCGCCGGATGGGTTTTCGTTAGGGCTATCAATGCCGAACGAATCGGAAGTATCCCAGCGCCAGACAACGGCACCGGCCCCGGCGGACTCGATCACGCGCGGCGTGCCGAGGTGGTCAGGGTAGACGTTGTAGACATCGATCGATTTCAGCACAGCAACAGGCATGCCGTCGAGGTAAACAGTCTCCTCGATAGGTGCGTTGCTCGTGTCATATTCGCCGAGCAAATGGCCGGAACCGTCATATGCGTAAAAGTTCACGCCACTTGGCACGTAGCCGCCCGCCTTGCTGACGCGTTCACCCATGCCGTTGTACAGGTAAGTCGTGCTGATACCCGCGTTCGTGGCACTCGTCATGCGCCCACGATTACTGTACGTATAGGTCAGATTGCCGTCGCCGGTCAGATTGCCGGCGGCGTCGAAGGCATTGGTCTTCGCGGGCAGAGGGCCATTGGTACCCGTCAGGCGATTGCTCGTCGTGCTGATCGTATTTGCGTAAGTATTGGCGCCGATGGTGAATTGCGTTCGATTGCCATTGGCATCGTAGCTGTAGCCCTGTGACGTCGTCGGGGTTGTGTAACTGGTGAGTCGATCGAGCGCGTCGTAGCCGAAACTCTGATTGTAGGCCGGCGCGCTCGCATCGCCGGTATGTGTCATGGCAGTGATGCGGCTGGCTGCATCATAGGTCAGGGTACGGGCAAGGCCGCTCCCCATCGGGTACGTCTTGATGCGGCCATCGAGGTCGAAGGTACGTGCGGCCAAGGCGCCATTCCCCCACTGCCAGGATTGCACGCCGCCGAATGGGGCATACTGGATATTGTCCAGCAGGACCTTCACTTCGCCGGTTGGCGCGTTCAAAGTCATCCTAAGCACACGGCCGTTGGCGTCGTAGTCGTAGTCGATGCGATTGCCGCTCGGGTAGGTCAGGCTTTGCAGCTTGCCGTCGGCGCGGTACGCGTAGCTGGTCGTGCGGGTGAACGTCGTGCCGCCGGCAATGGTCAGCTGCGTTTTGCTCAGCAGGCGACCGGCCTGGTCGTAGCTGTAGCTGGTCTGGCCAGACTCGTCGATCATCTTGGTCAGGCGGCCGATGGCGTTCGGCGCGCCCGATGCACCGCCGTCGTATTCGAACTGCGTTGGCACGCCGCCGCCGTAGGAGACGCGCGTTACGCGCGAGAGCACGTCGTAGGTGTAGGTCGTGACTTTGCCGCGCGCGTCGGTGGACGTGAGCAGGTTGCCTGCGGTGTCGTAGGTTTGTGCCGCGCTACCGGTATCCGGGCTGGTCATCGCGGACTGCAGGCCCAGGCCATCGACCGTGTAGCTGGTCGTCAGGCCGCGCGGGTCGCGCACGCTGGCCATTTGGTCGCGGGCGTCGAGCGTGTAATTGATTGCTGGGCGCGTAGCGCCCGCGACGGGGGGCGGCTGCAGCTGCTTGGTCACCCGGTTCAGACTGTCATAGGTGATGTCGGTCACCTGCTGCAGTGGATCTTTGATCTGCGTGCGATTGCCGTTGTAGTCGTACTGGTAGTTGTAGATCGTGTCTTGCTGCGTCTGCGCCATTGCTGGATGCAAGGCGATAAGCAGGGCTGAGGCGGCAGCGCTCAGGTAGCGGCGGTTCATTGCATACCTCCGGTCTGTTGGGTCATGCGGCCGAGGTTGTCGAAGATGCGCGAGGTTTGGCGAGCCAGTGTGCCGCTAGGGTCGCGCACTTGTTCGGCCGTGCGGTTGCCGAGGCCATCGAGGGTGTAGTCGATGCGGTTGCCCAACGTGTCGCTGAGGGAGATCAGGCGGCTGGCGTCGTCGTAACCGTAGTTGATGGCGCTGCCGTCGGGTAGTGTGACCTTGGTCATATTGCCTACGCCGTCGTAGTCGTAGCCGGTGGTCTGGCTGTGGCCATCGGCAGAAACGGTGAGGCTGCTTAGCCATCCGCGCGGCGTATAGGTCATGGAAATGGTTTCACCGTTCGGCTTGGTGATGGTGCCGGGGCGGCCGCTGACGTCGTAGTTCGACATGGTGGTCGTGTGGCCAGCTGCGTTGACGATGCTGGTCAGATTGCCTGCGGCATCGTAGGTGAAGGTGGTGGTGTCGTTGACGTCAGTACGCGGACCTTTGATGGTCAGTACCTGGCTGGCGGCGTTATACGTGTAGGTCCAGGTTTGCACTGGGCCGACGACAGCCGCGTTAAGGCCTAGAGAGCCGTTGGCGTCCGTCGTGGCCTGGATCGACTTAGTCAGCATGTTGCCGACGGCGTCATAAGTGTACGTTGTGATGCGCAATGCCTCCGCGGCCTTTAATGGGAGAGGTAGCGACGGATGCCAACTGGTCGTTGTCGTGCGTTTAACGGATGTGTCGTTGAACGCCTCTGTGCTCGTTAGCTCAAGATTACGGGTCAGGTCGAAGGTCTTATAGACCCTGTTGCCTTTGAAGTCGTAGTCGGAATTGCGATTTCCATTTGCATCGTATGAGTAGCTGACAGTGTTGGACACTGTGCCGTAAGTTTGCGTCAAGGCACCGACGACAACTTTTCCATTGACAGTCGAGAACCCGTAGGTGCGGACCGCTCCGAGTGGATCGGTAACGGTATTGGCGGCGTAATCAAACGTGTATTGCTCAATGTTGTTCGCCCGCGCGGCGGATATAGGCCAGCCCTTGTCGTTGTACTTAATGCTTCCGGTACGCACAACATTTCCCGGCGTGATTTCATCGGCTATCCCGGTCAGGTATTGCCACGCTGACGTTTTCGAATTGACGGAATCTGTCTCGTCATAATAATACTCACGATGCCCACCACCCGGGTAAGTCACGGTGTTCACCGCGGCGAATTTTCCGCCGTAGGTGTACTGATAGATGTTCCCGGCAGGGTCCGTCATGGTGGTGATACGCGCCGCCTCGTCATATGTGAAGTGCAGCGATTGGCCCAGATCGTTTGCCACGTCCGTGAGAACCCCCGATCGGCCATCTATGGTCGCTGGCGTGCTGTAGGTCAGCGTGATCTTGCGGCCCCGCAGATAGCGAATCTCTGCCAGCCGACCGCTGGCATCATAGACTTCGATGTCTCCATTTTCCAGGGTCAGTAGCCATTGTGTAGGGTTATTGGCCGCATCGCGAGCACCGACAAGCAGCTTTGGCCTGGTAACACCGTCTGTGGCCCAGGTATTCCCCCCGTCCGTGGAAGCAAAGTAGAAACCATAGCCATCCGGGTTAACAATATTGACCGCCTGCTGACCTGCGCTGAAAGGTCCCCAGTCGTCGGTCCAACTTCCCGTGCCGTCCGGTTTTGCATGCCACTGATAGGTGTACGTCTTCTGCGGATCGTATTTTTTCAGCGTGAGCGTTTTGGCGTACGTATGGCGCCATGAGTAGCCCAGCGCACCTTGATCGGCCTGCAGCTTGCTTGAGTAGTATCGAACGAACTCCAGGCCCTTCGGCGAGGTGTAGTCTTTTTCGAACAGGACTTCTTCTTTATTGCCGAATTTGACCGGGTCACCATGGCACGGACAATCAGGCGGCGTTTCCGGTGCGCCGTAGCATTTTCGAGTAGCGTCGTGGGGCTGAGGGTTTATAGTCTCGGGACAAGCATCGGAATAATAGGCCCCCCGACCCAGTGGTAGCCATCTTTGTTAGGCCAGTAGTAGCAATAGAGATTAGCCGGGGCTTGGTCGGCCACTGGCGGTGTCGTATTGGGATGGATGTATCCTATGCCCCCACACTGGGCAATTGCCGCACTATACCAATCGGGAAACAGTGTATGAACGGGCATAGTGAACGATGGACCAAAAGCTACCCAGTAACCATGCACTGGCTCCCGAGCGACGTTCTGCGCGAAGCTGAAAGTCGAAACAAGCATAAGACAAAACAGCAGTCCGATCTGCGTGCGCAAATGTTTCCAAGGCTTGCTAATGATACTAACCATGAGGATCCTCCTATTGGCAATCCCGAACAGAATTGCCAAGGTCATTAAGTGAAAGCCAGGAGGATATCAAAATGTTGCCACAGGAAAACTATCCGAACGTCACGAACACAAATAATTGCATTTGCGCGGCTATACACCTATGCGTCAGGACGGAAGTACCGTCATCTCCGTTTTTTGGTTGCAATGCAACAAATCAATCTGGTTTCCGAATGTAACTTGCTGACTTTTCGTTCATTAGTGTTGTATCATTTGCCATTTCCCGTCCCGATTCGGGGCGCTGCCAGCAGAGATTAGTCTTTCTGCACTACAATACGGCATCCCAAAAAATGAGTTCAGTCGTGCCCAATCTAGTCGAAATCCGCGATCTACATTTCTCCTATGGAAAGCGCCCCATTCTGTCGGGCCTCCAGATGGACTTCCCGCGCGGGAAAGTGGTGGCCGTCATGGGCGGTTCGGGCAGCGGCAAGACCACCGTCCTGCGCCTGATCGGCGGCCAGTTGCGGCCCCAGAAGGGGCAGGTGACCGTGCATGGCCAGGTGGTGCATCAGCTCAAGACCAACGACCTGTATCTGCTGCGCCGCAAGATGGGCATGCTGTTCCAGCACGGCGCCCTGTTTACGGACTTGACCGTGTTCGAGAACGTGGCCTTCCCCCTGCGCGAGCATACGGACTTGCCGGAAGAGCTGATCCGCAACCTGGTGCTGATGAAGCTGCACGCGGTGGGCCTGCGCAACGCGGCCAAGCTCAAGCCGGCCGAAATCTCGGGTGGCATGGCGCGCCGCGTGGCGCTGGCCCGTTCCATCGCGCTGGACCCGGAACTGATCATGTACGACGAGCCGTTCGCCGGCCTCGACCCCATCTCCATGGGCGTGACGGCCAACCTGATCCGCAACCTCAATACGGCGCTCGGTTCGACCACCATTCTGGTGTCGCACGACGTCAAGGAGTGCTTCGCCATTGCCGATTACGTTTATTTCCTGTCGCAGGGCAAGATCGTCGCCCACGGCACGCCGGACGACATGCTGGTGTCGACCGACCCTTATGTGAAACAGTTTGTCCACGCGGAGGCGGACGGCCCGGTGCCGTTCCATTACCCGGGCAAGTCGCTGGCCGACGACCTGGGCCTGGGAGCGCGCCCATGATCGGCGAAAACCTGCTGTCCCGGCTGGGCGCCACGGCGCGCGACCAGATCGAGAGCCTCGGTTATGGCGCCCGCATGTTCTGCAATATGCTGGGTGTGTCGCCCGGCATGCTCAAGCGGCCCCGCCTGGTGGTCGAGCAGCTGCATTTCATCGGCAACTATTCGCTGCTGATCATCACCCTGTCCGGCCTGTTTGTGGGCATGGTGCTGGGCCTGCAGGGCTATTACACGCTCAACAAATACGGCGCCGAGCAGTCGCTGGGCCTGCTGGTGGCCCTGGGCCTGACGCGCGAACTGGGGCCCGTCATCACGGCCCTGCTGTTCGCCGGCCGCGCCGGCACCTCGCTCACGGCCGAGATCGGCCTGATGAAGGCGGGCGAGCAGCTGTCGGCCATGGAAATGATGGCCGTCAACCCCATCCAGCGCGTGCTGGCGCCCCGTTTCTGGGCCGGCGTGCTGGCCGTGCCCCTGCTGGCTTCCATCTTCAGCGCCGTGGGCGTGTTCGGCGGCTACCTGGTGGGCGTGCAGCTGATCGGGGTGGACGACGGCGCTTTCTGGTCGCAGATGCAGGGCGGGGTCGATATCTGGAAAGACATCTTCAACGGCTTCGTCAAGAGCGTGGTGTTCGGCATCGCCATCACCTTCATCGCCCTGTACCAGGGCTATGAGTCGCAGCCGACGCCGGAAGACGTGGCGCGCGCCACCACCCGTACCGTGGTGCTGTCGTCGCTGATGATCTGGTGGCTGGACTTCATGCTGACGGCCTTGATGTTCAGCAAATAGGCGTTGTTTCTGTGCCGATAAATGCAATGCAGTGGCTGGCGGCGTGCGCCGCCGCGCGAAAAATTCTTTAGGATGATGTTATGCAACGTAAATCTCTGGATGTGTGGGTAGGTCTGTTCATCGTGATCGGCGTGGCGGCGCTGATGTTCCTGGCCCTCAAGGCGGGAAATATGAGCTCGCTGTCGTTCGGCAAGACCTATACTATCGTGGCCAAGTTCGACAACATCGGCAGCCTGCGGCCCCAGGCGCCCGTCAAGGCGGCCGGCGTGGTGGTGGGCCGGGTGGGCCAGATCCAGTTCGACGACAAGAGTTACCAGGCGCTGGTCAAGCTGGACATGGACGAAGGCTACAAGTTCCCCAAGGATAGTTCGGCCAAGATCCTCACGGCCGGCCTGCTGGGCGAGCAGTACGTGGGCCTCGAGGCCGGCGGCGACACCAACAACCTGGTCGGCGGCGACAAGATCGCCCGCACCCAGTCGGCCGCCGTGCTGGAGGACTTGATCAACCAGTTCATCTACAGCAAGGCAGCGGAAGGAAAGGACAGCAAATGAATCCCATCCCCGGTCAATGGCGCCGCGCCGCGCTGACGGTGGCTGCGGCCGCCGCACTGAGCGGTTGCGCCGGCACCAACCCGCGCGACCCGTACGAAGGCTTCAACCGCGCCATGTTCAAGTTCAACGACACGGTGGACCAGGTGGCCCTGAAACCGGCCGCCACGGCCTACCGCGCCGTGCTGCCGTCGTTCGTGCAGACGGGCGTCAACAACTTCTTCGGCAACCTGGCCGACGCCTGGAGCGCCGTCAACAACTTGCTGCAGGGTAAGGGCGAGGCCGGCATGTCGGACGTCACCCGGGTCACGCTGAACTCCACCTTCGGCCTGCTGGGCCTGCTCGACATCGCGTCCGAGGCCGGCTTGCCCAAGCATAATGAAGACTTCGGCCAGACGCTCGGCTACTGGGGCGTGCCGTCCGGTCCCTACCTGATGCTGCCCCTGTTCGGCGCCTCCACCGTGCGCGACACGGCCGCCCTGCCGCTGGACTTCAACGGCGACATCTGGCGCTACAAGGAACCTATCTACCTGCGCAACATCGGCACGGCCACCCGCGCCGTGGACCAGCGCGCCAATCTGCTGGACGCGTCCTCGCTGCTGGAAGATGCGGCCCTGGACCGCTATGAGTTCGTGCGCGACGGCTTCCTGCAGCGGCGCGAAAGCAAGGTCTACGATGGCGAGGCCCCGCCCCGCAAGCGCCGCCCAAAAGGCGACGAAGATGGGGTGAAAAATGTTGATGACGGAGAAACTTCCGCACCCGTGTCATCCGAACCGGCAGCAAAAGAGTTAAACTCGGACACACCGGCTGCAAAAAAAGACAGCCTGTGACCCGTCGCGAACTAAACATAGGTTAAAAAATATGAAATACATTAAACAACTGATCGCTTTAGCCACCGTCGCCCTGGCAGCTTATGCCGGCGCCGCCACCGCCGCCCCGGCCGCCGTCGAGGCGCCGGACGTGCTCGTCAAACGCATCTCCCAGGACGTGATCGACACGGCCAAGGCCGACAAGTCGATCCAGGCCGGCGACCAGAAAAAGGTCATGGAACTGGTGGAAACGAAGATCCTGCCGTACGTGGACTTCCAGCGCATGACGGCGCTGGCCTCGGGCCGCTTCTGGCGCGACGCCACGCCGGAACAGCAAAAGGCCCTGTCGGCCGAGTTCCGTACGCTGCTGATCTTCACCTACTCGGGCGCCCTGTCCCAGATCAAGAATGAAACGGTGGAGTTCAAGCCGCTGCGCGCCGACCCGTCGGACACGGAAGTGGAAGTGCGGTCCCAGGTCAACGTGGCCCGCGGCGAGCCGATTCCCCTCAACTACCGCGTGGCCAAGTCGGCCACCAACGGCTGGAAGATCTACGACATCAACGTGCTGGGCGCCTGGCTGGTGGAAACCTACAAGGGCACCTTCGCCTCCGAGATCAGCAAGGGCGGCATCGACGGCCTGATCAAGGCCCTGTCCGAGAAGAACAAGAAGCTGGCCAGCAAGCCCATCAAGGCCGCTTCCAACGCCGGCTCCAGCGCCAAATAAGAAGGCAAGCGACGACCATGGCCGATCCTCTCGACAACCTGCAGTCGCTGTCGTCGCTGACCGTGCTCAACGCCACTGCGGCGCTCGAGCGCGGCCTGGCGGCCATCCGTGCCGGGCAGACCGTGTTTGACCTGCGCCACGTGCTGACGGTCGATTCGGTGGCCGTGGCCGTCATGCTGGCGTGGCAGCGGGCCGCGCGCCAGGCCGGCTTCGCGCTGGAGCTGCGCAACCTGCCGCCCGCCCTGCAAAGCTTGACCAAGCTGTACGGCGTGTGCACGCTGTTGTTCCCCGACGCGGCCCCGGCCGCGGCGGCGGCCGACGATAATCCGGCCCATGCCGAATTCGTCGCCGTGGCAGGCGCGCCCGCGTCCGCCGCCCTCGGCCTGGCCACCACGCCGGCCGACCTGCATCACCATTGACCCTTTCCCCGCCTCCCCCGAATTGCCCGGTCCGGCTCTGCCGGATCAAATTTCCCCTATAATTGAACGTTGCCGCTGCCAACACCAGCGCCGCGGCGCCTGGTACGACCTTCCGCCAACGAGCATCCCTGCCGTGACCTTGCGCCGCGGCAACAACTGACAAGTCAAGCATGACAGCTATCCAAATCAACAACGTCCAGAAGCGCTACAAGTCGCTGCAGGCCCTGGGCGGCGTTTCCCTGGCCATCGAAGAGGGCGAATTCTTCGGCCTGCTGGGGCCCAACGGCGCCGGCAAGACCACCCTGATCTCCATCATCGCCGGCCTGATCCGGCCCGACGCGGGCAGCGTCACCATCCACGGCCACGACGTGACGGGCGATTTCCGCGCCGCGCGCCGCAAGCTGGGCGTGGTGCCGCAGGAACTGGTGTTCGACCCCTTCTTCACGGTGCGCGAGACGCTGCGCCTGCAGTCGGGCTATTTCGGCCTGTCCAACAACGACGACTGGATCGACGAGGTGATGTTCAACCTCGACCTGACCAACAAGGCCGACACCAATATGCGCGCCCTGTCGGGCGGCATGAAGCGGCGCGTGCTGGTGGCCCAGGCCCTGGTGCACAAGCCGCCCGTGATCGTGCTCGACGAACCGACGGCCGGGGTCGACGTGGAACTGCGCCAGACCCTGTGGAAGTTCATCTCGCGCCTGAACCGCGAAGGCCACACGGTGGTGCTGACCACCCACTACCTGGAAGAGGCGCAAGCCATGTGCAAGCGGGTCGCCATGCTCAAAAGCGGCAAGATCGTGGCGCTCGATACCATGAGCGCCCTGATCCGGCGCATTTCCGGCTCCCAGCTCAACCTGCACCTGAAGGGCGCCCTGCCGCCCCAGCTGCAGCACCTGATCACCCACGCCGAGCTGACCGTGCCGGGCGAGTACAACCTGCGCATCAACGACTACGCGGAAGTGGAAACCATCCTGGCGCGCGTGCGCGAAAGCGGCGCCGTGATCGACGAGATGCAGTTGCAGCAGGCCGACCTGGAAGACATCTTCCTGCAAATCATGGACAAGGGGACCGTTTGATGAATTTCATTTCGACCGGCTTCCGTACCCTGGTGTACAAGGAAACCCTGCGCTTCTGGAAAGTGGCGACCCAGACCGTGGCCGCGCCCATCCTGACGGCCATGCTGTACCTGCTGATCTTCGGCCACGTGCTCGAAGGCCGGGTCCAGGTCTACGCGGGCGTGACCTACACGGCTTTCCTGATCCCCGGCCTGGTGATGATGAGCGTGCTGCAGAATGCGTTCGCCAATTCCTCGTCCTCGCTGATCCAGTCCAAGATCACGGGCAACCTGGTGTTCGTGCTGCTTACGCCCTTGTCGCACTGGGAGATCTTCTCGGCCTACGTGCTGGCCTCCATGGTGCGCGGCATCGTGGTCGGCCTGGGCGTGTTCGTCGTCACGGCCTGGTTCGCCCACCTGTCGTTCACGGCGCCGCTGTGGATCGCCGTGTTCGCCCTGCTGGGCGCGGCCATCCTGGGCACCATGGGCCTGATCGCCGGCATCTGGGCCGAGAAATTCGACCAGCTGGCCGCGTTCCAGAACTTCCTGATCATGCCGCTGACCTTCCTGTCCGGCGTGTTCTACTCGATCCATTCGCTGCCCGCCTTCTGGCTGACGGTGTCGCACCTGAACCCGTTCTTCTACATGATCGACGGCTTCCGCTACGGCTTCTTCGGCCAGTCCGACGTCAACCCGGTGGTCAGCCTGGCCATCGTGTCGAGCTTCCTGGTGGTGCTGGCGCTGGCGGCGATCCGCCTGCTGCGCAGCGGCTACCGGCTGCGCCATTAATCATTGATACCGTTTATACCGAATCGCATACCAAGGAATTATCGTGTCCACTACTCCAGAACTGATCCACAGCTACATCGCCGCCGGTCTTGAATGCACCCACCTCGAAGTGGACGGCGACGGCCAGCACTTCCAGGCTGTGATCGTCTCGCCGGCCTTCGCCGGCAAGCGCCTGATCCAGCGCCACCAGCTGGTGTATGCCGCCCTGGGCGACCGCATGCGCGAGGAAATCCACGCGCTGTCGATGAAGACCCTGACCCCAGAAGAATTCCAAGGATAAGCATGGACAAGCTCCTCATTCAAGGCGGCAAGCGCCTGTCCGGCGAGATCGCCATTTCGGGCGCCAAGAACGCGGCCCTGCCCATCCTGTGCGCCGGCCTGCTGACGGCGGGCGACCTGGAACTGTCCAACGTGCCGCATCTGCACGACGTGGCCACCATGCTCAAGCTGCTGGGCCAGACCGGCCTCAAGGTGGAGCAGGACGGCGAGCGCGTCACCCTCAACGGCAGCGCCATCACCAAGCTGGAAGCGCCGTACGAAATGGTGAAGACCATGCGCGCCTCGATCCTGGTGCTCGGTCCCCTGCTGGCCCGCTTCGGCGAGGCCAAGGTATCGTTGCCGGGCGGTTGCGCCATCGGTTCGCGCCCGGTCGACCAGCACATCAAGGGCCTGCAGGCGCTGGGCGCCGAGATCTCGATCGAAGGCGGCTACATCTACGCCAAGTGCAAGAAGCTCAAGGGCACCCGCATCGTCACCGACATGATCACCGTCACCGGCACCGAGAACCTGCTGATGGCGGCCACCCTGGCCGAAGGCGAAACCATCCTGGAAAACGCGGCCCGCGAGCCGGAAGTGACGGACCTGGCCCACCTGCTGGTGGCCATGGGCGCCAAGATCGAAGGCATCGGCAGCGACCGCCTGGTGATCCAGGGCGTGCCCGAGCTGCATGGCGCGAAACACGCCGTGATCTCGGACCGCATCGAAGCGGCCACCTTCCTGTGCGCGGTGGCGGCGGCCGGCGGCGACATCACGCTGCGCAACACCCGCACCGACATCCTGGACGCGGCGCTCGACAAGCTGCGCGAAATGGGCCTGGAAATGACCATCGGCGACAACTGGATCCGCGCGAAAATGGACCGCCGCCCGACGCCGGTCAGCTTCCGCACCACCGAATACCCCGGCTTCCCGACCGACATGCAGGCCCAGTTCATGGCCGTCAACACGGTGGCCGACGGCGCCAGCCGCGTCACCGAGACCATCTTCGAGAACCGCTTCATGCACGTGCAGGAGATGAACCGCCTGGGCGCGGCCATCGAGACGGACGGCAACACGGCCTTCATCAAGGGCGTCGAGCAGCTGGTGGGGGCGCCCGTGATGGCGACCGACCTGCGCGCCTCGGCCTCGCTGGTGATCGCCGCGCTGGCGGCCCGCGGCGAGACCCTGGTCGACCGCATCTACCATCTCGACCGCGGCTACGACCGCATGGAAGTGAAGCTGTCGGCCGTGGGCGCCGATATCCGCCGCATCAAATAACGGGAACCACCATGAGTGCATTTAACGGCCAGTCCAACTCGCAACTGATCCTGGCGCTGTCGAAAGGCCGCATCTTCGAAGACACCCTGCCGCTGCTGGAAGCGGCAGGCATCACCGTGACGGAAAATCCGGAAACGTCGCGCAAGCTGATCCTGGGCACCAACGATCCCAACGTGCGCGTCATCATCGTGCGCGCCACCGACGTGCCGACCTATGTGCAGCACGGCGCGGCCGATTTCGGCGTGGCCGGCAAGGACGTGCTGCTGGAACACGGCGGCGAAGGCCTGTACCAGCCGATCGACCTGAACATCGCGGCCTGCCGCATGTCGGTCGCCGTCAAGAACGGTTTCGATTACGAGACGGCCGTGCGCCAGGGCGCGCGCCTGCGCGTGGCCACCAAGTTCGTGCAGACGGCGCGCGAGCACTTCGCCGCCAAGGGCGTGCACGTGGACCTGATCAAGCTGTACGGCTCGATGGAGCTGGCGCCGCTGGTGGGCCTGTCGGACGCCATCGTCGACGTGGTCAGCACCGGCAACACGCTGCGCGCCAACGACCTGGTGGAAGTGGAAGCGATCATGCCGATCTCGTCGCGCCTGATCGTCAACCAGGCCGCCCTAAAGCTCAAGCGCGAGCGCTTGCAGCCGATCATCGAAGCGTTCGAACGCGCTTCCCAGTCCAAGAGCCAATAAGACCCCAGCCGGAACTGCCACCATGCCGATTCAGATCACCAAGCTCGACTCCAGCCAAGCCGATTTCCAGTCCGCCCTGTCCGCCCTGCTGGCGTTCGAGGCCAGCACCGACGACGCCATCGAAACGGCCGTGACGGCCATCCTGGCCGACGTCAAGGCGCGCGGCGACGCCGCCGTGCTGGAATACACCAACCGTTACGACCGCATTCCTTACGGCGGCGCGGCCAGCATGGCCGCCTTCGACGTGTCGCAGGAAGAACTGCAGGCCGCGCTGGCGGCCCTGCCGGAGGCCCAGCGCGCGGCGCTGCAGACGGCGGCCGACCGCGTGCGCGCCTTCCACCAGCGCCAGAAGCAGGAGCTGAACGGCTTCACCTACACGGAAGCCGATGGCACGGTGCTGGGCCAGAAGGTGACGCCGCTGGACCGCGTGGGCATCTACGTCCCCGGCGGCAAGGCGGCCTATCCTTCGTCGGTGCTGATGAACGCGATCCCGGCCCACGTGGCCGGCGTGGGCGAGATCATCATGGTGGTGCCGACCCCGGACGGCGTGAAGAACCAGATGGTGCTGGCCGCCGCCGCCATCGCCGGCGTGACGCGCGTGATCACCATCGGCGGCGCCCAGGCCGTGGCCGCGCTGGCCTACGGCACCGAGACCATCGCCGCCGTCGACAAGATCGTCGGCCCCGGCAACGCCTATGTGGCCGCCGCCAAGCGCCGCGTGTTCGGCGTGGTGGGCATCGACATGATCGCCGGCCCGTCCGAGATCCTGGTCGTATGCGACGGCACCACCGACCCGGACTGGGTAGCCATGGACCTGTTCTCGCAGGCCGAGCACGACGAGCTGGCCCAGGCCATCCTCCTGTGCCCGGACGCGGCCTACATCGCCCGCGTGGAAGCGAGCCTGAACAAGCTGCTGCCGTCCATGCCGCGCCAGGCCACCATCCGCACGTCGCTGACGGACCGCGGCGCGCTGGTCAAGGTGCGCGACATGGACGAGGCCTGCGCCATCGCCAACAGCATCGCGGCCGAACACCTGGAAATCTCGGCCGAACAGCCGCAGCAGTGGGCCGACAAGATCCGCCACGCGGGCGCCATGTTCCTGGGCCGCTTCTCGTCCGAATCGCTGGGCGACTATTGCTGCGGTCCCAATCACGTGCTGCCCACGTCGCGCACGGCGCGCTTCTCCTCGCCGCTGGGCGTGTATGACTTCCAGAAGCGCTCCTCCGTGATCCACGTGAGCGAGGCCGGGGCCCAGACGCTGGGCAAGGTGGCGGCCGAACTGGCCTACGGCGAAGGCTTGCAGGCCCACGCCCGCAGCGCCGAGCTGCGCCTGAAGTCGGCCATCTGAGCGGCCCGATGACTGCTTGGCTGAACCAGGTCTTTTGCGAGGATGCGCTGGCCGGACTGGCGCGCATCCCGGACGGTTCCGTCGACCTGATCCTGACGGACCCGCCCTACAACCTGGGCAAGGACTACGGCAACGCCTCGGACCAGCAAAGCGTGGACGACTACCTGCGCTGGACCGAGCAGTGGATAGACCTGGCCCTGCCCAAGCTCAAGCCCAACGGCAGCCTGTACCTCTTCCTCACGTGGCGCTTTTCGCCCGAGATCTTCGTCATGCTCAAGCGGCGTATGACGATGATGAACGAGATCATCTGGGACCGCCGCGTGCCGTCCATGGGCGGCAGCGTGCGCAGCTACTCGTCGGTGCACGACACCATCGGCTTTTTCGTGCGCCGCAAGGATTACTATTTCGACCTGGACGCCGTGCGCATCCCGTATGACGCGGCCACCAAGAAGGCCCGCTCGCGTTCCATCTTCGTGGGCGCCAAGTGGCTGGAAGTGGGCTACAACCCCAAGGACTTGTGGAGCGTGTCGCGCCTGCACCGCGAGCACCCGGAGCGGGCCGACCACCCGACCCAGAAGCCGCTGGAAATCATCGAGCGCATGGTCAAGGCTTCGTGCCCGCCGGATGGCGTGGTGCTGGACCTGTTCATGGGCAGCGGCACCACGGCCATCGCGGCCAAGCGCTGCGGCCGCAATTTCGTCGGCTTCGAGCTGAACCCTGAATACTGCGCCATCATCAACGCGCGCCTGGCGCAGCCGGAACAGGCCGCGCCGGCGCCGAAGCAGCCGGCCGTCAAACGGGCCGCGAAGGCGGTCAAGCCAGCGCTCACGCCGGCTGCCAAGCGCGCCCGCAAGACCACCCGCCAGAGCGCCGATCAGCCCGTCGCCTTGATGGCCGACGACGAACTCGCCGCCTAGCCCACCACACCAGGAGCCCCCGCCAGATGTCCGCCCTCGACAACCTCATCGCCAGCACCATCCGTCCCGACGTGCGCGCCATCGGCAGCTACCACGTGCCCGACGCGAGCGGCTACATCAAGCTCGATGCGATGGAGAACCCGTACCAGTTGCCGGAGCCGCTGCTGCGCGAGCTGGGCCAGCGCCTGGCCGACGCCGTGCTGAACCGCTACCCCATCGCCTCCTACAGCACGCTCAAGCAGCGCATCTGCGCCCGGCTGGGCGTGCCGGCCGGCTACGACGTGATGCTGGGCAATGGCTCGGACGAGCTGATCTCTATCCTCGACATGGCGTGCGCGCTGCAGGAACGGCGCGCCGTCGTGCTGGCGCCCACGCCATCGTTCGTCATGTACCAGCGCTCGGCCCAGTTCGCGGGCATGGATTTCGTCGGCGTGCCGCTCAAGGACGACTTGACGCTGGACTTGCCGGCCATGCTGGCCGCCATCGCCCGGCACCGGCCGTCGCTGGTCTACCTGTCCTACCCGAACAACCCGACGGGCAACCTGTTCGATGCCGACGCCATCGTCGCCATCCTCCATGCCCTGGGCGAGACGGGCATCGCCGTGGTGGACGAAGCTTACGAGCCGTTCGCCCAGGCCAGCTTCATGGCCCGGCTGCCCGAGTTCCCCAACCTGGTCGTGATGCGCACCGTGTCCAAGCTGGGCCTGGCCGGCATCCGCCTCGGCTACATGTCGGCCGCGCCGGAACTGCTGGCCCAGTTCGACAAAGTGCGGCCTCCTTACAACATCAACGTGCTGACCCAGGCAGCGGCCGAATTCGCGCTCGACCATCTGGACGTGCTGAACCAGCAGGCGGCCCTGTTGCGGGCCGCACGCGCCGATCTGGCGGGCGCCATGGCCGTCCTGCCGGGTGTGACGGTGTTCCCGTCGGCGGCGAATTTTATCTTGATACGGGTGCCAAACGCCGACGATGCCTACGCGAAACTCGTTGATCGCAAGGTATTAGTCAAAAATGTGAGTAAAATGCACGGTGTGCTGTCCAATTGTTTGCGCATCACGGTCAGTACCCCGGAAGAAAACGCCGCCTTCCTCGATGCCCTGAAAGCATCGTTGGCAGCCTGATATCATCGTAGAGCCCTTCATGAACCGCACCGCAGAAATCACGCGCAACACCAACGAGACGCAAGTCCGCGTCGCCATCAACCTGGACGGCACGGGCCAGCAAAAGCTCAATACCGGCGTACCCTTCCTGGACCACATGCTGGACCAGATCGCCCGCCACGGCCTGATCGACCTCGACGTCGAAGCGACGGGCGACATCCACATCGACAACCACCACACGGTGGAAGACGTGGGCATCACGCTGGGCATGGCCGTGGCCAAGGCCATCGGCGACCGCAAGGGCATCCGCCGCTACGGCCACGCCTATGTGCCGCTGGACGAGGCGCTGTCGCGCGTGGTGCTCGATTTCTCGGGCCGGCCCGGCATCGAATACCATATCCCGTTCACGCGCGCCATGATCGGCACCTTCGACGTCGACCTGACGCTGGAATTTTTCCGCGGCTTCGTCAACCACGCCCTGGTCACGCTGCATATCGACAACCTGCGCGGCACCAATGCCCACCACCAATGCGAAACCGTGTTCAAGGCCTTCGGCCGGGCGCTGCGCATGGCGGCGGAACTGGACGAGCGCGCCGCCGGCACCATCCCTTCGACCAAAGGCAGCCTGTAAGCACGCCCCAGCCGGGCGGGCGGCTCCGGTCACACTTTGCATGCATGGAATATGAATAAAATTGTTGTAGTGGATTACGGCATGGGTAACCTGCGCTCGGTGGCGCAAGCCCTGCGCGCCGTGGCGCCGGAAGCGGAAGTGAAAATTTCCGGCGCGGTGGCCGACATCGAGAACGCGCACCGCATCGTGCTGCCGGGCCAGGGCGCCATGCCGGACTGCATGCGCAGCCTGCGCGAATCGGGCCTGCAGGAAGCGCTGCTGCGGGCGGCCGACAGCAAGCCCCTGATGGGCGTGTGCATCGGCGAACAGATGCTGTTCGACGTGAGCGAGGAAGGCAATGCGGCCGGCCTGGGCCTGCTGCCCGGCAAGGTGGTACGCTTCCAGCTCGACGGCATGCTGCAGGAAGACGGTTCCCGCTTCAAGGTGCCGCAGATGGGATGGAACCAAGTGCGCCAGACGGCGTCTCACCCGATGTGGCAGGGCATCCCGGACAACAGCTATTTCTATTTCGTGCACAGCTATTTCGCCCTGCCGGAACAGGCCGCCCATGTGGTGGGCGAGACCGTGTACGGCGCGCCGTTTGCCTGCGCCGTGGCGCGCGACAACATCTTCGCCACCCAGTTCCACCCGGAGAAGAGCGCGGCCATGGGCCTGCAGCTGTACAAGAATTTCGTTCACTGGCAACCTTGAGTTCCATCCCTTTTACTCTTTCAACTCTGACACGACCATGCTGCTCATTCCTGCCATCGACCTCAAAGACGGTCACTGCGTGCGCCTGAAACAAGGCGATATGGAACTTGCCACCGTATTTTCCGAAGAACCGGCCGACATGGCGCTGCACTGGCTCAAGCAGGGCGCCCGCCGGCTGCACCTGGTCGACCTGAACGGTGCCTTTGCCGGCAAGCCCAAGAACGAAGGCGCCATCAAGGCCATCCTCAAGGTGGTACAGGACTTTGCGCTGGAAAACGATATCGACGAGATCCCCGTCCAGCTGGGCGGCGGCATCCGCGACCTCGACACCATCGAGCGCTACCTGGACGCCGGCATCAGCTACGTCATCATCGGCACGGCCGCCGTCAAGAGCCCCGGCTTCCTGCACGACGCCTGCGGCGCCTTCCCCGGCCACATCATCGTCGGCCTGGACGCCAAGGACGGCAAGGTGGCCACGGATGGCTGGAGCAAGATGTCCGGCCATGAAGTGATCGACCTGGCGCAGAAGTTCGAAGCCTACGGCGTGGAGTCCATCATCTACACCGACATCGGCCGCGACGGCATGATGGGCGGCGTCAACATCGAAGCGACCGTGCGTCTGGCCCAGGCCGTCAAGATCCCCGTGATCGCCTCCGGCGGCCTGCACAACCTCGGCGACGTGGAAGCGTTGTGCGCGGTGCAGGACGAAGGCATCGAAGGGGTGATCTGCGGCCGTTCCATCTACGAAGGCACGCTGGACCTGAACGCGGCCCAGCTGCGTGCGGACGAGCTGACCGACGGCGGCGCCGAATAAGCGTCTCCAGTTTCTTTGATTATGGCCTGCGGGCCGACGGGTTCCAACATGCTTGCAAAACGTATCATTCCCTGCCTGGACGTGACCGATGGCCGCGTCGTCAAGGGCGTCAACTTCACCGAGCTGCGCGACGCGGGCGACCCGGTCGAGATCGCGCGCCGCTATGACGAACAGGGCGCCGACGAACTGACCTTCCTCGACATCACGGCCACCAGCGACAACCGCGGCCTGATCCTGCACATCATCGAAGCGGTGGCGTCGCAGGTGTTCATTCCGCTGACGGTGGGCGGCGGCGTGCGCGAAGTGGCCGACGTGCGCCGCCTGCTCAACGCGGGCGCCGACAAGGTCAGCATGAATTCCTCGGCCGTGGCCAATCCGCAGCTGGTGTACGACGCCTCGCAGAAGCACGGTTCGCAGTGCATCGTGGTGGCGATCGACGCCAAGCAGGTGGCGCCGGGCAAATGGGAAGTGTTCACCCACGGCGGGCGCAAGGCCACCGGCCTGGACGCCATCGAGTGGGCGCAGAAGATGGAGCAGCTGGGCGCGGGCGAGATCCTGCTCACCAGCATGGACCGCGACGGCACCAAATCCGGCTTCGACCTGGCGCTCACGCGCGGCGTGTCCGACGCCATCGGCATTCCCGTGATCGCCTCGGGCGGCGTGGGCGGCCTGCAGGACCTGGCCGACGGCGTCAAGCTGGGCCGGGCCGACGCCGTGCTGGCGGCCAGCATCTTCCACTACGGCCAGCACACGGTGCAGGAAGCCAAGCACTTCATGGCGGCCCAGGGCATACCCATGCGGCTGGCATGAGCGGAGGAACGATGATGGCTACCCCACCCAACAACGGCCTCGCCAAGGCCAAATGGCTGAAAAAAGTGCAATGGGACGAGAACGGGCTGGTGCCCGTGATCGCCCAGGAAGCGGGCAGCAACGACGTGCTGATGTTCGCCTGGATGAACCGTGAGGCGCTGGCGCGCACGGTGGAGCTGGGCGAGGCCGTCTACTGGAGCCGTTCGCGCAAGAAGCTGTGGCACAAGGGCGAGGAGTCCGGCCACGTGCAGAAGGTGCTGGAAATCCGGCTCGACTGCGACGAGGACGTGGTGCTGCTCAAGATCGAGCAGGCCGGCGGCATCGCCTGCCACACGGGGCGCCATTCCTGCTTCTTCCAGAAATTCGAGGGCGACGCCCTGGAAGGCGACTGGCAGGTCGCCGAGCCGGTGCTGAAAGACCCGGCCATCATTTATCCCGAACCCGCCAGGCCTGCACCGAAGGCCGTGGCCAAACCGAAAAGTACCAAACCAACATGAGTGCTATCCTGGACCGCCTGGCGGAAATCATCGAGTCGCGCAAGCTGGCCAACGGCGGCGACCCTGCCACTTCCTACGTGTCGCGCCTGTTTGCCAAGGGCGACGACGCGATCCTGAAAAAAATCGGCGAGGAAGCCACCGAGACCGTGATGGCGGCCAAGGACGCCCGCGTGGCCGGCGATGCCTCCAAGGTGCTGTACGAGTGCGCCGACCTGTGGTTCCATACGCTGGTGATGCTGGCCCAGTTCGACCTGAGCCCGCAGCAGGTGCTCGACGAGCTGGCGCGGCGCGAAGGCGTGTCCGGCATCGAGGAAAAGGCGGCCCGCAAGGACGAGCTGCGCGATGCGGCCGAATCGCAAAAACACGACTGACAAGGAGCGTTTGTGGACAACTGTATTTTTTGCAAGATTGCAGCAAAGCAGATCCCATCGACCATCGTCTACGAGGACGAGGAGTTGCTGGCATTTAAGGATATCCATCCGGCCGCGCCGGTGCACCTGCTGCTGATCCCCAAGCAGCACTTCGCCACCCTGTCCGACTGCACGGCCGGCCAGGCCGCCCTGCTGGGCAAGATGCTGGCGCTGGTGCCGCGTCTGGCCGAGGAATTCGGCTGTGCCGTCAGCTACGATGCGGACGGCACGCCATCGGGCGGCTACAAGACCGTCATCAACAGCGGTCCGGACGGCGGCCAGGAGGTGTACCATCTGCACCTGCACCTGGTGGGCGGGCCGCACCCGTGGCGCCGACTGCATTAAGCGGAGGCGACGGGGCCGCTAAGTCTTAAGGACGAGGCCGGGCTAGTCCGTGTGACAATTACATGACAGCACGCGCTTCGCTTATACTGTGTGTATTGGGTATAACTGAGTTCTTTGGGCGTACGCGCCCTGCAAGGGGAATAAGATGGGTTCTATGAGTATTTGGCACTGGCTGATCGTGCTGGTGGTCGTGATGCTGGTGTTCGGTACCAAAAAACTGGGCAACATGGGTTCGGACATCGGCAAGGCCGTCAAGGGCTTCAAGGACGGCGTGCGCGGCGAGGAAGACAAGCCGGCCGCTCCGGCCGCGCCGCCCACCATCGACGTCGACGCGAAAGAGAAGAACAAGCTGTAAGCGGCGCGGGGCCATGGCCCCGTCCGCTATAGCCTGAGCCTTATGATCGATCTCGGTCTTTCCAAACTAGCCATCATCGGCGTTGTCGCCCTGGTCGTCATCGGTCCTGAAAAGCTGCCGAAGGTGGCGCGCATGGCCGGGTCGCTGTACGGCCGGGCCCAGCGCTACCTGAACGAAGTCAAGTCCGAAGTCTCGCGCGAAATCGAGATGGAGGAATTGAAGAACCTGCAGAAGGAAGTGCAGCAGGCGGCCCAGAACATCAAGCAGGACGTGGAAAGCTCGATCTCGGAGAACCTGGCCGAAGTCGAGCACGCCTGGCACGACACGCCGTCGCTGACGACGGCCCAGCCCCTGATCAGCGCCACCCCGGACGACCTGGCGCGCAAGGCGCGCGAGTTCCGCCGCAAGAAGCTGGTGCGCAATTCGGCCATTCCCGGCTGGTACAAGCAGCGCCACGGCGGCAAGCAGCACGTGACGTCGGGCGCGGCGCGCGTGGCCCGTTTCCGCCCGCGCGGCAAATCCTCCTCCTCGTTTTATTAAATGACTAAACCTGAGCCGGGCGAAGAGACCTTTATCTCCCACCTGATCGAACTGCGCGACCGCCTGGTCAAGGCCTCGATCGGCATCGTGCTGGTGTGCGTCGGGCTGCTGGTGTGGCCCGGTCCCTCGCGCATCTACGACATCATTGCCATGCCCATGATCGCCTCGCTGCCGGTGGGTTCGAAGATGATCGCCACCGGCGTCATCTCGCCGTTCCTGGTGCCGATGAAGGTGACGCTGGTGATCGCCTTCATCCTGGCCCTGCCGTGGGTGCTGTACCAGCTGTGGGCCTTCATCGCGCCCGGGCTGTACGCCCATGAAAAGCGGCTGATCGCGCCGCTCGTCATCTCGTCCTCGCTGCTGTTCATGATGGGCGTGGCGTTCTGCTACTTCTTCGTGTTCGGCCGCGTGTTCAAGTTCATCAGCGAATTTTCGCCCCATTCGATCGCCGTCACGCCCGATATCGAGAATTATCTCGATTTCGTCATGTCGATGTGCCTGGCCTTCGGCGCCACCTTCGAGGTCCCCGTGGTGGTCGTAATCCTGGTACGCATGGGGTTGGTGAGCGTGGCCAAGCTCAAGGAAGTGCGGCCTTATGCCATCGTGGGCGCCTTCGTGGTGGCCGCCATCGTCACCCCACCCGACATCGTCAGCCAGTTCTCGCTGGCGCTGCCCATGTGCCTGCTGTTCGAGCTGGGCCTGCTGGTGGCACCCGTGTTCGTCCGCGTGACCCAGGCGCCGGAAGAGGCGTCCTGACCAATCAGTTGGGATTGCGCTGGTTTCCGTTGCCGAGGCCGCCTTCCACGCCCCGGATCCGGCAGATGCCGCAACGGTTGCCAGGGCACTTCAGCGCTGTTGAGCCATCGTTAATGGCGGCTGCTCGCGTCAGGCAAACAGTTTGACGAGGATGACGGCGTTGGCGGTGACGGTGGCGAACATCAGCCAACGTAGTCCGTTCAGCTGCCGGGCCATATGCGCAACCTTGGTATCGAACGCCTGGAATTTGCGCTCGGTATCCTGCCGGATGTCGTCTAACGTAGCCTCGACGGCCTGAATCCTGGCGCCCAGCTCTTGCTTCATACCATCAAACTTGGCGTTGAGCCTTTGCTCCACACCATCAATCTTGGTGTCAAGCGCCTCAATCTTGGCGCTGAGCTCTTGTTTCATCCCGTCAATATTGCCATCGAGCTCTTGTTTTACCCCATTAATCTTGGCATCGAGCGCTTGTTTCATGCCATCAATCTTGGCATCGAGCGCTTGTCTCACGCCATCAATCTTGGCGTCGAGGATGTGTGTGGACAAATCGATGCGGGCGTGGGTTTCTGCGATGGCCCTGCCGTGTTCGAGACTTGCCTTTTCAATGGCGGCCGTCAGGTCGTGCCTGACGATGTCGATGCGGGCCAGCAGGTCCGTCTTGAGCAGCACCAGTTCGCCAGGCGCCATGATGGCATTGGCCATGACGTCGCTCAGCGCCTGGGCGTGCGCTTCGGCCTGCGGCTGGGGGATGCCTCCCTCGGCCAGCTTTCTGGCGTACTCGAGCGTGTCGAACTGAATGGGCATGGTCATTATCGCTCCCGAATCTGATCGTAGCAGAAAAGACGTGGCGCTTGCGTCACTGCGGCTATCGTAGCGGACCATTGTTCGCCCCGGTTGCGGACCCGCAAATGGATGCAAGACGCAGCCGCAAACGGGTCCGCTCTGATGGCGCGCGGAAAGCAAACGGGACGCTTGCCGCGTCCCGTTGCTGTGCTGCCTGCGTGCTGCCAGTGCGCCTATTGTGTCATCAGTTCGCGGATCACGCGCACCGGCGCGCTGCCGTAGCTGAGGAATTGCTCATGGAATTCCTTGAGCGAAAACTTGGCGCCCAGGGCTTGCCGGCGCTGCTCGCGCAATTCCATGATCTCGCTGTAGCCGCTGAAATAGCTGGTCAGCTGCACCGACGTCACCTGCACCCGGTGCCACTTCTCTTCCGCCTCGCTGCGGGTCTGGAACGCCTGGCGCGTCAGCAGGTCCATGGCCTGTTCCTGCGTCAT
Organism: Rugamonas sp. FW305-51; assembly: GCF_058786935.1. Lineage (NCBI taxonomy): Bacteria > Pseudomonadati > Pseudomonadota > Betaproteobacteria > Burkholderiales > Oxalobacteraceae > Rugamonas > Rugamonas sp. FW305-51. The sequence goes on from NZ_JBYSZG010000027.1 coordinate 35,421, forward strand.
GCCCAGCACGTGCACGCTGTAGTCGAGGATGGTGTTGGTCACGCTGCGCAGGTTCCACTTGGAGTACATCAGCCACATTTCCGGTGCGTTGTCGCCGTAGCCCGACTCGAGCATCATGCGCTCGCCATACACGGCCCAGCCTTCCACCATGGCGCCATTGCCGAAGATGGATTTGACGATGGACGGCGAACGGTTGGCATACACCAGCTGCGCATAATGGCCGGGGATGGCTTCGTGGATGTTGAGGATCTGCAGTATCCAGTAGTTGTACTCGCGCAGGCTGCTTTCGGCCGCTTCCGGCGTGGCGCCGTCGAGCGGGGTCACGTTGTAATAGGTGCGGTCCTGCGGACGGTAAGGGCCGGGCGCATCGATGCTGGCGCCGGCCACGCCGCTCTGGTAGGCCGGGGTGGCGCGCACTTCCAGCTGCTTCCTGGGATCGAGCGTGAGCAGGTCATGGCTGATGACCCAGTCCTGCAGCAACGGCACCTGGCGCCGGATCTCGTTGAAAAAGTCTTCGCGCGCCACGTGGCGGCTCGACAGCTTGGCGATCACCATGCCGATCTTGGCAAAGCGGTCGTCCGGCTTGACGGTGTCGCCCATGGCCTTGGTCCAAAGCTCGTCGGACAGCTTGTCCATATTGGTCAGCAATTCCTCGCGGGCGGCCAGCGCCTTGCGGTAGGTCTGCTCGGCCGTGCTGCCGGACTGTATGTCGTAGGCAAACTTCTGCTCGTACAGCTCCTTGCCGATGCGGAAGGAGCGGCCCGTGCCGTTCTTGGCCATGGTCTTGTCCAGCTCACTGAGGAAGGCCACGTAGCCGTCCACCGCTGTCAGCGCCGCGTTGATGCGCTGGGTGAACAGCTGCTTTTCCACGGGCGTGAGGATGGAGGCCTGGGCATCCTTGTCCAGCTGGGTCAGCATGGTGAGCACGCCGGGGGCCTGCGCGATGGCCAGCCTGGTGTGCTCCGGTGTGGGATTGTTCAGGTTGGCGCGGGCCGCGTCGTAGTAGGCCGGGATGCTGGCGATGCGCTTGAGTAGCGTGCGCAGGCGCTGCGGCTTGGCCGCGTATTCCGTGTTGAGGATCAGGTCGATGGGGCCGGCCACGTTGTACAGCGCGGGATTCCACTGATACTCGCGGAAGGTGGTGAGGTTGAAGCGGTCCGAATTCAGCTTGTTGACCAGCAGGGCCAGGTCGGTGCGCTGGCGGGCCGACAGCGCGCGCGTGTCGACCTTGGCGAAGCGGGCTAGCCAGTCGTCCGTAAACGTTTGCTGTTTGGCCAGCGTGGCCGGGTCATAGACGGTCATGGCGGCGGCCGTATCGTACTTGCCGGCGTAGATTGCACTTTCCGGATCGATGCGCCACAGGGCGTTCAGGAATTGCACGCTGAGCGTATCGAGCGCCTTGTCCTGGCGCCGTTCCGACGGTGCCGGCTGGGCATGGGGAACGGCGGCGGCCACGGCGGCGGCCGCCGCTACCGGCGCGGCCGCATGGGACTTGCCCTTGCTGTGTTTGCCGCCGCTGTTGTTGCCACCCTTGCTGTCGCCTTTGCCGGCATGCTTGCTGCCGCCCTTGGCGCTATCGCTCTTGGCGTGCTTGCCGTGGGACGCGCTCTTGGTTCCCGACTTGGCCGAGCTCGATTCGCTCGCTTTGGCATGGTGTTTATGGGTGCTGGCGCCGGCCGGCGCCATGGCGATCGACGCCAGCAGTGCAGCCAGCGCGATGGGGGTCTTCATCATAAAAAGCAGCCTCGTGTATGTTTGGGCAAGACGCGCATGTTCGCAGCTTAATGCGGGCGCGCCAAGGTCAAGCGTGGGAGATTATCACTAAACGGGGCGCACAAGGGCGCCCGTTACACACCGCAACATGCGTCATCGCCGCTGCATGCCTTCGGCCAGCATGGCCAGCATGTCGCCGGCCGACATGCGCGCCGCCAGGTCGCTGCCCTCGAGCAGGCTGTCGGCCAGGTCGCGCTTGTGCTGGTGCAGGGCCACGATGCCTTCCTCGATGGTGTGGCGCGCCACCAGCCGGTAGATGGTGACGGGACGCAGCTGGCCCATGCGGTGGGCCCGGTCCGAGGCCTGGTCTTCCACGGCCGGATTCCACCACGGGTCCATGTGGATCACGTAGTCGGCCGCCGTCAGGTTGATGCCCATGCCGCCCGCCTTCAGGCTGATCAGGAACACGTCGCCGTCGCCGGCCTGGAAGGCGTCGACCCGCGTCTTGCGCTCCTGCATGGGCGTGGCGCCGTCCAGGTACTGGTAGCGGATGCCGTTGGCGTCCAGGTGCGCGCGGATCAGTTTCAAGTGATCGACGAACTGGCTGAACACCAGCACCTTGTGGCGGTTGTCGAGCAAGCCTTCCAGCAGGTGGGCAAAAGCGGCCAGCTTGCTGCTGGCCAGGCCCAGGGCCGGCGCCACCAGCTGCGGATTGCAGCAGGCGCGGCGCAGCTTCATGATCTCGGCCAGGATCTGGATCGACTTGCGCTCGGCCGGACCTTCCACCTTTTCCAGGTTTTCCAGCGCCGCGCGGCGCAGCGATTCGTACAGCGCCGTTTCCTCTTTCGACAGCTCCACTTCCAGCGTAATCTCGGTGCGCGAAGGCAGTTCGGCCAGCACCTGGGCCTTGGTGCGGCGCAGGATGAAGGGCTGGATCAGGCGCCGCAGCCGCTGGCGCGCGCCCACTTCCGCCTTGTGGTCCTGGGCTTTCTCGATCGGCCCCGCGAAGCGCAGGTTGAACTGCTCGATGCTGCCCAGCAGGCCGGGATTGATGAAGCGGAACAGGTTCCACAGCTCGCCCAGGTGGTTTTCCAGCGGCGTGCCGGTGGCCACCATCTTGAAGTCGCCCTGCAGCGCCATCACGGCCTGCGAACGTTTGGTGGCACCGTTCTTGATGGCCTGCGCCTCGTCGAGCACGATGGTGCGCCAGCGCACGCCGGCGAACAGCTTCGCTTCCAGCTGCAGCAGGCCATAGCTGGCCACCACCACGTCGTAGGGCTGCAGCGTGGCCAGTGTCTCGCCGCGGTCGCCCGCGCCGAACAGCTTGATGTTGAGGGTGGGCGCGAAGCGGGCCGCCTCGCTGGTCCAGTTCAGGCACACGGAGGTGGGCGCGATCACCAGCGTGGGCCCTTGCGGCGCGCGGTCCAGGATCAGGGCCAGCGCCTGCAGCGTCTTGCCCAGGCCCATGTCGTCGGCCAGGCAGGCGCCCACGCCCCAGTGGGCCAGCCGCGCCAGCCAGTCGTAGCCTTCGCGCTGGTAGTCGCGCAGTTCCGCCTGCAGGGTGCTGGGCAGCTGCGGCACGAAGCCGGTGCGCGCCTGCATGCGCGCCAGATGCTCGCGCCACAGCTTGTCCGCCTTCAGGCCGCCCGCATCGTCGGCCAGTTCTTCCAGCGCGAACGCGGCCAGCGGATGCAGGCGCACGCCGTCGGCCGTCAGCTCGCCGTAGGCCGACACTTCGCGCAGGCGGCGGTGCAGTTCCTCCGTCAGCGCCAGGAAGCGGTTGCCGCCCAGCTCCACGAAACGGCCCTGGCTGGTGTGCATCAGCTCCAGCAGGGTGCGCAGGTCCAGCACCTGGCCCTCGTCCACCTGCAGTTCGCCGCTGGCGGCAAACCAGTCCTTGTGGCTCTTGATGGCCAGGCGCAGCTGGCCGCTGTCGACCTTGGGCGTGACGCGGAAGCTCTCGCCTTCCGGCCAGGCCAGCACGATGCCGTCCGGGTCCAGCGCCTGCAGTTCCACCAGCAGCTGCAGGCACAGCGCGGGCTGGCCCAGCAGCCATTCGCCGTGTTCCTGCTCGGCCGATTCAAGGATGGGGCAACGCGCCACCAGCGTGCGTTCGGCGTCGCGTTCGCCGTTCAGGTCGCGGCGCGCCTGCACCGGCTTGCCGCCGGCGTCGGCGATCACGCTGTCGGCGCCCGTGCCGGGCGGGTAGTAGGCGCCCTCCGGCAGGGGCCGCACCAGCAGCTGCATCTTCAGGCCGTGCTGGTAGGGCAGCAGGTGTACGTGCAGGCGGGCGTCGGCCGCCACCTGTTCCATGTCGGCGCCGGCACCGCCGATTTCGGACTGCACCGTCACCAGCGACGAGATCGAGCCGATCGCCTGCAGTACCTGCTGTTCCGCGTGGCGCGGCACGGTCAGGCCGGTGCCGACGATGGCGCCGATGCGGCGGTGTTCGTCCTGGATCTGGATCACGCGCAGCCGGGTCGGCGTCTCCTTGCTGATGATGACGGTGCTGCCGTCGTCGGGAATGGCCGGCTGCAGCGTCAGCGTCAGGTTGTCGCCCTGCTTGCGGATCAGCAGTTCCGGTTCGCCGGCCAGCAGTTCGACCCGGGTGTCGGGCGCGTCGTGCCAGAACAGCAGCGGGTGGCCCACCAGGGCGGCGGCTGCGCGCTGCGGGTCGATCTCGTAGGCCAGGCCGGAGGAATGGTAGTTGCGGTGCGCCACGCTGATCGCTTCGGAAGCGCGCAAGTCCTGCGGCGTGAGGAAGTCGAACTGCTCGGCCTCGAACCGCAGCCGCTTCAAGGCCACGGCGCGGCCCTTGCCCCAGATGCCGCGCGCATCGCGTTTCTGCTCGCGCGGCTCGACGCCTGTCAGGCCGTAGCGCGCGTCGTAGGCCAGCACCCAGGCCAGGCGGGCATTGCCGCCGGCCGCGGGCGCGGCGTCCTGCTGCAGGTTGATCAGGGCGGCCAGCTGGCGCTGCCACGCTTCCTGCCGCTCGAACCACGACGTCAGGTCGGCAAAGCCGTGCTGGCGGCGCAGCGCGGCCCCGTGGCGCGCCTGTTCCGCATCGCCCAGGTGGCCCAGCAGGCCGGCCGCCTGGCCGGCGATGAAGTGAAAGCCCGCCTGGCCGGCCAGCTGCGCCAGTTCCTGCAACTGGGGACGGTAGTCGGCCAGCTGCGGCTGCGACAGCCAGAAGTACAGCAAGCCCTGGAACATCTGGGCCTGCAGCCCCGTTTCCCAGGCCCGCTTGGTCATCGTATCGGCCTGCAGCGTGCCGGCGCGCACCTGGCGCAGCAGGTCCAGCTGCTGGTAGACGGCGCTGTCGTGGTTGTGCGGCGCGCGCAGGGCCGCATCGAGGTAGGCTTCGGCCGCCTTGGCCAGTTTGGCGTCGCCCTGGCGCAGCATGGCCAGCACGTACAGGTGGCCGCCCATGCCGTGGAACAGCTGCTTGCGCTTGCCCGATTCGCGCCGCAGCATCTTGAGCGCCGCGTCGAAGCCGGTGATGGCGGCCGAGCTGGCGCCGCGCAGCAGCACGATCATGCTGGCCAAGCATTGGCTCACGGCGCCGCCCGTGCCTTCCAGGTAGCGGCCCGCGTCGTCCAGCCGGCCGCACAGGATGGCGTCTTCCGCCAGCGCCAGGCGCAGGGCGGGGGCGATCTCGTTGCCGGCTTCGCGGCGGCGCTGGAAGTGCTGTTCCGTGTACTCGCGCAGCATGGGCGCGCCCGTGTATTCGCGCTGGGCGTTCTGCAGCAGCAGCGTCAGGATGTCGTCCTGCAGCAGCGGGTGGACGCGGGCGATCATGCCCGCTTCGAACGGCCGGCCGAAGATGTCGATGATGGGATGGAGCTGGGCCGCCTCGTAGCAGCCCTGGCAGAACGCCAGCAGCGGCAGCACGCGCTGCGGGTCCTGGCCGCGCAGCAACGCCATGCGCAGGCGCGCCACGCCGGCCCGGTAGCTGCGCGGTTCCACGCTGTTCCAGGTCTGGCGCAGCGGCACCAGTAGGTCGTGTGCCTGGCTCAGGTCGTCGAGTGCATGGGTGCCGATGGCGGCGCGGATGGCGGGCCAGCGCAGCTTGGGATTGCAGACGTGGCCGCGGCCCAGCACGACGCTGGTGAAGGCCAGCCGTTCCAGCTTGCGCAGCGCGTCGTCCAGCGTGACGACGGTCAGCTTGTTGCCGTCCGCATCCTCGATGCGTGCCGTTTTCAGATGGTCGAGGATGGCGGCGCGGCCCGTGGGCTCGCCCACCAGCGCGAGCAGGGCCAGCACCATTTTCTCGTGGTAGGCCAGCGCGTCGAATTCGGCCTGCAGCTGCGGTTCACTCATGCGGGCAGGTTATCGATGTGGACCGATCCCGGCGCATCGCCCGGGTGCAGGCCGAACAGGCGCTGGTAGAAGTACAGCTCCGCCTCCAGCGTGCGCACGATGTTCTCGGCCTTGCGGAAGCCGTGGCCTTCGCCTTCCAGCGGCACGTAGGCCACCGGCACGCCGCGCGCGCGCAGCGCCGCCACCATGGTTTCCGATTGCTGCGGCGGCACCACCTTGTCGTCCAGGCCCTGGAAGAAGATCATGGGCCGCGCCAGGCGGTCCGTGTGGTTGATGGGCGAACGGGCCTGGTACAGCGCCTCGGCCGCCGGCTGGGGCGCGATCAGGTATTCGTTGTAGTGCGATTCGAACTTGTGCGAATCCTGGTCCAGGCCCTTGAGGTCGGACACGCCGTAGTAGCTGGCGCCCAGCTTGAACACGTCGTGGAAGGTCAGCGCGCACAGCGTGGTCAGGCCGCCGGCGCTGCCGCCGCGGATGATGAGCCGCTCGCCGTCGGCCAGGCCCCGTTCCACCAGGGCGCGCGCGCCGGCGATGCAGTCCTCGACGTCGACGATGCCCCACTGGCCCTTGAGCGCGTCGCGGTAGGCGCGGCCGAAGCCGGCGCTGCCGCCATAGTTCACGTCCAGCACGCCGAAGCCACGGCTGGTCCAGTACTGGGTGGCCAGCTTGAGCGTGCTGGTGGTCATGCTGGTGGGGCCGCCGTGGCTGATGACGATCACGGGCGGCAGGCTGCCTACCGGCGCCTGCACGGCCGGATTGCAGGGCGGGTAGAAGAAGGCGTGTGCCGTGCGGCCGCCCGCGCTGGGGTAGCTGATGGACTCTGGCACGGACAGCTCGGCCACGGCCGGCAGCGTCTCGATCGAGCGGGCCAGCACTTCCACCTCGTCGCCGGTGAATTCGATGCGGGCCAGTTCCAGCGCGATGGTAGGGCTGCCGCCCATCAGGGCAACAAAGCCGGGGCCGACCCGCAGTTCGCGGATTTCCTGGTAGGGGTTGGCGATTTCCTCGAGCCGGCCGCTGTCCGTGCGCAGCCGCGCCAGCCGGCTCACGCCCTGCACGATGTAGGTGCAAATGATCTCGTCGGCCGAGCGGAAACCATACATGGAGCCGCCGAAGGTCCAGTGCGGGGTGGCGAATTCGGCTGCCATCGGGCACAGGGCGCGGATCTGGTCCTGCTCCAGGCAGTACAGGTTCCACCAGCCGCTGCGGTCGGACACGAAGTGCAGCCGGCCGTCGGGCGACCACTCGGGCTGGCACACGGCTTCCTCGGCGCCGCCGGCGATGCGGCGCGCCGCACCGAGGCTGCCGTCGTCCAGCACGGGCGCCAGCCACAGTTCCGTACCCTGCCACGGCATGCGCGGGTGGTCCCAGCTGAGCCAGGCCAGCTGGCGGCCGTCCGGCGACAGGCGCGGCGCGGCGTAGAAGTCGGCGCCCTGCACCAGCACCGTCTCGCTGCCGTCGGCGCCGATGGCGCACAGGGTGTTGACGGGCTGGGTGTGCAGAGCGTCGCCGTGCAGCTCGCGCACGCTCAGCAGGCGCGCGCGGGCGCGGTCGGCCACGAAGTCGGCGTGGCGCTGCTGGCCGGGCCGGGTCAGGGCCACGGCCGGGCCGTCGCCATCCTGGCGGTACAGCAGGTTGTCGGCGAAATGGGAGAAATACACGGTATCGCCGTCCACCAGGTAGGCGCCGCCGCCGTATTCGTGTACCCGGCTGCGCACGTTGTAGGGCAGCGGGGTCAGTTCGGTGATTGCCGCGCCGCGGTGGCGCAGCAGGCTGTTGCGGCCCGCCTCGGCCGCGCGCCCGGCCAGCCAGTAGATGTCGCCGCCGTCGGCCCCGCCCACGGCCAGCTGCGACAGCGGCGTGGCGCCGGCCGCCACGCGCGCGGCGCTGATGGTCGATGGCCAGGCGCCGAACGGTGCGGTGGGCAGTGGCGTGGATGGGTTCATGGTCGCTCCAAAAATGGTCGGGGTCGGGCTGCCGGCGGGCAGCTAAGCATCATAGTGAAAGGACGGACAATGTTCCAGCACAAAATGGCGTCGTGCCGGGCCTACGTTTCATCATGCCGGACTCAGGACGATGCGTAAAAACGGGGCGCGGGATGCGATAATAGCGTCTTTATTCCCGCCATCGATTGCCTTTCATGCCACAATTCGCCCCGCTCCAGAACGACACCTTCTTGCGCGCGTTGCTGCGCCAGCCGACCGACTACACCCCCGTGTGGCTGATGCGCCAGGCCGGGCGATATTTGCCGGAATACCGCGCCACGCGCCAGAAGGCCGGTTCCTTCATGGGCCTGGCCACCAATCCCGACTACGCCACCGAGGTGACGATACAGCCGCTGGACCGCTTCCCGCTGGACGCGGCCATCCTGTTTTCCGACATCCTGACCGTGCCCGACGCGATGGGCCTGGGCCTGTACTTCGTCGAAGGCGAAGGCCCCAAGTTCGAGCGTCCGTTGAAAACGGAAGAAGACGTGCTGGCCCTGCGCATCCCGGAACCGGGTTCGCTGGACTATGTGTTCAAGGCCGTGACCCAGATTCGCACCGAGCTCAACGGCCGCGTGCCCCTGATCGGCTTTTCCGGCAGCCCGTGGACGCTGGCCTGTTACATGGTGGAAGGCCAGGGTTCGCGCGAATTCCACACCATCAAGAAGATGCTGTACAACCGTCCGGACCTGATGCACCACGTGCTGGCGACCAACGCCCGTGCCGTGGCCGAATACCTGAACGCCCAGATCGACGCCGGCGCCCAGGCCGTGATGATCTTCGATTCCTGGGGTGGTGCGCTGGCCGACGGCGCCTACCAGGAATTCTCGCTGGCCTACATGCAGCAGGTGGTCTCCCAGCTCAAGCGTGAAAAGGATGGCGTACGCATTCCCGCCATCGTGTTCACCAAGGGCGGCGGCCAGTGGATCGAGGACATCGCCGGCATCGGCGCCGATGCCGTGGGCCTGGACTGGACCGTCAACCTGCGCCAGGCGCGCGCCTTGGTGGGCGACAAGGTGGCCCTGCAGGGCAACCTGGACCCGGCCATCCTGTTCGCCAGCCCGGACCAGATCCGCGCCGAAGTGCACAAGGTGCTGGATGCGTTCGGCAAGCCCGGCGCCAACAGCGGCCACGTCTTCAACTTGGGCCACGGCATTTCCCAGTTCACCCAGCCGGAGCATGTGGCGGCCATGGTGGAAGCGGTACACAGCCACAGCCGCGCCCTGCGCGCCTGATGTAGTCCAGGGCATAAAGGGGGCGTTTCGCGCGAAACGCCCCCTTTTTTCATGCTGCCGGCGTTCGCCCGATACCGACTTATGCACAATTTTATTTGCTGCTGAAATATCAGGCAGTGCCTTTTTCCTTGCTGGGGACGGTTCTTTAAGTCGTTGATTATTATAGATTTATTTTGTCCTCCCCAGTGACAAGGTTGACGTTAGGTAAACCTTATCCCAACCGTGAAACGGGCTTGTCAGTTCATTGTCCACAAAGTTATCCACTAAAACTGTGGATAAAAATGAAAAGTACTTAGTAAACCGTAACTTAGCCCGTTTGCCGCCATTCCGGCTCAAGTGCATGTTGCACTGCACGAAAAATGGGCAATGTTTTTAGCCTGATAACGGCCTTGTTCGGGCGCAAACGTTGCCGTTGCAGTCTGTGTAGAATGCGCTGCGTCTTGGCGCCGGCTTCCAGCCGATGCTGCCCTGCCGCAAACATGATTTAGGTGATGATCAGGCCAAAAAAGTGCTTGATTTCGTGCCAGAAAGCACTCTAAATACTTCACTTATACACAGCGGCGCGTAACCGGCGCGGTTTTTTCCTCCCCTAGGGAGCATTTTTCAAGTCATTGATTTATAAGGGAATAAATTTTGATTTTTTGCCCGGTTTACGACGCTGGCAAGGCGGAAGTCATCGGTTTCCGTGAATTAATTTTCCCTTGTCCACAAAGTTATCCACAAAAACTGTGGATACTTTCAGCCGCCCCGGCCGTGGCGCGCAGCGCGGGGAAAACAGCGTGAATTGTGCAGCCACACCATGAGCGCGCAGGAGCAACTTTCCCATTGCATCCTGCAGATTGTGCTGGATACGCCACTGAATGCCGTCTTCGATTACCGCTGGGCTTGCGATCCCGCAAATCCGCCCCAGGTCGGCCAGCTGGCGCTGGTGCCGTTCGCCCGGCGCGAAGTGATGGGCCTGATCGTGGGCATCGCGGAGCGCACGGACGTGCCCGAAGCCAAGCTCAAGGATGTACTGGCCGTGCGCAGCCAGCTGGCGCCCCTGTCGCGCCAGTGGCTGGCGCTGGCCGGCTTCGCGGCCGACTACTACCAGCGTCCGCTGGGCGAAGTGGCGCTGCCCGGTTTGCCGAAAAACCTGCGCGTGCTGACCACGGTGGCGCTGGACCGGGCGCTCAAGAAACTGGCCAAGCATGACGCGCCGCACGACGGCACGCCGCTCGACATGCCCCGCCTCAATCCTGCCCAGCAGCAGGCAGCGGACGCCATCGGCGGCGCCCGGGGCTTTGCGCCCACCCTGCTGTACGGCGTGACGGGCAGCGGCAAGACGGAAGTCTACCTGCAAGCGTGCGCCCAGGTGCTGGCGCGCGAGCAGGATGGCCAGATCCTGATCCTGGTGCCGGAAATTAACCTCACGCCCCAGCTGGAAGGCAACATCCGGGCCCGCTTCCCCGGCGTGATGCTGGCCACCTTGCACAGCAGCCTGTCCGAAGGCGAGCGCATGCTGCACTGGCTGGCCGCGCACGAAGGCAAGGCCCGCATTGTGCTGGGCACGCGGCTGGCCATCCTGGCCTCGCTGCCGCAACTGAAACTGATCGTGATCGACGAAGAACACGACCCGTCGTACAAGCAGCAGGAAGGCTTGCGCTACTCGGCGCGCGACCTGGCCGTGTGGCGCGCCTGGCAGCTCGGTATTCCCATCGTGCTGGGGTCGGCCACGCCGTCGCTGGAGAGCTGGCACCACGCCCAGTGCGGCCGCTACCGCAAGCTGGAGCTGCGCGAGCGGGCCGTCAAGAACGCCACCCTGCCCCAGGTGAAGCTGCTCGACATGGAGCGCGACAAACCGAAGGATGGCCTGACGTCGCAGCTGGTGGCCGCCCTCCGGCTGCGCATGGAGCGGGGCGAACAGTCGCTGCTGTTCCTGAACCGGCGCGGCTATGCGCCCGTGATCTGCTGCGAGTCCTGCGGCTGGATCAGCAACTGCGTGCGCTGCACCTCGTTCATGGTGCTGCACAAGCCCGAGCACCGGTTGCGCTGCCACCACTGCAGCCTGGAGATGCGCATCCCGCGCCACTGCCCCACTTGCGGCAACGTCGACCTGCAGCCGCTGGGGCGGGGCACGCAGCGCGTGGAGGAAGGCTTGCAGCAGCTGTTCCCCGAGGCGCGCATCCTGCGCATCGACGCCGATTCCACCCGCAAGAAAGGCAGCGCGCAGGAAGCGTTCGACACCGTGCACCGGGGCGAGGTCGACATCCTGATCGGGACCCAGATGGTGGCCAAGGGCCACGACTTCAAAAAGCTCACGCTGGTGGGTATCCTGAATCCCGACACGGCCCTGTTCTCGCAGGACTACCGGGCCAGCGAGCGCCTGTTCGCGCAGCTGATGCAAGTGGCCGGCCGCGCGGGCCGGGCGGCCCAGACGGAAGGGGGCAGCGCCAGCGAAGTGCTGATCCAGACCCGTTATCCCCAGCATCCGCTGTACGGCGCCGTGGTCAACCACGATTACGACCACTTTGCCACAGCCCTGCTGGAGGAGCGCGAGCAGGCCGCCTTGCCGCCCTATCTGTTCCAGGCCCTGCTGCGGGCCGAGGCGCCGGAACTGGCCACGGCCATCGAGTTCCTGCAGACGGCGCGCGACTGCGTCGAGCATCCCGGCATCACCATCAACGATCCCATCCCCATGAGCATGACGCGGGTGCACAACGTGGACCGGGCCCAGTTGCTGGTGGAATCGCCGTCACGGCCGGCCCTGCAAGCTTTCCTCAAGTATTGGATGGCGACCCTGCGCGAGCTGAAGAGCCGCGTCAAATGGTCGCTGGAAGTGGACCCGCTCGACATCTGACCAGCGGGGGCAGTGCCAACATTCATACACGAACTGAGCTGTACAAAAAAGGGGTACAAAAAAGGGGTACGTCCCCATTTTTGAAAAAGGGGTACGTCCCCATTTTTGTCCCCGCGGCCGGCTTAGCGGTCCTTTAACTTAACGGCATTAGGCACTGACCCCAGCCTTTCTACCCCGGCTGCACCAGGTAACGGCGGGCCGTGGTCACCACCTGTTCCGACAGCGCGCGCGTAAACGGCGTGTCCAGGTTCCAGGCGTGCCAGGTCAGGGCTACGTCCACGTACTGGCCCGGCACCAGGTCCACCAGCCGCTCCTGCGCCAGCGCCGAACGGACCTGGGGCAGCGGCGCCAGGCCGTAGGCCAGCCCGCCGTGCAGGCATTCGCTGTGGGCCGGCGACAGCGGCATGCGGTGATGGGGATAGGCCCCTTCCACCTTGACCGTCTGGGCCAGGTAGCGGGCCATCAGCTCGGGATCGCTGACCACGGCCGGCGCCAGCGCCACCGCCTCGGCGGAAAAGCCGTCGCCGAACCAGTGGCCGGCAAACACGGGCGTGGCCACGCATACGTAGCGCATCAGGCCCAGCGGCGTGACGTTGGGGCCGTTGGGCTGGTCGGCGCCCGGGTCGGCGCTGGCCGCCACACAGCCGAACACGCTGCCTTCATGTACCAGGTGCAGGGCCAGCTCCGGCGCCGCCGCCTGCACGTGCAGCTGGCAGCGCGGTGGCGACAGCAGCGGCTGCAAACTGAGGGGAAACCAGGTGGCCAGGCTGGCCGCGTCCACGGCCAGCGCGATTTCCGGCATGCTGACCGGGTTGCCCAGGTCGATGTCGAGCGCCGCTTCCATCAGCTTGACGTTGCGGTGGTGGGAAACGAGGCGCTGGCCCAGCCCCGTGGGCACGGCCGGCTGGCCGCGCACGATCAGCAGGCGGCCGCTGGCGTCTTCCAGTGCCTTGATACGCTGCGACACGGCCGACTGGCTGATGCCCAGGGCCAGTGCCGCCTTTTCAAAACTGCCATGGCTGGCGACAGCGTCGAGTACGGCCAGGGCGCGGTAGTCCAGGTTTCCCATAAGCTGCACTTATAAAAGTTAGGAAGGATAAGTAATACTAATGCTGTTTTGCCGCAAAGTAAAACGCAAAGTGTGCCGTGCGGCGGCCCGCGCCACACCGGGCGCGCGCCCTGTGCACCAGCGCAAACTGGCGTAACATCGGCCCATGCCGGCTAGCCGCCGATCAGGGAGGACACCATGCAGACCATAGAGACGGATGTGGCCGTGATCGGCGCCGGCACGGCCGGCCTCAGCGCTTACCGGGCGGCCCGCGCGGCCGGCAGCCGGGCGGTACTGATCGAAGGCGGGCCGTACGGCACCACCTGCGCCCGCGTCGGTTGCATGCCCAGCAAGCTGCTGATCGCGGCGGCGGAGGCGGCCCACGGGCTGGCGGCCGCGCCCGCGTTCGGCATCCACCCGGGCGCCGTGCGCATCGATGGCGCGGCTGTGATGGCCCGCGTGCGCAGCGAACGCGACCGTTTTGTCGGCTTCGTGCTCGAGTCGGTGGAACAGATGCCGGCCACCGACAAGCTGCGCGGCCATGCCCGCTTCCTGGCGCCGGACCGGCTGCAAGTGGACCAGCACACGCTGGTGCAGGCCGCGCGCATCGTGATCGCCACCGGCTCCAGCCCCATCCTGCCGCCGGCCTGGGTGGCGGCCGGTCCGCGCGTGATCGGCAGCGACGCCGTGTTCGACTGGACCGGCCTGCCGGCCTCGGTGGCCGTGGTGGGCACCGGCATCGTCGGCCTGGAACTGGGCCAGGCCCTGCACCGGTTGGGCGTGCGGGTGGCCCTGTATGCGCGCGGCGACAGCATGGCCCAGCTGGGCGACCCGGATGTGCGCAGCGCCGCCGCGCAGGCCCTGGCGCGCGAGCTCGACATCCGCTTCCATACGGCCGTCAAGGCCATCGTGCCCGAGGGCGACCAGCTGCTGCTGCGCAGCCGCGACGGCGACGGCGCCCTGCGCGAGGAACGCTACGACTATGTGCTGTGCGCCATCGGCCGCCAGCCCAATGTGCACCACCTGGGGCTGGAGCTGACGGGGCTGACCCTGGACCGCCACGGCATCCCCCTGTATGACAAGCACACCATGCAGTGCGGCGGCAGCGCCATCTTCATCGCCGGCGACGCCAACGCCGAGCGCCCGCTGTTGCCGGAAGCGGCCGACCAGGGCAAGATCGCCGGCCACAACGCCGCCCGCCATCCGCAGGTGGCGCCGGGCCTGCGCCGCACGCCGCTGTCGGTGGCCTTTACCGAACCGCAGATCGCCGCCGCCGGCGCCAGCTACCGCGAGCTGTGCGCGACCCATGCGGGCCGTTTCGCCATCGGCCAGGTGAGTTTCGAGGACCAGGGCCGCAGCCGCGTCATGCTGCAGAACCAGGGTTTGCTACGCGTGTACGGGGAATTCGGTACGGGCCGCTTTCTGGGCGCGGAAATGGTGGCGCCGCGGGCCGAGCACCTGGCCCATCTGCTGGCCTGGGCTTGCCAGGCGGAACTGACGGTGGCGGCCATGCTGGACATGCCGTTCTACCATCCCGTGGTGGAGGAAGGCGTGCGCACGGCCCTGCGCGACCTGGCCCGCCAGCTGGAACAGGGCGCGGGGCAAGGGCAGGATTGCGTGCCCTGCTGCCCCGGCGAGTGAGGCGCGGCCATGCCGGACACTTGCAGTTTTTCATTGCAATCCAGAAAAAATAAGTGTCATTAAGCAAAAATACAACAGCTGGAGGCCCCATTCCACCGTGCCGTGCCAGAAAATACTACGGCCCGTCCGGCCGATGCCGTTATGCTATTGTCCGGTGATAATTTATCAACAGACGATGGCGGCGCCAACCGGCCCGCGCGGGGGTATGAGTGAGGATTTGCAGAGTCAGCCGGGCGGACCTGAAGCTGGGCATGCTGGTGCCATGGGACGTGTATGCGGCCAACGGCATGCTGCTGGTGCGCAAGGGGCACATGATCGCCAGCGCCCACCAGATCGACTATCTGGTCGAGCGCGGCTCCTACGAGGAGCGCGACGAGGACGTGGCGCCGGCGCCCGAGCGGGCCTCCGTGCTGCGCAAGCTCAACACGGCCTGCCTGGAGTTGCAGCAGGCGCTGGAACTGGTGGCGGCCAGGCTGGCGCCGCACGACATCCAGCGCCGGCTGGAGCAGGTGGCGCTGCTGGTGACCCAGGCCGTGGACCTGAGCGCCGACGTAGCCGTGGCCAGCATCCTGCACAACCAGCAGGCGGCGCCGTACGCGGTGCGCCACAGCGTGGACACGGCCGTGCTGGCCCAGCTGGCCGCGCGCGCCCTGCGCCATGACGCCAGGTCCATCTTCACCACCACGCTGGCGGCGCTGACCATGAATGTGGGCATGCAGGAGCAGTATCTGCGCCTGCACGAGAGCCGTGGCAAGCTGAGCCAGCCGGACCTGGAGCGGGTGCGCCAGCATCCGCAGCGCGGCGTGGCCCTGCTGCGCCATGCCGGCATCACGGATACGGACTGGCTGGCCTGCGTGCTGCACCACCATGAGAACGAGGATGGCAGCGGTTATCCGGCCGGCCGCAAGGGGGCCGACATTCCCGTGGGCGCCAAGCTGATCGCGCTGGCCGACCGCTATTGCGCGCGCGTGGTCAGCCGCCACTACCTGCAACCGCTGCTGCCGAACGCGGCCTTGCGCGACATCCTGGTCGAGGGGCGCAGCGTGCTGGACGGGCAACTGGCGGCCGTCATGATACGGGAGCTGGGCATTTATCCCGTCGGCACCTGGGTCAAGCTGCTGAACGGGGAGGTGGGCGTGGTCTCGCGCAAGGGCTTGCGTACCACCACGCCCCACGTGGAATCGGTGATCGGCCCGCGCGGCGCGCCGCTGGACGTGTTCCTGCGGCGCGATACGCGCGGCGAGCTGCACGCCATCCGCGAAGTGCTGGCGGCGGCCCAGGTGCTGGCGCTGGGCGGCCAGCCGCTGCGGATGGAACAGGTGTGGGGCCGGCTGGCCAGCCCGTGACGGCTGGCCGGTGTGGCGTACGCGAACCGGGCAGGGCGCGGCTGCCGTCGGGCGGCGTGGTTGGCCCTTGCCCGCGCGGGCCGCGCGTCAGTTGAGGATGGCGTCCAGCCGGCCGACGGCGGCCAGGTCGCGCAGCACGCGGATGGTGTCGATGTCCGACTCCTGGTAGGCCGAGCGGCGGAACTCGTCATACATGGCGTTGGCCGCATCGGTGGCCGCGTCGTGCGCGTCCTCGTACTGGAAGCGCACGAACAGTACTTCCGGCTCGGGCCGTTCGATGGTCATGGTCAGGCTGGAGGCGGCGATGTCCTGCTGGGGCGCCACGTCGTAGCGGATCTGGTGCATGGGCATGAGCAGCACCTGGTCCTCGATCACCAGCTCGCCGTAGCGCAGGCGGCGGCGGAACATATGCTCGCCGCGTTCGATGATCACGCAATCGTCCAGGTGGGGCACGAACAGCTTGGGCGCCTCGGCCCGCAGCACCAGGCCGCGCCACAGCTGGTCCGCGCTCAGGGTATCGATCAGCGGGTTGAGGGGATCGTTAATTTCAATTAAATGTTCAAATTTCATAGCGCTGCCATTTTCAGTTCGGGCGCGTGGTGCGCCGCTATCCGTGCATGGTAACGCAAATGGCCACCGCCTTCATGCGCCGCGTCAGCCGCGCGCCGGGCTGCTACAATGACTGGCTCACCTCTGCCTGTCTGCCACTCCGATGTCCAAAGCACCACAATTCGGCCTTAACGTCCCGCAAAGCGCCGCCGTCACCTATCTCGACGGTCCGTGCCTGGTGCTGGCCGGCGCCGGTTCCGGCAAGACGCGCGTGATCACGCAAAAGATCGCCCACCTGATCGAGGACCGCGGCTACGATCCGCGCACCATCGCCGCCCTCACCTTTACCAACAAGGCGGCGCTGGAGATGCAGGAGCGCATCGCCAAGCTGCTCAAGCAGCCGCGCCAGGCCAAGCAGCTGACCGTGTCCACCTTCCACTCGCTGGGGGTGAAGATCCTGCGCCAGGAAGCGAACGGCGTGGGCTTGAAGGACCGCTTTTCCATCATGGACAGCGACGACTGCGCCTCGCTGGTGCAGGACCTGGCCATCACCACCGACAAGCAGCTGATCCGCCGCATCCAGACCGATATTTCGCTGTGGAAGAACGGCCTGGTCGAGCCCGAGGTGGCGCTGCAGCAGGCCAAGGACGAGGACGAGGCCCAGTCGGCCCGCATCTACCGCAGCTACGTGGCCACGCTGTCGGCCTACCAGGCGGTCGATTTCGACGACCTGATCCGCTTGCCCGTGGAACTGTTCCGCACCAACGAGCCGATCCGCGACAAGTGGCAGCGCCGCCTGCGCTACCTGCTCATGGACGAGTACCAGGACACCAACACCTGCCAGTACGAGCTGGTCAAGCTGCTGGTGACGGGCATCGGCAAGAAGCCCATGTTCACGGCCGTGGGCGACGACGACCAGGCCATCTACGCCTGGCGCGGCGCGTCGGTGGAAAACCTGAAGACGCTGCAGACCGACTTCCCCAACCTGGAAGTGATCAAGCTGGAGCAGAACTACCGCTCCACCACCCGCATCCTGCAGGCGGCCAACGCCGTGATCGGCAACAATCCCAAGCTGTTCGAAAAGTCGCTGTGGTCCGAGCACGGGCTGGGCGAGCCGATCAAGGTGCTGGGCATGGCCAACGACGACCAGGAAGCGGAGCAGGTGGCCATCATGATTTCGGCCGACCGCTTCGAGCGCAAGAACAAGTGGTCCGACTACGCCATCCTGTACCGCGGCAACCACCAGGCCCGCGTGATCGAGCAGGCGCTGCGCAAGGAACGCATCCCGTACACGATTTCGGGCGGCCAGAGCTTCTTCGACAAGGCCGAGATCAAGGACATCATCAGCTATCTGCGCCTGCTGGCCAACACGGACGACGACCCGGCCTTCATCCGCGCCGTCACCACGCCGCGGCGCGGGGTGGGCCAGTCCACGCTGGAAGTGCTGGGCACGTTCTCGGGACAGTGGCAGTGCTCGCTGTTCGAGGCCGTGTTCAAGGGCGGCATCGAGGGCAAGCTCAACGACCGTCAATTGAATCCGCTGCGCGACTTCTGCAACTTCATCAACAACCTGGAGGCGCGCGCCAGCCGCCCCGGCCCGTCCGGCAGCGGCGACAACGCGGCCCAGGTGCTCGATGATTTGCTGGAAGCGATCAACTACGAGTCCTATCTGTACGACATGTTCGAGGAGCGGGCGGCCCAGGGCAAATGGCAGAACGTGCTCGAATTTACCAACTGGCTCAAGGAGCGTGGCCGCGGCGGCAAGGAACGCGACGGCGACGAAAAGAACGTGCTGGAACTGACCCAGATGGTGGCCCTGATGTCCATGCTGGAAGGCCAGGACGAAGATCCGGACGCGGTGCGCATGTCCACCCTGCACGCGTCCAAGGGGCTGGAATATCCGCACGTGTTCCTGGTGGGGTGCGAGGAAGGCATCCTGCCGCACAAGGGCGATCCGGATGCGCCGGCCGAGAGCATCGCGGCCCGGGTGCAGGAAGAACGGCGCCTGATGTACGTGGGCATCACGCGGGCCCAGCGCACCTTGCAGATCACCTGGTGCAAGAAGCGCAAGCGGGCCGGCGAGCAAGTCCATTGCGACCCGTCGCGCTTCATCAAGGAAATGGAACTCGATGTGGGCACGGCCGTGCCCACCGAGTCCGAAGTGCTCACGCCCAAGGAACGGCTGGCCCGCATGAAGGAATTGCTCAACACCCCCAAGGCTTGATCTGGCAGCGGTTGGCGGGCTGGTCACTGCGTTTTGTCCAGTGCAAGAAAATCGTGTACCTTGATCTGGCGGAGGTGCTAGCATCCAATCATGCCAATTCGGCATCTACCGTTGGAGGTGGTCATGTCACTACGTTGGAAGGATGCGGCGCCCTGGGCGCTGGCGCTGGCCGGCTTGCTGGGCCAGGTGCAGGCGGCGGAATTTGCCACCAGGCCGGAAGCGGAAGCGATGGTACGCAAGGGCCTGGCTTTTTTGAAAGCCAACGGCAAGGACAAGACCTATGCCGAGATCGACCGGCACGACGGCCAGTTCGTCGACCGCGACCTGTATCTGGTGATCTATGGCCTGGACGGCGTGGTGCACGCCCATGGCGCCAACGCCAAGATGATAGGCAAGAACCTGATGGAAATTAAGGACGTGGACGGCAAGGCCTTCATCAAGGAGCGGGTCGAACTGGCCAAGAAGAAAGTGCCGTTCTGGCAGGATTACAAGTTCACCAACCCCGTCAGCGGCAAGATCGAACCGAAGTCCATGTACTGCGTGCCGGAGGAAGTGTTGATCGTGTGCGGCGGCATTTACCTGAAATAGGGGCGGCGGGCGGTAGAATGCGTGCTTTCATGCAGGAGTATGCCGTGAGTACCGAAGACCGCTTCATCGATATCGAAATCAAACTGGCGCACCAGGAAGACCTGGTGGAATCGCTGAACCAGCGCGTCTACGAGCAGCAAAAGCAGATCGACAAGCTGGAGCAGATCTGCGCTGCGCTGGCCCAGCGCGTGCGCGAGCAGCCGCAAGGCAACGGGGGCAGCATGCCGCACGAGCGGCCGCCGCACTACTGATAGCCGCGGTCAGGCAACGATGCGAATCAGTGTCGCGCCCGGTGTGCGCCTGTTCGTCGACATTGAAGGTGCCGGCCTCGTGCCGGACGGGCCGGCGATGCGTGACAAGCCGGCCCTGGTGCTGCTGCACGGCGGCCCCGGCTACGACCATGTGAGCTTCAAGCCGGCGTTTTCCCGTCTGGCCGACCTGGCCCAGATCATCTATTACGACCACCGCGGCCATGGCCGCAGCGATCCCCGGCCCATGGACGAAGTGACGCTCGACACCCTGGCTGATGACGTGGTGCGCCTGTGCGATGCGCTCGGCATCAGCAAGCCCATCGTCCTGGGCCAGTCGTTCGGCGGCTTCGTGGCCCAGCGCTACATCGCCCGCCATCCGGCGCACCCGGCGAAAGTGGTCCTGTCCAGCACGTCGGCGCGGCTGGGGCTGGCGCGCAAGCTGGCCATGTTCGAACGCCTCGGCGGTCCGGAAGCACGGGAGGCGGCCGAACGTTTCTGGCGCGCGCCCAGTGCGGCGACCTATGCGCCCTACCAGCGCCTCTGCAAGCCCTTGTACGCGCGGACGCCGGCCGCCGATGGCAATGCGGCCCGCCGCGCCACGCTCAACAAGGAAATCCTGTTCGCGTGGGCCGGATCCGAACAGCAGACCATGGATCTGCTGCCCGGCCTGGGGCGCGCGCAGTGCCCGGTGCTGGTATTGGCCGGCACACTCGATCCCGTCTGTCCGCTGGACGATGCGCGCGATATCGCGGACGCCTTGCCCCAACATCTGGTGCAGTTCGCGCCATTTGACGATTGCGGTCACGGGGTCTGGCGCGACGCGCCCGATGCCGCGTTTGCCAGGCTGCGTGCCTTCATTGCTGAGTAGTCAGCGCTCGCAATGCGGGCGCCAGGCAATACGTCGCGTCACTTGGGGGCTGAGGTGAATGCTGTGGCAACTTTTCTAGCGCATTGGAAAATTACGTTGATATAATTGAATGATTGCCTGTATGGTAGCTTTTATGGCGGCAATTAATTCAATGTCAATTTCAACTTAAGGGAATCAAATGTCTACTACTTTTAGTTTCGCAAAGAAGGCCGCGCTCGTCGTTTCGGTCCTCGTCATGACCGGCTGTGCCAGCATCAACAAGGCGCCAGCGAGCGTGGATGCGGAATCGAAACTGTTCAAGCCGAATCCGGCGGTCTCGCAAGTCTATGTGTATCGCAACGAAACCATGGGCGCGGCATTGTCCATGCCCGTGACTGTTGACGGTAAACTGGCCGGTAACACGGGACCCAATTCCTTCTTCAAATTCGATCTGCCAGCAGGCGAACACAAATTTACTTCCCAGGGCACCGAATCCCAGTTGACCATCAACACTGAAGTCGGCAAGCTCTATTACATTTGGCAGGAAGTCAAAATGGGTGTGATGTCCGGTGGCTCGAAGCTGCAAACTGTGATGGAAGAAGTCGGCAAGAAAGCCGTCGCGGAGTGCGCGCAGATCCAGTCGGCCCTGCAGTAACAATGAAGCGGGTCCCGACGCGGGCCCGTTTTCCCCCGCTTCCTTCCTGTGGGCTAACTGCCAGGCGCGTTCATTTCGGAGTGGAGGGATACATGGGTGACACGAAATTCCAACCGGTTCCGCACGATCACAATGCATTTATTGCCAAGGCTAGCCAAAGGCCGGGGTTTGAAGACGCTTATCGTGATCTTGAATTGGAATATGCGTTGGCCATGCAAATGTTGAAGGTGCGTGCCAAGGCAGGGATGACACAAGTTGCGGTTGCTGAACGTATGGGCACCACGAAAAGTGCCGTTTCGTGACTGGAGTCGGTAACGCGCCATGCGCCATCGATCGCGACCCTGAAGCGCTATGCCGCGGCAATTGGACGTGACTTGCAGGTCAAACTTATCCGGCGCAAAAGCTGATTTTGGAAGGCATGGCCAAAAGGGAGACTGGAAGCAGAGGCTTGAAGTATTAGCGGGGACAGCGGGACATCGGTCACTCCCCCCGCGACCAGAGCTGAATACCTGCCGAGTTTGTGTAGATGTTGGCACTCTGGCCATGAACCGCTGAACTACGCCCAAATCGCGTGCTATTATTTGATGACCATCTCGATAGTCATCGGAGGAGTCATGGCTACATTTACAGTCGCTCAGGCTAAAGCCCAATTGAGCCAGCTGATTGGAATGGTGGAAACCGGCGAGGATGTCACCATCACCAGGCGCGGGCAACCAGTGGCGCGACTTGTGCGCAGCAGTCCACCCCGTCAGCAGCTTCCCAGCCTCGCCGAACTAAGAGCCAGACTGCCGAAACAAGCGGAGTCCGCCAGCGAATTTGTGCGTAAATTGCGTGACACGGACCGGTATTGATGCGCTATGTCGATACCAGTGTGTTGGTCGCCTATCTGACGCCGGAGATCAATTCAGCCGCCGCAGAAAAATTCATGATGAGTGCCGGCGCAGCGCTCGCCGTGAGCAGTTGGTCAGAAGTGGAATTGATGTCGGCGCTGGGCGTGAAGATTCGCTCAAAGCAACTGACCATGGAAGCGGCGCATGATGTGATCGACAGCTACAGCCGTTTAGTGTCGCCACAGTTGGAACATCTCGACGTAGCGGATATGGACCACCGCCAAGCGATGATCTTGCTTGATGGCTGGCACACTGCATTGCGGGCCGGCGACAGTCTGCATCTTGCAATTGCGAGCGCCCACCGCGCTACTATCTATACGCTGGATCGCGGCATGGCCAGTGCGGGCCATGCGCTTGGAATACCGGTTGAACTGCTTGGAACGTGATGGCCCCGATGGCGCAGGCGCAGCTGCCTGCGCCATCGGGGGGAACTACCGCGTCAACCTTAGACGGTAGCCAATGCCGCGTTGAAGCTGGCGCTCGGACGCATGGCGGCCGAGGTCTTCTCCGGATCGGGGAAGTAGTAGCCGCCGATATCGACCGCCTGGCCCTGCGCCGCGTTCAGTTCCTCGACGATCTTCGCTTCATTCGCTGCCAGCGCTTTGGCCAGCGGGGCGAAATAGGCTTGCAGTTCCGCGTCGTCCGTCTGCGCGGCCAAGGCTTGCGCCCAGAACAGCGACAGGTAGAAATGGCTGCCGCGGTTGTCCAGTTCGCCGGTGCGTGGCGACGGCGACTTGTTGTTGTCGAGCAGCTTGCCGGTCGCTTCGTCCAGCGTCTTGGCCAGGATCTTGGCCTTGGCGTTGCCGGTCTTGATGCCCAGGTCTTCCAGCGACACGGCCAATGCCAGGAACTCGCCCAGCGAATCCCAGCGCAGGTGGTTTTCTTCCACCAGCTGTTTCACGTGCTTCGGTGCCGAACCGCCGGCGCCCGTCTCGTACATGCCGCCGCCGGCCATCAGGGGCACGATGGACAGCATCTTGGCGCTGGTGCCCAGTTCCATGATGGGGAACAGGTCGGTCAGGTAGTCGCGCAGGATGTTGCCGGTCACCGAGATGGTGTCCAGGCCGCGCATGGCGCGCTCGAGCGTATAGCGCATGGCGCGCGTCTGCGACATGATCTCGATATCGAGGCCGGTGGTGTCGTGGTCCTTCAGGTAGGTCTGGACCTTCTTGATCAGCTCGTTCTCGTGCGGACGGTAGGAATCGAGCCAGAACACGGCCGGCATGCCCGAGTTGCGGGCGCGGGTGACGGCCAGCTTGACCCAGTCGCGGATCGGCGCGTCCTTGACCTGGCACATGCGCCAGATGTCGCCTTCTTCCACGTTCTGGGTCAGCAGCACTTCGCCCGTGGCCAGGTCGGTGATGTTGGCCACGCCGGCTTCGGGCACTTCGAAGGTCTTGTCGTGCGAACCGTATTCCTCGGCTTGCTGCGCCATCAGGCCCACGTTAGGCACGGTGCCCATGGTGCGCGGGTCGAAGTTGCCATGCCATTTGCAGAAATTGATCATTTCCTGGTAAATGCGGGCGAAGGTCGATTCCGGCATCACGGCCTTGACGTCCTTCGGACGGCCGTCGGCGCCCCACATCTTGCCGCCCAGGCGGATCATGGCCGGCATCGACGCGTCGACGATCACGTCGTTGGGCGAATGGAAGTTGGTGATGCCCTTGGCCGAATCGACCATGGCCAGTTCCGGACGGTTGGCGTGGCAGGCGTGCAGGTCGTTGAGCACTTCTTCCTTGAGCGAGGTGGGCAGCGTCTCGATCTTCTCGTACAGGTTGCTCATGCCGTTGTTGACGTTGACGCCCAATTGCTCGAACAGGGCCGCATGCTTGGCGAACGCTTCCTTGTAGAAGATGCGTACGCAGTGACCGAACACGATGGGGTGCGACACCTTCATCATGGTGGCCTTGACGTGCAGCGAGAACATCACGCCCGTCTTGCGCGCATCTTCCAGTTCCTTCTCGTAGAACTCCAGCAGCGCCTTCTTGCTCATGAACATGCTGTCGATCACTTCACCGGCCAGCAGCGAGACTTTCGGTTTGAGCACGATGGTCTTGCCCGAAGTGGTGATCAGTTCCATCTTGACGTCGCGGGCGTGGTCCAGCGTCATCGATTTTTCGCCGTGGTAGAAGTCGCCATGGTGCATGTGCGACACGTGGGTGCGCGACGCCTGGCTCCATTCGCCCATCGAGTGCGGATGCTTGCGGGCGTACTCTTTCACCGCTTTCGGTGCGCGGCGGTCTGAGTTGCCTTCACGCAGCACCGGATTGACGGCGCTGCCGATGCACTTGCCGTAGCGGGCCTTGAGCGCCTTGTCGGCGTCGGTCTTCGGGTCTTCCGGATAGTCGGGCAGGGCGTAGCCGCGGCTTTGCAGTTCGCGCACGCAAGCCGTCAACTGGCCGACCGAGGCGCTAATGTTGGGCAGTTTGATGATGTTGGTGTCGGCCAGCTGCGTCAGGCGCGCCAGTTCGGCCAGCGTGTTGGGCACTTTTTGCGCGTCGGTCAGGTATTCGGGGAATTCGGCAAGCACGCGGGCTGCCACGGAAATGTCGCTGGTGACGATGTCGACACCGGCGGGCGCCGTGAATTTCTTGATAATTGGCAACAGGGAATAGGTTGCCAGCAGGGGTGCTTCGTCCGTCAGCGTGTAGATGACTGTAGATTTCTGTGTTGCCATATTGATTCCCTCGTAGATGGTAGGTACCCGCCGCCTGATATTGTGTTTCAGGCACGGACTTTTCGGGCGTCGCGCGGGGCGGCGGTGGGGTTTCCACGGCCCAAATGCGTATTTTAGACCCCCGCCTCTAGTTCGCGTAAGTCTTGTGATCATGATGGCGCGCCGCCAGTGTGGGATTAAGCGGCCGCGGCGCCGCCGCGCCAGGGGAAAATGGCGCGCCGGATCGGTTACACTGGCCGCTGACTACATTTCCTGGGAGACAAGATGTTCAGCCATATCATGGTCGGCGCCAATGATGTTGAAAAGTCAAAACAATTTTACGATGCCACGCTGGGCGTGCTGGGCGTTCCGCCGGGCAAGTTCGATGACAAGGGCCGGGTGTTCTACGTGACCAAGACCGGCGTGTTCGGCATCGGCAAGCCGATCAACGGCGAGCCGGCCTGCCACGGCAACGGCGCCACCATCGGCTTCGCGGTGGAAGCCCCGGAGATGGCCGACCGCTGGCACGCGGCTGGCGTGGCCAATGGTGGTGTGGCCTGCGAGGACCCGCCGGGCGTGCGTGCGAACGCGCATGGCGCGCTGTACCTGGCTTACCTGCGCGACCCGTCCGGCAACAAGATCTGCGCGCTCAAGCGCATGGGCTGAGTGGCGGGTGACAGGGGCCCGCCGCTTGGTTACCGGAGCGTATGGCGGGGCAGCGCATGCATCAGCGGCAGCAGCAGTACATGGGCCGCCACGAATGCGCTACAGTGATACCTGCACCCTCCCTTTTTTTGCCAGCGCAATATAAGGCTTGAAACGAACATGAAATCTGCCACCTTTCCTTCCCTTAAGGTTGAGCCGGCGCTGCGGGAAGCCGCTGAGCAAAGTCTCGAAGAAGGCGAAACGCTGTCCGCATTTCTGGAGAAGTCGATACGCGACAGCATCGAGAAGCGGAGGCATCAGCGTGAATTCCTTGCTCGCGGGCTTGCTTCGCGTGACGAGGCGATGCGGACCGGAGCCTATCGTTCCGCGGATGCCGTGCTGACCCGCCTTGAGCAGATGCTCATGCAAGCCAAGAACAAATGAGCTTCACGGTCCGCTTTACCGAACAGGCGGAAGAGGACTTGGTGCGACTTTATGAGGACTATCACTGAATTTATGTCACGGTGGTGGGGCTGCGGCTTGAGCAATACGTGCAAAGGGAAGACATGGGTAAAGGCAGACTGGAAGCGTTCAGCGATGGCGTGATTGCCATCATCATCACCATCATGGTGCTGGAATTGAAGGTGCCGCACGGGGCCGACCTGGCGGCGCTGCTGCCGCTGCTGCCCGTGTTGCTCAGCTATGTGCTCAGTTTTATCTACGTGGGCATCTACTGGAACAACCACCACCACATGCTGCACGCCTCGTCCATGGTGGATGGCTGCGTGCTGTGGGCCAATCTGCACCTGCTGTTCTGGCTGTCGCTGATCCCGTTCGCCACCGGCTGGATGGGCGAAAACCATTTCGCGCCCGTGCCCGTCGCCTTCTACGGCGGCATGCTGTTCATGTCGGCCGTGGCCTACCGCATCCTGGAGCGGGCCCTGATTTCCCGCAATCCCCATAACCCCACGCTGGCGCTGGCCGTCGGCAGGGACCGCAAGGGCCTCATTTCCCCCATCCTGTACCTGCTGGCCATTCCGTTGTCTTTCCTGCATGTATGGGCCGCGTTCGCCATGTACGTGCTGGTGGCCGTCATGTGGTTCGTACCGGACCGCCGCATCGAAGCGCACCTGAAATCCTGAACCACCGGTCTAGCGTTGCCGCCGCCAGCGTGCGGCGGCGTCCGGCCGGCTGTACGCCCCTCATCCTTTCCCCTGGACCAATGCGCTGTTGCGCACAATCGGACAGGCAGAACGAAACTTGCGCAAATTAGTACCGAAACTGGGTGTGCAAGTATCAATTCGTGACATTCTTCAGTGCTATCGTGTCCCCATGCTGAAGTTCGGCATCAACGACAAAATCAACTGGAGATAAAGATGAAACGCATGATCAAGGGTCTGCTTTGCCTGGGCGTCCTGGGCGCCAGCGCGCCACTGTTTGCCGCCACCGAACTGGTCGTCGCCACCGTCAACAATGGCCACATGGTGGAGATGGAAAAGCTGACCAAATTCTTCGAACGCGACAATCCCGACATCAAGCTGAAATGGGTCACGCTGGAGGAAGGCGTGCTGCGCCAGCGCCTGACCACCGACATCGCCACCAATGGCGGCCATTTCGATGTGATGACCATCGGTATGTACGAAGCGCCGATCTGGGGCAAGAAGGACTGGCTGGTCGAACTCAAGCCCGATGCCGGCTACGACGTCGATGACATCCTGCCATCGATCCGCGCCGGCCTGTCGGTGGGCAACAAGCTGTACGCCGCACCGTTCTACGGCGAAAGCTCAATGATCATGTACCGCGCCGACCTGGTGAAGAAGGCGGGCATGACCCTCGGCGACCGGCCCAGCTGGGACCACATCCGCGAAGTGGCGGCCAAGATCAACGATCCGGCCAACGGCGTCTATGGCATCTGCCTGCGCGGCAAGCCGGGCTGGGGCGACAATATGGCGCTGCTGAGCACCATGGTCAATTCGTATGGCGGCCAGTGGTTCGACATGAAATGGCAGCCGCAACTGACCAGCGCGCCATGGAAGAACGCCGTCGGCATGTATGTCGACCTGCTGAAGAACTACGGTCCGCCGGGCTCGGCTTCCAACAGTTTCAACGAGATCCTGTCGCTGTTCAATGAAGGCAAGTGCGGTATCTGGATCGACGCCACCGTCGCCGCGTCCTTCGTTTCCGACCCCAAACAGAGCAAGGTTGCCGACAAGGTGGCCTTCGCCCAGTCGCCAACGGCCGTCACGGAACGGGGCGCCAACTGGCTGTGGGCCTGGTCGCTGGCCATCCCCAAGAGCTCGAAGAAACAGGTTGCGGCGCAGAAGTTCATCAACTGGGCGACCTCCAAGGACTACATCAAGCTGGTGGCGCGCGAGGCCGGTTGGGGCAATGTGCCCACGGGCACCCGCAAGTCGACCTATGCCAACCCCGAGTTCCAGAAGGCGGCCAAGTTCGCCAATGCGGAAGGTACTGCCATCAGCTCGGCGCGCCCGAACCAGAGCACCTTGCCGCCTTCGCCATACACGGGGGTGCAGTTCGTCGCCATTCCCGAATTCCCCGCCATCGGCGTGGCAGTGGGCCAGCAGATGACGGCCGCCTTGCTGGGCAAGGTCACGGTGGACGAGGCATTGAACCTGTCGCAGCAGGCGGCCGAGCGCGAAATGCGCAAGGGTAACTACTACAAGTAAGGCTGCGTGTCGCCGGCATCATCCTTCTGTCACGCGCTGTGACGACATGACGCGCGCCGGCTCCCGGTGCGCGTCAGCTTTACTTGAAGAGAACCCCATGAACCGTATCCTGTCCCGGGCATTGCTGGCGCCAGCCGTAGCATGTCTTAGCATTATTTCCGTGGTCCCCCTGCTGATCACGATCTTTTATTCGCTGGTGCGCTACAGCCTGCTGACGCACGGCGACTATGATTTCCATGGCCTCAGCAATTTCATCTACTTTTTCACCGACAACGCCTTCCTGCCGGCGTTGAAGAACACCTTCGTCCTGCTGTTTTCCGTGATGGCCGTCACCGTCGTGTTCGGCGCCGCGCTGGCGCTGCTCATCAACGACGCCTTCCCCGGCCGCGCGCTGGTGCGCGTGCTGTTGATCTCGCCCTTCCTCGTCATGCCCGCGGTCAATGCGCTGATGTGGAAGAACATGATGCTCAACCCGATCTACGGCCTGTTCGCCCAGGTCAGCAAGTTCTTCGGACTGACGCCGGTGGACTGGCTGGCCAGCTATCCGCTGCTGTCCATCATCATGATGGTGTCGTGGCAATGGCTGCCGTTCGCCTGCCTGATTTTCATGACCGCGCTGCAATCGATGGACAAGGAACAGCTGGAAGCGGCGCGCATGGACGGCGCCAACTATGGCCAGCAGTTGCGCTACCTCTACATTCCCCACCTGGGCCGCTCGATGGCCGTGGTCATCATGATCGAGATGATCTTCCTGTTGTCGATCTTTGCCGAAATCTTCACCACCACCGGTGGCGGCCCCGGCTTCGACACCACCACGATCACCTTCATGATCTATCAGCAGGCGCTGGTCTCCTATGACGTCGGCGCGGCTTCGGCCGGTGCCCTGTTCGCCGTGCTGCTGGCCAATATCGCCGCCTTCTTCCTGATGCGCGTCATCGGCAAGAACCTGGCGAAATAGAAAGGAAACGCCATGTACAAATTCGCCCCCCTTGCGCGCGCCACCGCCGCCTGGCTGATCGCCGGCCTGCTGTTCTTCCCCATCTTCTGGCTGGGCCTGATGGCCTTCAAGACGGAAGGCCAGGCCATCGCCACGCCGCCCTTGCTGTTCTTTGTGCCCACCCTGCAAAGCTTCCAGGAAGTGCTGGCGCGCGACAACTATTTCGCCTACGCCGGCAATTCGCTGGTGACCAGCGTGGTGTCGACGGCGCTGGGCCTGCTCATCGCCGTGCCGGCCGCCTATTCCATGGCGTTCCACCCCAGCCGGGGCACGGTGGGCACGCTCAAGTTCATGCTCAGCTCGCGCTTCATGCCCGGCGTGGGCGCGCTGATGCCGATCTACATCTGCTTTCAGTACATGGGGCTGCTCGATACCCGTACCGGCCTGGTGATCATGTTCATGCTGATGAACCTGCCCATCATGGTGTGGCTGCTCTACACCAGCATGAAGGAGCTGCCGCGCGAAATCCTGGAAGCGGCGCGCATGGACGGCGCCAACCTGGGCGCGGAGTTCCGCTACGTGGTGTTGCCGCTGTCGCTGGGCAGCATCGCCTCGACCGCCCTGGTGTGCCTGGTGTGGGCCTGGAACGAATCGTTCTGGTCGCTCAGCCTGGGCGCCTCCAACGCCGGCACGCTGGCCTGGCTGATCGCATCGTATTCCAGCCCCGAGGGCTTGTTCTGGTCCAAGCTGTCGGCCGCTTCGCTGATGGCGATCGCACCCATTATGGCGCTGGGCTGGTTCTGCCAGAAGCAGCTGGTGCAGGGCATGACCTTCGGCGCGGTCAAATAAACAATCATCAGGAGACAGACATGGCTTACCTCAATTTACGCGGCATCGAAAAATACTTCGGCGACCACCACGCCATCAAAGGCATCGACCTGGAAATCAAGCAGGGCGAGTTCATCGTCTTCGTCGGCCCGTCAGGCTGCGGCAAGTCGACCTTGCTGCGCCTGATCGCGGGGCTGGAGCCGATCGACCGCGGCACGCTGAGCCTGGACGGGCGCGACATCACGGCGCTGCCCTCGTCCAAGCGCGACCTGGCCATGGTGTTCCAGTCCTACGCGCTCTACCCTCACATGACGGTGTTCGAAAACATGTCGTTCGCGCTCAAGCTGGCCGGCGTGGACCAGGCCGTCATTTGCGAAAAAGTCGACAAGGCGGCCGGCATCCTCGACCTGGGGCGCTACCTCGACCGCACGCCGAAGGCCTTGTCCGGCGGCCAGCGGCAACGGGTGGCGATCGGCCGCGCCATCGTGCGCGATCCCAAGGTGTTCCTGTTCGACGAACCGCTGTCGAACCTGGACGCGGCCTTGCGGGTCCAGACCCGCATCGAGATCGCCAAGCTGCACCGCGACCTGGGCGCGACGTCGATCTACGTCACCCACGACCAGGTCGAGGCCATGACGCTGGCCGACCGGGTGGTGGTGCTGCGCGACGGACGCATCGAACAGGTCGGCACGCCGCTGGAACTGTACGACCGCCCGGCCAACCGTTTCGTGGCCCAGTTCATCGGCACCCCGAGCATGAACGTGGTGCCGACCTCGGGCCTGCCCGGCCTGGCGCGCTATCCGGGCGTGGTCCACGATGGCGACGGCTTCGTCGGCGTGCGTCCCGAGCACGTGATGCTGGCCGAGGGGCAGGAGCACAGCCTGCCGGCCAGGGTCGACCTGGTGGAAGCGCTGGGGGCCGAAACGCTGGTCTACGCCAGCCTGGAAAACGGCGTGCAGGTAGTGCTGCGCTGCGCCGACCGGGTGGCGCTGCGGCCAGGGGAAAACACGGCGCTGCGCTTCGACGAACGCTACCTGCATCACTTCGACGCGGCCGGCAAAAGCCGTCCGCAACTCGCCGCCGGAGGCGCGCAATGAAAAGCCCCGTCAAGCCGATATTTCCGCTGCGCAAGCAGTACCTGGACAGCCTGGCCGCACGGGTGCGGGTGCCGGACTACGCGCGCGGCGCGCGGTCCAACTGGATCGTGCACATCGGGGTCGGCGGTTTCTTCCGCTCGCACCTGGCCGCCTACCTGGACGACTTGCTGTCGGCCCAGGGCGGCGCCGACTGGATGCTGGTCGGCGTCACGCTGTTGCCGCATGACGTCGCCATCGGCGCGGATCTGCGGGCCCAGGACTGCCTCTACACACTGGTCGAGCGCAGTGCCGAGGGCGCCCAGGCGCGCGTGATCGGTTCGCTCGCCGCCGTGCTGCACGGCCCCGACGATCCCGAGGCCGTGCTGGCCAAGCTGACCGACCCGGCCTGCAAGATCGTGTCGCTCACCATCACCGAGGGCGGCTATTACCTGGACCAGGGCAGCGGCCAGTTCGACGCCGACCATCCCGACATCGTCGCGGCGCTGGCGCAGCCGCAGCATCCGCGCTGCTCGTTCGCCTACCTGGCCACGGCGCTGGAGCGGCGCCGGCTGGCCGGCCTGGCACCGTTCACCATCATGTCCTGCGATAACCTGCAGGGCAACGGCGACCTTACGCGCCGCATGCTGCTGGCTTACATCGGCCTGTACAACGCCGAGCTGGCCGCCTGGCTGGCGCGCGAAGGCGCCTTCCCCAACAGCATGGTCGACCGCATCACGCCGGCCACCACCGACGTCCACCGGGCCTGGGTGCGCGAGCGCTACGGCATCGACGATGCCCGGCCGGTGATGACCGAGCCGTTCCGCCAGTGGGTGTTGGAGGACAAGTTCCCGCTGGGCCGGCCAGCTTGGGAGCAGGCCGGGGCGAGCCTGAGCACGGAGGTGCACCGGCACGAGACGCTCAAGCTGCGCGTGCTGAACGCCAGCCACCAGGTGCTGTGCTACCTGGGCATGCTGCTGGGCTATACCTATGCCCACGAGGCGATCCAGGACCCGCAGGTGCGCCTGCTGGTGACGGCCACCATGGAACGCGAAGTGCTGCCCCTGCTGCCGGCGATAGATGGCGTGGACCCCCGCGCCTACCTGGCCAGCGTGCTGGTGCGCCTGGCCAATCCGTCCATCCGCGACCAGCTCGAACGCATCGGCACCGACGGTTCGGCGCGCATGCCCAAGTTCGTGCTGCCGTCGGTCCAGGCCCAGCTGGAAAGCGGCGGTTCCATCGAGTTGCTCAGCTTTGCCGTGGCGTGCTGGTTCCGTTTCCTGGCCGGCCACGACGAACAGGGCGGCACGCTGCCCTTGACCGATCCGCTGGCGGCGACCTTGCGCGAGCACGCATTGCGCGGCGGGCCCGAGGCCGGCGCCCTGCTGTCGCTGGAACGCCTGTTCGGTCCGCTGTCGCACACGCCCGCGTTCGCCGATGCCGTGGGCCGCGCGCTGCGGCGCCTGTATGGCCAGGGCGTGGCAGCGGCCTTGCACGCGACGCTGGCCGCACCGGCGGGCACGGCAGTCACTGGTCTATGATAGCTGGCAGGCCCGGCCGCAGTGCGACCGGGTGTACGACAACGCGATCACGAGAGGACATCATGGCAACACATCGTCCAAGCCTGCCGGGCCTGAAGGAGATGCGCACCGGCCGCCGCGCCCCCGAGATGGAGCAGCTGAACTTCAGCGGGCTGGTGCACTATCTGGAGCACGGCCTGCCGAGCGACCTGATGCGTTGGCATTGCCATGAAGCGTACGAATTGCACCTGATCGTCGAGACCAGCGGCAAGCTGTTCGTGGGCGACTACATCGGCGAGTTTTCGCCCGGCCACCTGGTGCTGACGGGGCCGCGCCTGCCCCACAACTGGGTGTCCTGCGACTATCCGCCCGAAGGCGTGGCGCTGCGCGACATGCTGGTGCAGTTCGGCCACGCGCCGATCGAGGCGGCCGCCGCCGTGATCCCCGAGCTGCGTGAAGTGATGCCGATGCTGGAGCGTTCCATGTTCGGCATCGAATTTTTCGGCATGGGCGAGGAAGCGCAGGCGGCCTTGTCGCGTATCCGTGCCAGCACGGGGGCGGCGCGGCTGGCCGAGTTCATCCGGTTTCTGGGCGTGCTGGCGCACGTCACCGATTACCGGCTGCTGTCGAGCGTCAAGATGCAGTCGTTCGACGACGACGCGACGCTGGCCCAGATCAACCTGGTGCTCGGCCATATCACCGAGCACTATCGCGAAGTGATCTCCGCCGAGCAGATGGCCAGCATGCTGGGCATGTCGCTCAGCAAATTCTCGCGCTTCTTCCGCAGCGCCACGGGCAACAGCTTTTCCGACTTCGTCAACCAGGTCCGTATCAACAAGGCTTGCCAGCTGTTGATGAACACGGACCAGTATGTGACCAATGTCTGTTACGAAGTCGGCTTCAACAACGTCGCCAATTTCAACCGGCGCTTCCTGCAATTGAAAGGCATCACGCCGCGGGAATTCCGCCGCAAGGCCGAGGGCCGCTTCGGCGGCGGCGGCTAGCCCCATTACCAAACCACGAGGATTCAATGATAGCCACATTAGGAGAGGCCCTGGTCGATTTCATCGAGCAGGCCGATGGCCGCTTTCAGCCCTTTCTGGGCGGTTGCATATTTAACTTTTCACTGGGCCTGGCCCGCCAGGGTGTCCCGGTCAGCTACCTGAACCCCTTGTCGCAGGACCAGTTCGGCGCACGCTTTGCCCGGCGCCTGGAGCAGGATGGCGTGTTGCTGGGGGCCGCCGCGCGCAGCGCGCTGCCGACGTCGCTGGCCCTGATCAGTCTCGATGCGGGCGGCGTGCCCACGTACGCGTTTCACCGGGCCGAGGTGGCCGACCGCGACATCGACGCGGCGCAGCTGGTGGCCAGCCTGCCGCCGCGGCTGACGCTGCTCCACACGGGCGGCCTGGCGCTGGTTCCGGCCGACCTGCAAAAGATGCTGACCGTGCTGCGCGCGGCCAGTGGCGGCGCCAGCCTGGTATCGGTCGACGCCAACCTGCGGCCCATGGCGGTGTCCGACGTCGATGCCTATGTGGCGGGCGTGCGCAGTGCGATCGCCTGCGCCCATATCCTCAAGGTCAGCGACGAGGACCTGGACATCCTCGGCTGGGGTGCGCTGGCACCGCCCGAACAGGCCGCCGCGCTGTTCGCCATGGCGCCCATGCTCGAGCTGATCGCCCTCACGCGCGGTCCCCATGGCGCCAGCCTGTACACCCGTGGCGCCAGCGCCAGCGCGCCGGTGCCGGCATTGACCGTGGTCGACACGGTCGGCGCCGGCGACTGCTTCCATGCCGGCCTGCTGGCCTATCTGTTGCGGGCCGGGCGTCTGGCCGCGCCCGAACTGCTGGGTGACATGGATGCCGAAGTCCTGCGCGAGGCGCTGGACCACGCCGTTGCCTCGGCCAGCCTGAACGTCATGCGTGCCGGCTGCGATCCGGCCAGCTGGGAGGAAGTGCTGGCCTTCCGGCGCGCTGGCCGCTGATGGCTGGAACGCGATGCCGCCGATACGAAATCGCGCCCTGCGACGTACCCAGCGCCTGATTCCCTGCAAATTCGTATCGGTAGTAGGTGGCGCAGTACCAATGTCTATCGGAATGCAATGCTACATTGACGTCATGCCGCAAACGACGGCATGGCGGCCTGAGCCAGGTGGGCTTAACGCCTTCAACCTTCAACTCCACACGTAGCGCGTGCGCGCGTCTCTGTCCGGCTGCGGCCGGTTCCTGATGGCCTTCACTGTGCCAGGGGAGGGGTTCGTCCTGAATTTTTGCGCGTCGCCCCAACGGCGCCGGATTCGCTGCAACGGGGTGGTGGCCAACACCGGAACGACTTTATAAATTTAAAAGAGGAGATGACATGAACAAGACGATGTTGAAGCTGTTGCCGGCCGCGCTGGCGCTGATGTGCGGCGCCGCCAGCGCCGATGCCGGCCACGACGAGGAAGGTTTCCACGGCTACTTCCGGGTGGGCGCCGGTTCCAGTTCGGGCGGCGGTCCGCAGAGCTGCTACGGCCTGGGCGGCAATACGATGAAATATCGCCTCGGCAATGAGTGCGACGCCTACTTTGAAGGCGGCTACACCAAGGAACTGTTCAAGGACAGCGACGGCGTCAGCTTCGTCGGCACCCTGTGGGCCAACGAGTACAGCCCGGGCTCCGACTTCGCCAACGCCAAGCTGGGCATCGTCAAGGCCTATGTCGAGGCGAAGGGCCTGGACTTCCTGCAAGGCGGTGTGGCCTGGATGGGCAAGCGCTTCTACTACCGTCCCGACATCCACATGCTGGACCTGCAGTA
Source organism: Rugamonas sp. FW305-51 (assembly GCF_058786935.1). NCBI lineage: Bacteria > Pseudomonadati > Pseudomonadota > Betaproteobacteria > Burkholderiales > Oxalobacteraceae > Rugamonas > Rugamonas sp. FW305-51. The sequence continues at coordinate 70,690 of NZ_JBYSZG010000027.1, forward strand.
CATCAACCTGAACGGCACGGGCGCCGGCGTCGATGCCGCCAAGGTCGGTCCGGGCAAGCTCAGCTACGCACTGTTCAAGGACAACGACGCCAACAGCGTCGACCCGCTGACCGGCGCGCTGATCAAGAACACGGCGGCGGTGCGGCAGAACCTGGTGTACGAGGGCCTGCCGGTCAACGCGGGCGGCGCGCTGGACGTGGCCGTTTCGCTGATCAGCGCCACGGGCCAGGGCAAGCACAGCGGCTGGCAAGCGACCGTGCTGCACCGCCAGCAAGTGACGGGCGGCAGCAGCACCTTCGGCGTGCAGTACGGCGTGGGCCCCGGCACGGGCATCGGCGTGGGCAACGACAGGATGGGCGCCGCCGGCAGCACGGCGCTCGGTTCGGACGTGACGCGCACGCGCGTGTTCGACGACCTGTTCATCCAGCCGACCGAGAATTTTGGCATGGAGATGGTGGCCCTGGTGCAGCGCGACAAGTCCGACCTGGCCGGCAGCTCCACCTGGACCACGGTCGGTGCGCGGCCGGAATACGCGTTCTCGCGCCACTTCAAGATGCAGTTCGAGCTGGCCGCCAGCCGGGTCACCTTCTCCGACGGGACGCCGGCCCAACGCCTGACCAAGGTCACGCTGGCGCCCACCATTTCCGCCGGCAAGGACTTCTGGGCCCGCCCGGAACTGCGCCTGTTCGTCACCTATGGCAAGTGGAATGACGGCGCCACGGCGGCCCTTAACGCCAACAACAACGGCGGTCCTGTATTCGGCAGCAACACCAGCGGCACCTCGGCAGGCTTCCAGGTCGAGTCCTGGTTCTAGCCTGGGCCCGCGCGGCGGCGGGTAGGCCGGAGCGGCCCGCCGCCTGTTTTTTTAACTTTGACAAGGAACACATCACATGAAAACGAATCAACCCCACGCCGACATCCGTCTGCAGGACAGGCATGCCCTGCTGACCGGTGCTGCCGGCGGCATCGGCCTGGCCGTCGCGGCGGCCTATCTTGACGCGGGCGCCCGCTGCACCGTGGCCGACGTCGGCGCCTTTCCTTCGTCGGGCTTGCAGCAGCTGATGGACAGCCATCCGGACACGCTGCGCTACGTGCAGACCGATATCACGCGGCTCGACGCCATCGACAGCCTGCTGGAGCGCGCCATGAGCCAGTTTGGCCCGGTGGACGTGCTGTTCAACAATGCGGCCGTGTTCGACATGGCGCCGCTGCTGGAGTCGGATGAGGCGATGTACGACAAGCTGTTCGACGTCAACGTCAAAGGCATGTTCTTCGTGATGCAGAAGGTGCTGGCGCAGATGGTCAAGCTGGGCCGCACCGGCGCCGTGGTCAACATGGCCTCGCAGGCCGGACGCCGCGGCGAGGCCCTGGTCTCGCACTATTGCGCCACCAAGGCTGCCGTCATCAGCTACACCCAGTCGGCCGCGCTGGCGATGGCGCCGCACGGCATCCGCGTCAATGCGATCGCCCCTGGCGTGATCGACACGCCGATGTGGGCCAACGTGGACGCCTTGTTCGCCCGCTACGAGGGCTTGGAGCTGGGCCAGAAGAAGGTCGCCGTCGGCAAGGCCGTACCGCTGGGACGCATGGGCGTGCCGGAGGAGATCGGCGGCGCGGCGATCTTCCTGGCCAGCGACGAGGCACGCTACATCACCGCCCAGACGCTCAATGTCGATGGCGGCAATTACATGAATTAAGCTGGATGCAGCCCGCCGGCGAACAAGGTGGGACCGGCGTCCGGCACACGGTGCCGAACCGCCTGCCTCAGGTGGCCTGTGCGTCCGCCAGTTCCCGCTGGCGCGCCTTGCTCAGCGAACGCAAGGCCTTGTCGTAGGACCAGGCCACCAGCTCGGCCAGGTAATCGGCCGGGAAGCGGCGCACATCGACCACCGTGACCCAGTGAAAGCGGCCCATGTAGCGGGCCGGCTTCACGCCCGGCATGCCCGTCAGTTCCAGGAAGCGGTCGGGCGCGACGCGGAAGCTGAAGCGCCATTGCTCCGGTTCGCTCGTCTTGAAGTAGGCGAACGTCTTGTCCCCCACCTTGTAGACCAGGATGTTGCTGGGCGGTCCGTGCAGGGTGGCGGCGGCGCCAGGATACTGCTGGCAGTGGGCCTTGAGTTGTTGGGTGTTCATGCTTGGGCGCTCAATGTGATAAACCGTATAAACCGTATGGTGCGCGCACTCGGCGCAGGTCGCGCTGCGACCTCCCATAGTGCAGGGCTGGCGCAGGAAAAGTAATTGTCTGATTGTAAATGAATGCCGATAGTTGCGCTGCCGCCATGCTTGCGTGCAGTGCAACATTGCTTTCTGATGACGGCCCCATGTCTCCCTGCTATCATCTGGCGCTTCCATGCTGCGCTATCCGCGTCAGCATCCCTAGGCGTCCTTTGAAAGATGAAAACATGTCCCGTCCTCAGATGCTTGTACTGGTGGCCAGCCTTGGCCTGGCTATGACCCAGTTTGCCCACGCCGCGCCGGCCGCACCGGCCGCCGCCACCGCCGCCGCGCTGGCCGGCAATCCCTTCCTCAAGCCCAGCACGCTGCCGTTCGAATACCCGGCCTTCGACAAGATCAAGGACGAGCATTTCGCCCCCGCCTTCGCCGAGGGCATGCGCGTGCAGCTGCAGGAAATCGACGCCATCGCCAACAATCCCAAGCCGGCCACCTTCGACAACACCATCGTGGCCATGGAGCGTTCGGGCCAGTTGCTGACCCGCGTGCAGACCACGTTCCAGAACCTGCAGGGCGCCAACACCAACGATGCGCTCGACGCCATCGACCGCGATATGTCGCCCAAGCTGGCCGCCCATGGTGACGCCATCTTCCTGAATGCCAAGCTGTTCGCCCGCGTCAACACCCTGTACGCCCAGCGCGACAAGCTGCACCTGGACGGGGAAGCGAAGCACCTGCTGGAACGCTACCACACCGATTTCGTGCGTGCCGGCGCCCAGCTGTCGCCCGCCGACAAGGAAAAACTAAAAGCCATCAACGCCGACATCGCCACCCTGCAGACGGCCTTCACCCAGAACGTGCTGAAGGAAGCCAACGCCTCGGCGCTGGTGGTCGATACCCGCGCCGAGCTGGCCGGCATGACGGACGCGGCCATCGACACGGCCGCCGCCGCCGCCAAGGCCAAGGGCATGGACGGCAAGTTCCTGATCGCCATCACCAACACTTCCGGCCAGGCGCCGCTGGCCGTGCTGAGCAACCGCGCCGTGCGCGAACGCCTGATGGCCGCCTCGCTGGCCCGCGGCAGCCACGGCGGCGAGTTCGACAGCCGCGACATCGTGCTCAAGATCGCCAAGGCCCGCGCCGACAAGGCCACCTTGCTGGGCTATGCCAACTTCGCCGCCTACGCGCTGGAAGACCAGACGGCCAAGACCACCACCGCCGTCAACACGCTGCTGGGCGAGCTGGCCAAGCCGGCCGTCAACAATGCGCGCAAGGAAGCGGCCGACCTGCAGACGCTGGCCAACGCGGAAGGCGCCAGCTTCCAGGTGGACGCGGCCGACTGGGCCTACTACACGGACAAGCTGCGGGCGCAGCGCTTCTCGTTCGACGAGAACCAGCTCAAGCCTTACTTCGAACTCAACAACGTGATGACCAAGGGCGTGTTCTACGCGGCCGGCAAGCTGTACGGCCTGTCGTTCAAGGAGCGCAAGGACCTGCCCGTGTACAACCCGGACGTGCGCGTGTTCGACGTGTTCGACGCCAACGGCAAGCAGCTGGCCATCTTCATCGCCGACATGTACGCCCGCAGCAACAAGCAGGGCGGCGCCTGGATGAACGCTTATGTGTCGCAATCGAAGCTGCTGGGCGCCCACCCTGTGGTGGCCAACCACCTCAACATCCCCAAGCCGGCCGCCGGCGAACCTACGCTGCTGACCTATGATGAAGTCAAGACGGCCTTCCACGAGTTCGGCCATGCGCTGCACGGCATGTTCTCGAACGTGAAGTACCCCCGTTTCTCGGGCACCAACGTGCCGAGCGACTTCGTCGAATATCCGTCGCAAGTCAACGAAATGTGGGCCGTGTGGCCGGAAGTGCTGGCCAACTACGCCACCCACTACAAGACGGGCGCGGCCATGCCCAAGGAATTGCTGGACAAGGTGATCGCCTCCAAGAAGTTCAACCAGGGCTTCATGACGACGGAATACCTGGCGGCAGCCCTGCTGGACCAGCGCTGGCACCAGCTGACCCCGGCCCAGATCCCCACCGACGTGCTGGGCTTTGAGGCCGCGGCGCTGAAGGACATGGGCGTGGACTTCGCGCCCGTGCCGCCGCGCTACCGCACCACCTACTTCTCGCACAGCTTCTCGGGCGGCTATTCGGCCGGCTACTACGCCTACCTGTGGAGCGAGAAGCTCGACGCGGACTCGGTGCTGTGGTTCAAGGAAAACGGCGGCCTGCTGCGCAAGAACGGCGACTGGTTCCGCAAGACCTTGCTGTCGCGCGGCGGCACCGACGATGCGCTGCAGCTGTTCCGCGACTTCCGCGGCCGCGACGCCATCATCGCCCCGCTGCTTGATCGCCGCGGCCTGAACGCGCAGTAAAGCCGGCGGGCGTTACAATGAAGGGCCAGCCGCGCCACGGGCGCAGCTGGCCCTTTTTCCATGTGCCGGCGCAAGCGCGCCCCAGGAAAGGCCGCCCGCAACCCCGAATATGAGTAAGATAGCACCATGAACAAACCCAGCCTGGACGGTGTCACCCTGGAAGCAATTGTTACGCGCCTGCAAGCCCATTACGGCTGGGAACAGCTGGCCTTGCGGATTGACATCAACTGCTTCATCAGCGACCCTAGCATCAAGTCGAGCCTGAAATTCTTGCGCAAGACCCCGTGGGCCAGGAAGCGGGTGGAAGACCTGTACCTGGCAACCACTTTTACCAATTGACCGGGAACCGAATATGGACAGCAATCTGAAAGCATCGCTCACTTCCCTGCACCACCGCCTGGCCGCCGCCGGCCCCGTGGATGAGGAATTGCTGGAACTGCTGCGGCAGCTCGACGGCGACATCAAGGCCCTGATGGAGCGGGCGCCGGCCCAGCGCGCCGCCGATGCCGGCACCACCACGTACGGCCTGGCCGAGCGCACCCAGGAACTGTCGGCCAAGTTCGCCGCCAAGCATCCGCAACTGGAGCCGGCCTTGCGCGAACTGGGCAACATCCTGTCCAGCATGGGTATCTGACGGGGCGCACCAACAAGAAAAGCCGGCCTGCGCGCACGCGTCAGGCCGGCCAGGCAGGCTACAAATGAGGACCCGGGACCGGTAGTCCCGGGCAGCCAGCGTTACGGAAACGCCAGCATCGGCGGTTCAATACCGCCAAAGCTGATTTCGGGATGGCGCTTGGCGATCATGTCTTCGATTTCATCCACGCGCCGCACGGGCACGTCCACGATCAACAGCACCTGCCCTTGTTCGATACGGCTCGCGAACTGCTTGAGCCGGGTGTTCGGCACGGCGGCCGCGTTCATGCCGGAGGCCCAGCCCCCGAACAGTGCCCCGCCCAGCGCCACCAGCAGGATGGCGGCCGTGCGTACGGTGTAGCCGTCCAGCGGGAACAGGGTCAGGAACACGCCCGCGCCCAGGCCGACGATGCCGCCGATGATGATGCCCAGCTGGGCGCCATGCACCACGTCCGTTTTTTGCAGCACGCTCACGTCCGGCATATCGGGCGGCAGCGCGCCGTCACGGGCCATGAAGCGCATGTGGCCGATCTCTATACGCGCCAGCAACAGTTCGTCGAGCATGACGCGGGCGCGGGGGATATCGGGCAGCATGAAATAGAGGCGGCGTCGCATAATGGTCTCCCGGTTGGTTGGTGGGGATAAATTGCCACGTTTCAGTTATAGCAAAGATGCCCGGTAAAGCAATGGGTGTCTGACATGACTTTCCTTGTCGCCATTACCGCGTCGCCATGGTTGCCAGCTCAGCCACAAGTGTTTGAATAATAAAAGAATTTTTGAAATGAATTGCCCAAAAAACGGGCAGTGCATGCGCGGGATCATGGCATTTCCGGTACAATGTCGTCCGATATGAGCTCCCCTACCCATTTATTTGCGACCGTCCCCAAGCGGTCTGCGCGTGCTGCGGCCGCGCCTTTCCTTCCCATGTCCCGCGCCGAAATGGATGCGCTGGGCTGGGATGCGTGCGACGTCATCCTGGTGACGGGCGACGCCTACATCGACCACCCCAGCTTCGGCATGGCCCTGGTGGGCCGCCTGCTGGAAGCGCAGGGCTACCGGGTCGGCATCATCAGCCAGCCGGACTGGCTGTCGGCCGACGCCTTCCGCGTGCTGGGCCAGCCGCGCCTGTACTTCGGCATCACGGCCGGCAACATGGACTCCATGGTCAACCGCTACACGGCCGACCGCAAGATCCGCTCCGACGACGCCTACACGGCCAACGCCGAACCGAACAAGCGGCCCGACCGCGCCGTCACCGTGTACGCCCAGCGCGCGCGCGAAGCGTTCCCCGGCACGCCGATCGTGATCGGCTCGATCGAAGCGTCGCTGCGCCGCATCGCCCACTTCGACTACTGGTCGGACAAGGTGCGCCGCTCCGTGCTGGCCGACTCCAAGGCCGACCTGTTGATCTTCGGCAACGCCGAGCGGGCCCTGGTCGACCTGACCCACCGCCTGGCCGCCGGCGAAGACATCAAGGCCATCCGCGACCTGCGCGGCACGGCCTTCATGGTGCCGCCGGGCTGGCTGCCGGGCCCGGACTGGGGCGTGAACAATTCCACCCGGGTCGACGTGCCGGGCAAGGTCGATCCCCATCCCGACCCCTACGCCATGGCCAAGGAAGACAAGACGGCCTGCGCCACCGACAATGCCGCCACGGCGCCGGAAGTGGTCAAGCCGATCCGCATCATGAGCCGCGAGGAGCGGCTGGCCATGGCCAAGGAAAAGCACGACAAGACCGTGGTGCGGCTGCCGTCCTACGAGACGGTCAGCACCGACCCGGTGATGTATGCCCACGCCTCGCGCGTGTTCCACCTGGAATCGAATCCCGGTAACGCACGGGCCATGGTGCAGGCGCACGGCGAACGCGACGTGTGGCTCAACCCGCCCCCGCTGCCGCTGCAGATGGACGAGATGGACGGCGTGTACGACATGAACTACGCGCGCGCCCCCCACCCCAGCTACGGCAAGGCCCACATCCCGGCCTGGGAGATGATCCGTTTTTCCGTCAACATCATGCGCGGCTGCTTCGGCGGCTGCACCTTCTGCTCGATCACGGAGCACGAGGGCCGCATCATCCAGAGCCGTTCCGAGCCGTCCATCCTGCGCGAGATCGAGCACATCCGCGACAAGACCAAGGGCTTCACGGGCACCATCTCCGACCTGGGCGGGCCGACCGCCAATATGTACCGCCTGGCCTGCAAGAGCAAGGAGATCGAGACCACCTGCCGCCGCCTGTCCTGCGTCTACCCGTCCATCTGCGTCAACCTGGGCACCGACCACAGCAAGCTGATCTCGCTGTACCGCAAGGCGCGCGCCATTCCCGGCATCAAAAAGATCCTGATCAGCTCCGGCCTGCGCTACGACCTGGCCGTGCGCTCGCCCGAGTACGTCAAGGAACTGGTGACCCACCACGTGGGCGGCCTGCTCAAGATTGCGCCCGAGCACACGGAACAGAACACGCTGTCGAAGATGATGAAGCCGGGCATCGGCGCCTACGACGAGTTCAAGGAAATGTTCGACCGCTTCTCGCTCGAGGCTGGCAAGAAGCAGTACCTGATCCCCTACTTCATCGCGGCCCACCCCGGCACGACGGACGAGGACATGCTGAACCTGGCCCTGTGGCTGAAGAAGAACAACTTCCGGCTGGACCAGGTGCAGACCTTCATGCCCACCCCGATGGCCATGGCCACCACCATGTACCACACGCGCAAGAACCCGCTGCACAAGGTGACGGCCGATTCGGAAGTGGTGGAGACGGCCCGCAGCGGCAAGATCCGCCGCACCCACAAGGCTTTCCTGCGCTACCAGGACCCGGACAACTGGCCCATCCTGCGCGAAGCGCTGATCGGCATGGGGCGCGCCGACCTGATCGGCAATGGCGACAAGCACCTGATCCCGGCCTGGTCGCCGGGCGAGGCCGGCGGCAAGGCACTGGCGGCCGAAGCGCGCCGCGCGCCCCCGGTGGCGGCGCCGGCGCCGGCCCGCGGTCCGCGCGCCAATGCGCTGACCGGTTCGCTGACGGCGCGCGCCGCCATCGAGACCAAGGCCCGGCCATCCATCCTCGACACCATCAAGGTCAAGAAGCCGGCCGCTGCCGCGCCGGCCAAGGGCGGCAAGCCGGCCCGTGCCGCCGCTGCCCCGGCCCGCGGCCGCAAGTAGCGGCCAGCGCATCCGCTCTGTCGCATCCGCGCCAGGCCGGCGTCCACCTGTCACCACGGC
>NZ_JBYSZG010000028.1:0-20001 GCF_058786935.1 Rugamonas sp. FW305-51
GGGCCGGCGGGATGGGGGCGCGTTCAGGTGCGCTGTCGCTCGTGTTTTCGCTCATGTGTACTGCCAGGTCGGATTCATCGGTTGCGGTCGTGGGCGCGCCTCAGGCGCGGGCCGGCCGCACATAGTCGTCGGGTTGCCAATAGATGTGCTGGTCGCGCTCAACCACCGTAATGGGACGCAGCCGTCCGCCCCGGCACGGGCCACCGGCGCAAAAGCCGCTTTCGGGCACATAGATGGCGCCGTGGGTGGAGCACATCAGGTACAGGCCGCTGGACTCGAAGAACTCGCCTTCGGCCCAGTCCAGTTCGATCGGCACGTGGGCGCAGCGATTCAGGTAGCCGTACACGGTGCCGTTGTAGCGCACCACGAAGCCGGTGCCGTCCTCGCCGCCGGCCGTGACGGGAAAGCGCACGCCCTTGCCCCCTTCGAGCACGGCATCGGCCGCGCACACGAGGATGTCGGGCGTGCCGGGGGTGCCGGTGGTGCTGACATTGCTGGTCTCGCTCATGGTCATGCGTGCTCGTTGAGCCACTGGTGCAGCTCGGCGATGGAAGCGGCCGAGAACAGGGGCTGGCAGGCGGCCAGCTGGTCCACGGGATGGGCGCCGTACTGGACGGCAATGGCGGCCGCCCCCGCATTGTTGGCCATCAACAGGTCATGGGTGGTGTCGCCTATCATCACGGTGCGCTTCATGTCCTGGCCCAGTTCCCGCGTCAGCTCCTGCAGCATGGCCGGATGGGGCTTGGAAAATGTTTCATCGGCGCAACGCGTGGCATCGAACATCGACAGCAGGCCGGCCCCGTTCAAGGCCCGGTTCAGGCCGACCCGGCTCTTGCCGGTGGCCACGGCCAGGAAATACGCTTGCTGCGACAGCTCCTCCAGCATGTCACGCGCGCCCTTGAACAGGGTCATCTCGTGATCGCGCGACAGGAAATGGTAGCGGTAGCGTTCCACCAGGCGCGGATAATACTTGGGGTCGATGCCGGGCATGGCCGCCTGCATCGCTTCCGACAGGCCCAGGCCGATCACATGGGCCGCCGCTTCGTCGCGCGGCACAGGCAAGCCGAGGTCCTTGGCCGCCGCCTGTATGCATTTTACGATCGCCGATGTGGAATCCATCAGCGTGCCATCCCAATCGAATACGATTAAGTCAAATTGCTTTCTTGCCATGTCTCCCGACCGCTGTCGCCGCCGGCTCCTTCATTCTGTGCCCGGGAACGGCTGGTGGCCGTCCCCGCCAATTCGGTTAGTTAAGGGGTTTCCCCAAGCTTACCAAGAAACGCTCGCATTCGGCGGCCAGCGGTGCGTTCAATGTTAATAATTTGCCAGTTTCCGGATGGGTAAACGTGATTTGATGGGCGTGCAGGAACATCCGCTTGAGCGCGCCGCGCGTGGCGTCGGCCTTCAGCAAGGCCCGGTTAAGCGCGAAATCGCCGTACTTGTCGTCACCTGCGATGGCGTAGCCCGACGATGCCAGATGAACGCGGATCTGGTGGGTACGCCCCGTTTTCAGTTCCGCTTCCAGCAGGGCGAAATCCTTGAATTTGCGCAATAAGGTAAACACCGTGTGCGACGGCAAGCCGTCGGCCTGCACGGCCACCCGGCGTTCGCCGTCGGCCGTCGTATATTTATGCAGCGGCAACTTCACGTGCTGGCGCGCGTTCTTCCAGTCGCCGGCCACCAGGGTCAGGTAGCGCTTGTCCGTGTGGCCTTCGCGCATCTGTTCGTGCAGGTTGGTCAGGGCCGAGCGTTTTTTCGCCAGCAGCAGCAGGCCCGACGTGTCGCGGTCCAGCCGGTGCACCAGTTCCAGGAACTTCGCGTCCGGACGGGCGGCCCGCAACTGTTCGATCACCCCGAACGACACGCCGGAGCCGCCATGCACGGCCACCCCGGCCGGCTTGTCGATCACCAGCAACTGGCTGTCTTCATAGATGATCTTGAATTCGGCCGCCGGCACGGCGCTGGTGTCGGCCTTCTCGGCCACCCGCACCGGCGGGATACGGACGATATCGCCCTGTACCAATCGGTACAATTGATCGATCCGCCCTTTGTTGACGCGCACTTCGCCCGAGCGCAGGATGCGGTAGATATGACTTTTCGGCACCCCTTTGCATACACGCAACAGGTAGTTATCGATACGCTGACCGGCCTCTTCTTCAGTGATGGTAACGAATTGCGCTTGCGGCAGAACCTGTGTTGAAGGGGGAACAACATCGTTTTGCATCTTCATTTGCTCTGTCTTCCCAGAAAATCTCTCTAAGTCCTTCATTTTGAATATATAATCATTTTGCTGCGGTTCTAGCTGCTGCAAGTGTAAGAATAAAAGCACATTTTACACAGGGGCGTCTCCACTGGCCTCGCCAAATTGCAAATTCAGAGGAAAAAATGTATATGCACCACCCCTGCGCGGATCAAGGTTGCACCGTCGTTGTAATCGGATAGCGCGCAAGAGTGCTGAATTAGAATGTTTGGATTGTAAGGATAAGTCCGGCAAGCACGATCAAGAGTTGTGCTCGCTGGTTGATGAAGTTGATAACGCTTGCCGTTTTCGCCAGACCCCATGCTTAGTTGCAAGCTAATGACGGAAGGCTGAAACAAGCCTAGTTGTCGAAGTTGGTGTACTTGTCATGTAAGCACGGCCAGGATCTGGCTCATCGACGCTGCCCACCGCCTGCATTCTCTGCCCCCCGTACATTTCGGGCCGCATAGAAGAGTTGCAGGTGATGCGGGCACTCGGCATGTCGATCGACCTCATGCGCCCAGTGGCGGCCGCAACCTACGTTGCTGCGCCGCCCCTCAGGGCATACCCACCGCAACCATTTTAATTCTCGCGTATATCCCTGTACTTCGCCGCTTCACGGAGCGGCATTGAGATGGCCCATAGGGTCGCGGAGTTAATAAAAATGAAACGCATGTTGTTTAATGCTACGCAACAAGAGGAGCTGCGCGTAGCGATCGTCGACGGTCAGAAACTGATCGACATCGACATCGAGACGGCCGGACGCGAACAGCGCAAATCCAACATCTACAAAGGCGTGATCACCCGCATCGAGCCGTCGCTGGAAGCGTGCTTCGTCAGCTACGGCGAAGATCGCCACGGTTTCCTGCCGTTCAAGGAAGTGGCCCGTACCTACTTCCGCGAAGGCGTGGACGTGCGCAACGCCTCCGTCAAGGAAGCCCTGCGCGAAGGCCAGGAAATCATGGTGCAGGTGGAAAAGGAAGAGCGCGGCAACAAAGGCGCGGCCCTGACCTCCTTCGTCTCGCTGGCCGGCCGCTACCTGGTGCTGATGCCGAACAACCCGCGCGGCGGCGGCGTATCGCGCCGCGTCGAAGGCGAAGAGCGCCAGGAACTGCGCGAAACCATGGACAAGCTGGACTTGCCGCCAGGCATGTCCGTGATCGCCCGCACGGCCGGCATCGGCCGCAACGTCGACGAGCTGCAGTGGGACTTGAATTACCTGATGCAACTGTGGCGCGCCATCGAAGGGGCCGGCAAGTCGGCCTCGGGCGCCTTCCTGATCTACCAGGAATCGTCGCTCGTGATCCGCGCCATCCGCGATTACTTCCAGCCCGACATCGGCGAAATCCTGATCGACACGGACGACATCTACGAGCAGGCCCATCAGTTCATGAGCCACGTGATGCCCGACATGGTGCACCGCGTCAAGCGCTACAGTGACGACGTGCCCCTGTTCTCGCGCTTCCAGATCGAACACCAGATCGAGACGGCCTACTCGCGCACCGTGCCGCTGCCATCGGGCGGCGCCATCGTGATCGACCACACGGAAGCGCTGGTGTCGGTCGACGTCAACTCGGCCCGCGCCACCCGCGGCTCCGACATCGAGACCACCGCCTTCAACACCAACTGCGAAGCGGCCGAAGAAGTGGCGCGCCAGCTGCGCCTGCGCGACCTGGGCGGCCTGATCGTGATCGACTTCATCGACATGGAAGTGGCCAAGAACCAGCGCGAAGTGGAACAGCGCCTGAAGGACGCGCTGCACCACGACCGCGCCCGTGTACAAATGGGCAAGATTTCCCGCTTCGGCCTGATGGAACTGTCGCGCCAGCGCCTGCGTCCATCCCTGTCCGAAGGCTCGCACGTGACGTGCCCGCGCTGCTCCGGCACCGGCCACATCCGCGACACGGAATCGTCGGCCCTGCAAGTGCTGCGCATCATCCAGGAAGAGGCCATGAAGGAAAACTCGGCCACCATCCACGTGCAAGTGCCCGTCGATGTGGCCGCCTTCCTGCTCAATGAAAAACGGGGCGAAGTGCTGAAGATCGAGAACCGTCACCGCATCGCCGTGATCCTGATCCCGAACAAGCACCTCGACACGCCGCACTACAAGCTCGAGCGCATCAAGCACGACGATCCACGCCTGGAAGACAGCCAGGCCAGCTACACGCTGGCCGAGCAGGCCGAAACCGACATGGCCTACAGCAAGCGCCAGAAGGAAGAAGCCAAGCCGCGCCAGGAAGCCGTCGTCAAGACCATCACCCCGGACCAGCCGGCCCCGATGGTCGAGCGCACCGCCAAGCCGGCCGAGCCGGTCAAGGCCGCCGTGGCCGTGGCCCAGCCTGTGGCCGAGCCAGGTTTCTTCGAGAAACTGTTCAGCTTCTTCCGCGCCAAGCCGGAAGCGCCCGTCATGCCCGTGGCCCCGACCATCGTCGTCAAGCCCGTGCCGACCGACCGTGGCGACCGCAACGCCCGTGGCCCGCGTGGCCGCAGCCGTAACGGCAAGCCGGGCGGCCGTGAGCGCGACGAGCGCGAACCGGGTGCCCGTCCGGCCCAGGATGACAGCGTCAAGGCAGCCGACGCCGGCCGCCCTGCCCGTCCACCCCGTCCGCCGCGCGAACCGCGTGAAGGCCGCGAGCCACGCGAAGGCCAGGCCGCCGAAGGCCAGCGCGAGCGCGGCGAACGTGGCGAACGTGGCGAGCGCGCCGAGCGCCCGCCGCGTCCACCCCGTGAACCACGGGGCGAGAAGCCACAGGTAACGGAAGCGAAAGTGGAAGAACTGACCCTGCCAGTTGCCGCCGCAGGCGCCGCCGTGGCACCGGCAGAGGCGGCAGTTGCCGGCACCGGCCCGGTGGCGGAAACCACCGCCATCCTGAAAACGGCCCCACAAACGGGTCCGGAAGGCGAAGAGTCGGAAGCGGTCGATGGCGAAGAGCCACGCCGCCGCCGCCGCCGCGGTGGCCGTAACCGCAACCGCCGCGAACGCGAAGGTGGCGAAGGGATGGAAGCCGGCGCTACCGGCGAGCCAGGCGAAGGCGCGCCCGTCGTGACCTTCACCGTGGCGCCGGAAACGAACGCCGAAACCGTCGCCGCCGTGGCGCCGGTGGAAGTGGCCGCCGTGGTCGCCGCAGCTGAACCCGTCGTCGCCGCACCGGCCGCCGCCGAGCCGGCAGCGCCAGTGGCAACGGCCGCCGTGGAAGCCGCCGCTCCCGTGGTGGAAGTTGCCCCGGCAGCAGAAGCCGCTCCTGTGGCAGAAGCCGCTCCGGTGGCGGAAGCTGCTCCGGTGGCGGAAGCTGCTCCCGTGGCAGAAGTTGCTCCCGTGGCTGCAGTGGCCCCGGCAGTGGTTGAAGTTGCGGCCCCGGTCGCCGTAGCAGCAGCCGCTGCCGAGCCTGCAGTGGTCGCCCCGGTCGTCGCGCAAGTGGTCGCCCCGGTCGCCGCTCCAGTGGCAACGGAAGTCGCCCCGGCCGCTCCTGTGGCCGAAGCGGTGGTTGCCGCCCCGGTCGTCGCCGAGCCCGTGGTGGCACAGGTGGTCACGCCTGCGCCTGCCGCCCCGGTAGCCGCTCCGGCACCTGCGCCGGCTGCCGCCCCGATCGACCTGCAAGCCGTCCTCGGCTCCGCCGGCCTGACCCTGGCAGCAACAGACCCGGCCAAGCTGCGGGCCGCCCAGGAAGCTGCTGCCAAGGCCGCGCCGCCTGCGCGCGTGCCGCGCGAGCGCAAGCCGCTGCCGCCGCAAGTGGACGAGCCGCTGGTGCAAGTCGACACCCGCCGTTAAGCCGCGCGGAGTGATCCGCGCCGACTGAACGTAAAAAGGGAAGCCGCGTGCTTCCCTTTTTTTCGCCTCACCTTCCCTGGCTGCCCGTTTGCAGGCAGACTGTGAACGCGGTGGGATCAGTGCCAACATTCATATATGAGCTCGACAGGCGCACAGCGCGGTTCATGTATGAATGTTGGCCCCGCCTTACTAATTAATAATCAAGCATCCGCCACCAACGATGATCCAAACTGAGCTGGACCGCCCCGCCCCGATCACTCTGCGCACCGCCTTCTGGTACTGGCTCAAGCTGGGCTTCATCAGCTTTGGCGGCCCGGCGGGCCAGATCGCCATGATGCATGCGGAACTGGTGGAACGGCGGCGCTGGATTTCCGAACAGCGCTTCCTGCACGCGCTGAACTATTGCATGCTGCTGCCCGGCCCGGAAGCCACCCAGCTGGCCATCTACATCGGCTGGCTGCTCCACAAGACGCGCGGCGGCATCGTCGCCGGCGTCCTGTTCGTGCTGCCATCGCTTGTCATCCTCATCGTTTTATCGTGGATCTACATGGCCTATGGCAGCGTGCCGGCGGTCGCTGCGGTGCTGTACGGCATCAAGCCGGCCGTGGTGGCCATCGTGCTGGCGGCGGCCTGGCGCATCGGCAAGCGCTCGCTGAAAAACGCCGCCCTGGTCGCCCTGGCCGCGGCCGCATTTATCGCCATCGCGCTGTTTCATCTGCCATTTCCCGCCATCGTCGCCGGCGCCGCCCTGATCGGCCTGATCGGCGGCCGGCGCTGGCCGGCCCTGTTCCAGGTGGGCGGCGGCCATCCCGGCCAGGCAGCCTCCTATGGCCCGGCACTGATCGACGACGATACGCCCACGCCGCCCCATGCCCGATTTTCCTGGCCCCGCCTGACCTGCGTGGCCGTGCTCGGCGGCGGCCTGGGCGTCACCGCCTGGCTGGTGCTGGCCCTGCTGACCGGCATAGGTCAACCGCTGGCGCAAATGGGCTGGTTCTTCAGCAAGGCCGCCCTGCTCACCTTCGGCGGCGCCTACGCGGTGTTGCCGTATGTCTACCAGGGCGCCGTGGACAGCTTCCACTGGCTGCAGCCGGCGCAAATGATAGACGGCCTGGCGCTGGGCGAAACGACGCCCGGCCCCCTGATCATGATTGTCGCCTTTGTCGGTTTCGTAGGCGCCTGGACCAAGGCCGTGTTCGGCGCCAGCCTGCTGGCGGCCGGCGCGGCGGGCGCCACGGTGGCCACCTTCTTCACCTTCCTGCCGTCCTTCCTGTTCATCCTGGCCGGCGGCCCGCTGGTGGAAGCGACACGCGACAACATCCGCATGACGGCGCCGCTGACGGCCATCTCCGCCGCCGTGGTGGGCGTCATCGTCAGCCTAGCCGTCTTTTTCGGCAAACATGTGTTCTTGCTGGAAACGCCGACGCCCCACCTCGACGTGCCGGCCGTGCTGCTGGGCCTGCTGGCCAGCATCGCCCTGTTACGCTACCAGGTGGGGACCATCAAACTGATACTGGCCTGTGCAATCTCCGGCCTCGTGCTATCGTATATTGGTTAGCGCGCCGATGTGGTACGCGTCCTTGCTGTTACCGGCAGTAACCTTGTAATCATTCATGGCTGAAAAAATCATCTTTGTGTCGGACCAGCGCCAGCTGGCGCCGGCCATCCCCGCGGTACCGGAAGCGCCCACCGGCCGTGTAACGGACCGGTTTGACCGGCCCCTGCACGACCTGCGCATTTCCGTCACCGACCGCTGCAACTTCCGCTGCGTGTACTGCATGCCCAAGGAAGTGTTCGATCAGAATTACGCCTATCTGCCGCACAGCGACCTGCTCTCGTTCGAGGAAATCACCCGCATCGCCAGCCTGTTCGTGGCCCACGGTGTGGAAAAAATCCGCCTGACGGGCGGCGAACCGCTGCTGCGCAAGAACGTGGAACGCCTGGTCGGCATGCTGAGCGAACTGAAAACCGTCAGCGGCCAGCCGCTGGACCTGACCCTGACCACCAACGGCTCGCTGCTGGCCAGGAAGGCGCAGTCGCTCAAAGATGCCGGATTGCAACGGGTCACCGTCTCGCTCGACGCGCTCGACGACGCCATCTTCAAGCGCATGAACGACGTCGACTTCGCCGTCGAGGACGTGCTCAATGGCATCGACGTGGCGCACCAGGTGGGCTTGGGGCCGATCAAGGTCAACATGGTGGTCAAGGGCGGCATGAACGACAGCCAGATCCTGCCCATGGCGCGCCACTTCAAGGACACGCCCTACATCCTGCGCTTCATCGAATACATGGACGTGGGCGCCTCCAACGGCTGGAACCTGGCCGAAGTGATCCCGTCGGCCGAAGTGCAGCGCCGCATCCACGCCGAGCTGCCGCTGGTGCAGGCCGACCCCAACTACACGGGCGAGACGGCCGCCCGCTGGCGCTATGCGGACGGCGGCGGCGAAATCGGCCTGATCTCCAGCGTGACCCAGGCATTTTGCCGCGATTGCACGCGGGCCCGCCTGTCCACCGAAGGCAAGCTGTATACTTGCCTGTTCGCCAGCCAAGGCCACGACTTGCGCGCCCTGTTGCGCGGCGGCCGCAGCGACGCGGAAATCGCCGGCGCCGTGGCCCTGCTGTGGCGCGCGCGCGGCGACCGTTATTCCGAAACGCGCACGGAGCAGACCAGCGGACTGGGCGGCCGTGCCAACAAGGTTGAAATGTCTTATATCGGGGGATAGTTTGTCTTTGAACAGCAAGGTAAGTGGCCTGATACTGGCC
Source organism: Rugamonas sp. FW305-51 (assembly GCF_058786935.1). NCBI lineage: Bacteria > Pseudomonadati > Pseudomonadota > Betaproteobacteria > Burkholderiales > Oxalobacteraceae > Rugamonas > Rugamonas sp. FW305-51. The sequence continues at coordinate 8,772 of NZ_JBYSZG010000028.1, forward strand.
GGTGGCCGCGGCACCCGCATGGGCCGGGCCGACAAGGGTTTGCAGCCATTCCGGGGCACTACGCTGGTGGCCCACGTGCTGCAGCGGCTGGCGCCGCAGGCGGCCAGCGTGGCCATCAACGCCAACCGCAACCTGCCCCAGTACCAGGAATACGGCTGCCCCGTGTTCAGCGACGAGCTGGGCGGCTTCGAAGGCCCGCTGGCCGGCCTGCAGACGGGCCTGCGCCACTGCGCCACGGAACTGCTGCTGACGGCCCCCTGCGATTCGCCCTTCCTGCCGGCCGACCTGGCCCAGCGCCTGGCCGCCGCCCTGCAGTCGCAGGATGCGGAGGTGGCCGTGGCCGTCACGCTGGAACCGGACGAGCATGGCGTCGTCCAGCGCCAGCTCCATCCCGTGTTCGCCCTGCTCAAGGCCAGCCTGCTGCCCCGGCTGGACGCCTACCTGGCCACCGGCGCGCGCCGCATGGAAGGCTGGTACAAATCGCTGCGCCTGGCCGAAGTGGTGTTCGAGGACGCCGCCGCCTTCCGCAACCTCAACACGCTGGGCGAGCTGCAGCAACATGAACAGGCCGGCGGCCGGCCCGACCAGCCGCTCACGCTGGCCACCGTGGCCAGCTGCCTCGATGCCTACGACCCCGATGCGCTGTCCGTGCGCGACGCCCAGCGCATCATCGGCGACTACATCACGCCCATCCAGTCGGCCGAAAAAGTGGCGCTGCGCAGCGCCCTCGACCGCGTGCTGGCGCAGGACGTGATCTCGCCCATCAACGTGCCGGCCTATGACAACTCGGCCATGGACGGCTATGCCCTGCGGGGCGCCGACCTGCCGCAGGACGGCAGCGTCACCCTGGACGTGATCGGCATCGTCTACGCGGGCCGGCCCACGGCCCTCAGCTGCGGCCCCGGCCAGTGCGTGCGCATCATGACGGGCGGCGCCATGCCCGACGGCTGCGACACCGTGCTGCCGCAGGAACTGGCCGCCGCCATCGGCGACGGCAACGTCACCATCGCGGCCGGCGTGCTGCGCGCCGGCGACAACCGCCGTTTCAAGGGCGAGGACCTGGCCGAAGGCGGCGTGGCCATCGCCCGCGGCAAGCTAGTGCGCCCGGCCGACCTGGGCCTGATCGCCTCGCTCGGCCTGGCCGAAGTGGCCGTGCAGCGCCGCCTGCGGGTGGCCTTCTTCTCCACCGGCGACGAGCTGCGCTCGGTGGGCGAGACGCTGGACACGGGCTGCGTCTACGACAGCAACCGCTACACCCTGTTCGGCATGCTGCAGCGCCTGGGCTGCGACGTGATCGACATGGGCATCGTCAAGGACGACACGGTGGCGCTGGAAGCGGCCCTGCGCAGCGGCTGCGAGAACGCGGACGCCATCATCACCTCGGGCGGCGTGTCCGACGGCGCGGCCGACTACACGCGCGCCATGATGGCGCGCCTGGGCGACGTCGCGTTCTGGAAGCTCAACATGCGCCCCGGCCGGCCGCTCGCCTTCGGCAAGATCAGCTCCAACGGCCGCAGCGCCTGGCTGTTCGGCCTGCCCGGCAATCCGGTGGCGGTGATGGTGTCGTTCTACTTCTTCGCCCGCGCCGCGCTGCTGCACATGATGGGCGCCAACGCCCCGCTGCCGCTGCTGCGCGCGCGGGCCCAGGCGGGCATCCGCAAGCGCGCCGGACGCAGCGAATTCCAGCGCGGCATCCTCAGCACGGGCGAGGATGGCCAGCCCCAGGTGCGCCTGACGGGCGCCCAGGGTTCGGGCATCCTGCGCTCGATGTCGGAGGCCAACTGCATGGTGGTGCTGCGCGACGACCAGGGCAACGTGACCGAGGGCGACCTGGTCGACGTGCTGCCGTTCGAAGGCCTGCTGTAACGATGCGCCGCCTGCCCGCGTGACCACTGCCGCCAGGCAGGGCGCGGGCCGGCGCTACTCCTCCTTCTGCAGCCGCGCCAGCGCTTCCGCCGGATCGGCATACAGCGACGGCTCGGTGGCCGCGCGCCGGAACGCCCGTCCCAGGCTGGCGCGCATAAAACTGCTGTGGGCGAAGCGCGTCACCTTGCTGTAGTAGTGCTCATGCAGGCTGTTGACCATGGCCACGTAGTCGTCCATCAGCTCCGGCAGGATGGAGAAATTGTCGTAGTTGATCACGGCCGGCACCTTGTGCCCCAACCCGCCCAGTCGCTGCGCCACCAGCGCCCGTATGGTCTCGATGGTGGCGCGGTCGGCCACTTCATAACCCTCGAAATTGGCGAAGAACAGCTGCTGCTGGGCGTCGTACACCAGACGCTCCTCCAGCGGCCGCGCCAGGAAGTCGGCGCGCCAGCCCATGGCCGCCGTGCCGAAGATGCGCGCATCCATGGTCTTCAGTGTGGCGCTGATGGCGGGACGGAAGCTCATGTGCGCCAGGATGTCGCGTTCCAGGTCGATGCCGGGCGCGATCTCGATCAGCTCCAGCCCCTGCGGCTGCAGGCGGAACACGCAACGCTCCGTCACGTACAGGGCGCTCTGGCCGCGCCGCAGCGCGTACTCGCCGCTGTAGGTGCGGTGCTCGACCTCGTCGACGAACTTGCGCGCCTGCCCTTCCTGCACGATGCACAGCTGGCCGTCGCGCACGGCCACCTGCAGCGCACCGGCCGTGAAGGTACCCACGAACACCACCTTCTTCGCGTTCTGGCTGATGTTGATGAAGCCACCCGCGCCGGCCAGCCGGTCGCCGAATTTGCTCACGTTCAGGTTGCCGTGGCGGTCGGCCTGGGCCAGCCCCAGGAAGGCCACATCGAGCCCGCCGCCATCGTAGAAGTCGAACTGGTAGGGCTGGTCGATGATGGCGTCGGCATTGGTGGCGGCGCCGAAATTGAGGCCGCCGGCCGGCAGCCCGCCGATCACGCCCGGCTCCGCCGTCAACGTCACCAGGTCGAACACTTTTTCCTCGGCCGCCACCGAAGCCACGCCTTCGGGCATGCCGATGCCGAGGTTGACGACATGATTGGGCTTGAGCTCCATCAGCGCGCGGCGGGCGATGATCTTGCGCTCGGACATGGGCATGGTGGCCAGCGTTCCCAGCGGCACGCGCAGCTCGCCCGCGAAGGCGGCGCTGTAGGGCTCGGCAAAGGTCTGCATGTGGTACTCGGGCTGCTCGGCCACCACCACGCAATCGACCAGGATGCCGGGAATCTTGACCTGGCGCGGCGGCAGCGTGCCCCGCTCGGCGATGCGCTCCACCTGCACGATCACGATGCCGCCCGAATTGTGGGCCGCCATGGCGATGGCCAGCGCTTCCAGCGTGAGCGCCTCGCGCTCCATGGTCACGTTGCCGTTGGCGTCGGCCGTAGTGCCGCGAATGATGCCCACGTGGATCGGTTGCGCCTTGTAGAACAGGCACTCCTTGCCGCCCACCGTGAGCAATTCCACCAGCTCTTCCGTGGTGCGCGCGTTGATCTTGCCACCGCCGTGGCGGGGGTCGACAAAGGTGCCCAGGCCCACATGGGTCAGCAGGCCGGGCTTGCCGGCGGCCGTGTCGCGAAACAGCTGGCTGATCACGCCCTGCGGCAGGTTGTAGGCCTCGATCTTGCCGGAGGTGGCCAGCTGCTGCAACTTGGGCACCAGCCCCCAGTGGCCGCCCACCACGCGCTTGAGCATGCCCTCGTGGGCCAGGTGGTTCAGGCCCCGCTCCTTGCCGTCGCCCTGCCCCGCCGCATAGACCAGCGTCAAGTCGCGCGGATGGCCGCCGCCGTCGGGCGCCAGGAAGCGCCGCTCGAGCGCCACCGCGATGTTCTCCGCGAAGCCGACACCGACAAAGCCGCCGCTGGCGATGGTGTCGCCGTCGCGGATCAGGCCTACCGCGTCAGCCGCGCTGACGATCTTGTTGCGCCGCACGGCCGGCATGGCCAACGACGAGAAATCCAGGCTACGACCAGGCATGACAGTCTCCGTTCAGAATTGCACCGGGGGTTATTCCCCTCTGTCTGTCGCTTCGTACTGCTGCTGCACTACTGCCGCACTACTGCTGCACTGCTGCTGTACCGCCGTACTTCCGCCCCACTGCTGCGATTTTCAATTGCCTGCTACGCCACTTCCGTTTCGTTCACATCCAGGTCGGGGCCCAGCAGCAGCTGCGCCGCCTCGCTGGGCAAGGCCTCCACCGACTTGAGCTTGCGCGCCATCTGGCGGCTGCGCGTCTCGGCCGATTCGATATTCTTGGCGGCCCGTTCCAGCGTCAGCCTGGTGGCCGACAGCACGTCGCCGAACTTGGCGAACTCCGTCTTCACGGCGCCCAGCACCTGCCACACTTCCGACGAACGTTTTTCCAGCGCCAGCGTGCGGAAGCCCATCTGCAGGCTGTTGAGCAGCGCCGACAGCGTCGACGGACCGGCGATGCTGATGCGGTGCACGCGCTGCAATTCATCGGCCAGGCCGGGACGGCGCATCACTTCCGCGTACAGGCCCTCGGTGGGCAGGAACAGGATGGCGAAGTCGGTCGTGTGGGGCGGCGCCAGGTATTTGTCGGCGATGGTCTTGGCCTCCGCGCGCACGGCCCGTTCCAGCTCGCGCCCGGCCAGCGCCACGCCGTCGGCGTCGGCCCGCTCGGCCGCGTCCAGCAGGCGCTCGTACTGCTCCTTGGGGAACTTGGCGTCGATCGGCATCCACACGGGCGCGCCGCCCTCGACATGGCCCGGCAGGCGCAGCGCGAACTCCACGCGCGCGCCGCTGCCGGCGATGGTTTCCACGTTCTTGGCATACTGCTCCGGCGTCAGTACCTGCTCCAGCAGCATTTCCAGCTGCACTTCGCCCCAGGTGCCGCGCGTCTTCACATTGGTCAGCACCCGTTTCAGGTCGCCCACGCCCAGCGCCAGCTGCTGCATCTCGCCCAAGCCCTGGTGCACCCGTTCCAGCCGCTCCGACACTTGCTGGAACGAGGCCGACAGGCGCGACTCAAGCGTGGCGTGCAGCTTCTCGTCCACCGTCTTGCGCATCTCTTCCAGCCGGGCGCCGTTGTCGGCCTGCAGGTCGCGGATTTTTTCCTCCAGCGTGGCGCGCACTTCCAGCATGCGCTGCGCGTTCGATTCCGTCAGCCGGATCAGCGCCAGGTTCATGCTCTCGCCAAAGCGCTTCAGGCTTTGCGCCTGCTCCTCGCGCCCTGTCTGGCCCTGGCTGTCGATCTGGCGCCGCATCGCTTCCAGCTGCTGGACGCTGGCGGCCTGCGCCTGTGCCAGCAGCTGCGCCGTGTCCTGGCGGCTGGCCTGGGCCGTCGCCTGCAGCTGCATGCGCACTTCCCGTTCGACCCGCTCGATGCGCTCGGCCAGGCCGGCCTCGTTGGCCCCCGTGCCCGCACGGGCGCGCCACAGCGCCAGCACTTGCAAGGCCAGCACGGCGGCGCCGACGGCCAGCAGGACGATGAATTCGATGTTGGTCATGGGGCGGTCAATCCGGTTTGTTGCGCATCCAGTCGGCCGTCTGGTAGAACGATTCCATCAGCCGCAAGCGCAGCGATTCGTCGATTCCCACATCCTCCATGGCCCAGGCCATGGCGCGCAGCCACTGGTCCCGCTCCTGGGTGCCGATGGCGAACGGCATGTGGCGCGCCCGCAGGCGCGGGTGGCCGAAGCGCTCGATGTAGGCGTCCGGCCCGCCCATCCAGCCGCACAGGAACCAGAACAGGCGGTCGCGCGCATTGTCCAGCGTTGGCGGGTGCGCGGCGCGCAGCAGCGCGAACTCCGGCTCCAGTTCCATCAGGTCATAGAAACGGTCGACCATCTCGCGCACGCGCGTTTCGCCGCCGATCACATCGTAGAGAGTTTGAGGTGCAGTCATAGCCGCCATCATAGCGCACCGCGGGCCGCCGTCACAGCACGGCAGCCCGTCGCCGCACGATCGGGCCCCGCCGTCCGGTGCCCGGTGCTCCCGGCGTTCCCGCAGCTCCCGCGCCGCAGCTCCTAGCGCTCAGACCAGCGCCAGCCGGCGCAAGCGGCGGCTGGACGACCAGCTTTCCAGTTCCACCTGCTCACGGATGGCGGCGCAGGCGGCCAGCACCTGCGCTTCCTGCGCCGTATCGAGGGCCGCGTTCAGCGTCAGGCGCACCAGCGAGCGGTTCTTGGGCGTGGCCGGAGCGCAGAACATGGCGCCGTACACGCCATGGCGTTCCAGCGCCTTGCGCAGGGCCAGCGTGCGTGGCTCGGCCCCCGCCTCCAGGGCGATGATCTGTTCGGTGCCGTCGCTGACGTTGTAGCCCAGCGCGTCCAGCCCCGCGCGCAGGCGCCGGGCGATGCCGGCCAGCGCCGCGCGCCGGCCTTCGGCCGCCGCCACGAAGTCGATCGCCGCATCGAACCAGGCCAGCTCGTGCTCCAGCAGGCAGGAGCTGAAGATGGCCGGACGCGACTCCGACAGGAAATAGCCCTTGAACTTGCTGGAACAGGTGATGAAGCCGGCCCGCCCGGCGAACGCCTTGGCCAGCGACGCGGTGCGAAAATGCACCCGCTCGCTCAAGCCCAGCTGGGCCACCAGGCCGGCGCCGCGCGGGCCGTGCGTGCCCAGCGAATGGGATTCGTCCACCACCAGCAGGCAGCCGTGGCGCTCGGCCAGCTCCACCAGCGCCGCCAGCGGGGCCACGCTGCCGTTGGTGCTGTACAGGGCGTCGACGGCGATGATGCCGCGGCCGTGGCGGGCCAGCTGGCGCTGCAGGTGGTCGAGGTCGTTGTGCAGGAAGGACACGGCTTCGGCGCCGGCCGACTGCACGCCTTCCCACAGCGAGGCGTGAGCCTGCAAGTCCAGGTAGACCGGCACCCCGGGACTGGCCAGGCATTGCACCAGCCCCACGTTGGCGGCCCAGCCGGACTGGGTCAGGATGCCGTCCTCGGCCCCCATCAGGCGCGCGAACTTGCGTTCCAGCCGGTGCTGGGGGCTGCCCTCCTGCAGGTAGACGGCCGACATCAGCAGCGCCCCGCCGCCGCCGGCCAGGCGGTCCACCTGGGCCTGCACCAGCGCCGGCTCCCCGCCCAGGCACAGGTAGTCGTTGCCGGCCAGAAAGATCGCGCCGTCCGGCGTCGGTTGCCAGGCGTGCGGATGTTCGCCGCCCAGCAATTGTTCGATCCGCGTCACGTAATGGGCATCCATGCGGCTGGTGACGTAGTCAGGCATGAAGTGTTCGGCGGCGTTGGGCCGCAGGCGGGCCGTGGCGATAGCATTGGACATATGTTCCCCTTTTGGAATGGTTGTTTTATTTGAACTACTCCCCAGACATTGCCGTTTTGCTACAAAGCGGGTTTGATGCGGATCAATAGACGGGATAAAAGGAGCTGCCGCGTTGCAATTTCGGAGGATCATGATATTTTGATAAAAATCAAAATCGGCCATGACACCTCCTCTGCAAGCGCGCTGGAAGCAATGGCAGCACCGGCTGGTGCAATCGCTGCGGCGCTACCACTGCCAGCAGCAGCACGCCACCGCCCGCGTGCTGGTGCTGGCGGCCATGGGTACGGTGGGCATGCCGCTGTACTATGTGATCTGGCACATGTATTTTCCGCAGGAATATGAAAGCCTGCCCCTGCGCATCATCGGCATCCTGCTGTGCGCGCTGGGCCTGGGCGCCCGCCGCTTCAGCCGCCGCTGGCTGGAGCGCTACCTGCTGGTCACGCTGAGCTACATTTTTTCCTTCTTCTTCAGCTACATGTTCCTGATGAACCATGCCTCGGGCGTGTGGAGCGAATCGCTGCTGATCGCGCTGGTGGTACTGTTCCACTTCGACACGGACCTGGCCTGCCGCGCCTATGTGATCGGCACCGTGGCCGCCTGCCTGGCCGTGGTCATCCCCGGCCATGGCGAATTGCTGCTGAGCCGTCACGTGCTGCAGCAGCTGCCCATCCACTGGTTCACCATCGCCATCCTGTCGGTGGCCAAGGTCAGCCGCAACGTACTGGAGCAGGAAAAGCTGGCCGGGCTGGGTGCCGGGCTGGCCACGGTGGCGCATGAACTGCGCACCCCGCTGGCCAGCGTGGACGCCAACGTGCGCGGCCTGGGCCGGCTGTTGCACGACGGCCCGGGCCGCGACGGCCGCTGCGACGCGCTGGGCCGCATCCAGTTCGAAGTGCGCCACATGAACCACATGATCGACCTGTTCCTGCTCAGCGCGACGGCCGTCAACCGCAACCTGCGGCCCACGGAAGCCGTTTCCATGGCCGACGCCGTGCAGGCCGTGCTGCGGCGCTATCCGTTCACGGGACCGGACCAGCAGCAGGCCGTGGTGTGCGAAGTGCGGCGCAACTTCCGCTTCGCCGGCCAGAGCGAACTGACGGTGGTGATCCTGCTCAACCTGCTGCGCAATGCCATCAAGGCCATCCACCGGGCCGGCAAGGGCCGGGTGCGCATCGTGATCGACGGCGGCCGGCCCACGCCGCGCCTGCTGTTCATCGATACCGGCTGCGGCGTGGCGCCGCGCCAGCTGCCGCTGATCTTCCACCGCTTCTATTCCTACCCGGCGCACAACGGAACCGGAATAGGTCTTGCGTTATGTAAAGAAATAATGGAGGCGTGGGATGCTACTATTCGGTGCGTCTCGCGGGAATCAGCATACGCGATCTTCGTTCTGGAATTTCCCAAGTCTAGTGCTGCAAACCTTAGGTGAACCATGCAACTACCCGTCTACACCCATCCGACCCTGACCGTGCTGGTCGACGACAGCGATTCGTTCCTGAAGAGCCTGTCGTTCCAGCTCGATCCCATGCTCGCCAGCAAGACCTTCCATGACACCAGCGTGGCGCTGGACTGGCTGACCCAGAGCCGGCGCCGTGACGACGTGCCGCTGCACGTCAATTTCGACACCCAGAACCAGCCGCCCGACCAGTGCAACGTGGCGCTGGACCTGGAGCGCATCTACCGCATCAGCGAGCAGCGCCAGCGCTTCGCCACGCCGTCGGTGCTGGTGGTCGATTATTCGATGCCGCAGATGAACGGGCTGGAATTCTGCCAGGCGGTGCAGCACCTGCCGTGCAAGAAGATCCTGTTTACGGGCGCGGCCGACGAGAAGATTGCCGTCACCGCCTTCAACCGGGGCCTGATCGACCGCTACATCAAGAAAAGCGACGACAACGCGCTCGACATTCTCGAGATCGAGATCGCAGCCCTGCAAAAGGCGTACTTCGCGGAGCAGTCGGAAACCCTGCGCGACCTGGTGGTGCTGCACAACTACCAGTTCCTGGGCGACCCGGCCCTGTCGCGCCTGGTGGAGGAACTGAGCCGCAGCATGGGCTTCGTCGAGCACTACATCTTCCCCAACCCGACCGGCATCCTGTTCTTCGACAAGGCCGGCCGGCCCACGCTGATGATCATCGAGACGGAACAGGGCATGAGCGCCCAGTACGAGATCGCGCGCGACAGCGAGGCGCCGCCGTCGCTGCTGAACGCGCTGCAGGAGCGGCGCGTGATCCCCTTCTTCTGCGATGCCGAAGGCGACGGCATGTACTCGAGCGCGGTAGGCGACAACTGGCACCGCTACTGCCAGCCGGCCCAGATCTGCCAGGGCCAGGAAGCCTATTTCTGGGCCCTGTTCCCCCTGCCCGAGCACTATTTCGACGGTCCCCTGTTCTCCTACGCCCAGTTCCTGCAGGAGCAGCACGCGCCGGCCTGAACGCACCCGCCTGAGCGCACCCGCCAGGGCGCGCGGCCACGGCAGGCCTTGGCCGCGGCGCAGCCCGGTGCCGGCACGACGCTGCCGGGGCCCGGCCCAGCCCCGGCATGGGCCGCTCGGCCAGCCCTCAGGCCGCCTCGCGCAGCGTCAGCAAAGGCGGCCGGCGCAGCACCTGGCGCAAGCCCAGCCAGCCGCCGGCCATGGCGCACAGGGCGCCGGCCAGCAGCCCGGCCAGCCACACGGTGGGCTGGAAGGTCCAATCGAACTTGAACTGGTAGGTGGCCAGGCCCCAGCCCATGGCGGCCGCGCCCGTGGCCGCCAGCACGCCGGCCAGCGCCCCCACCAGCGCGAACTCGATCAGCTGGGCCTGCGACAGCTGGCGCCGCGTGGCGCCCAGCGCCCGCAGCAGTCCCGCTTCGCGGCTGCGTTCATCCTGCGATCCCATCAGCGCCGCGTACAGCACCAGCACGCCCGAGGCCAGCGTGAACGCGAACAGGAATTCCACCGCGGCCACCACCTGGTCCAGCACGGCCTGCAGCTGGCGCAGCAGCCCGCCCACGTCGATGATGGTCAGGTTGGGATAGGCGCGCGTGAGGGCGTTCATCAGCCCGCCCTGCCCGGGCGGCAGGTGGAAGGCCGTGATCCAGCTTTGCGAGCTGGCCGCCAGCGCCTGCGGATTGAGGATGACGAAGAAATTGACCCGCATCGATCCCCACTCCAGCTTGCGCAGGCTGGTGATGGTGGCCTCCACCGGCGCCCCGGCGATGTCGAAGCGCAGCCGGTCGCCCAGCTTCCAGTGCAGCGTCCTGGCGATGCCCTCCTCCACCGACGCCTGCGCCATGCCGGGGCGGTCGCTGAACCAGGCGCCGGCGCTGATCCGGTTGCCCTGCTGCGGCCGGTCCATGGACGAGAGGTTGAATTCGCGGTCGGCCAGGCTTTTGGCGCGCTCGTCGGTGTAAGTGTCGGCCGTCACGGCCTGGCCGTTCACGGCCGTCAGCCGGCCCCGTATCATGGGGAACTGGGGCGCCTCGCGCACGCCCGCGCGCGTCAGCCGCTCGGCCAGGTCGGCGCGCTGCTCGGGCTGGATGTTGATGATGAAGTGGTTGGGCGCGTCGGCCGGGGTGGCGTTGCGCCAGGCCGTCATCAGGTCGCCCCGCACCACCGTCAGCAGCAGCAATGCCATCAGGCCCAGCGCCAGCGACACGATCTGCACCAGCGTGGCGCCGGGGCGGCGCTGCAGCGAGGTGATGGCGAAGCGCCAGCTCTGGTGCGCAATGGCGCCCCGCAGCGGCTTGAGCGCGGCCAGGCCCAGCCACCCGGCCAGGCCGAACACGGCGAACGCGGCCACGAAGCCAAGCGCCGTGTACAGGGCCAGCTGGGTGTCGCCTGCCTGCCACAGCAGCAGCACGATGAAGCTGGCCAGGCCCAGGCCATAGGTGGCCAGCGCCAGCGGCTGGGGCGCAGCCTGCTCGCGCCGGATCACGCGGTTGTGCGGCACGTTGCGCAGCTGCAGCACGGGCGGCAGGGCAAAGCCCACCAGCAGCAGCATGCCGGCCGCCAGCCCCTGCAGGGCCGGCGCGGCCTGGTGCTGGCCGATACGGTCGGTTTCGCCAGCAT
>NZ_JBYSZG010000028.1:20011-78586 GCF_058786935.1 Rugamonas sp. FW305-51
TGCTGGGCGGGCGCGGCCGTGGGCGCGGGTAGCGCCACGGCCACCAGGTTGCCCAGCGCCTGCAGCAGCGCGTAATGGGCCGCGAACCCCACCAGCACGCCCAGCGCGCTGCCGGCCAGGCCCACCAGCAGGAATTCGGTCAGGTACAACAGCGTCACCTGGTTCTGGGTCAAGCCCAGGCAGCGCAGCATGGCGCAGGCGTCCAGGTGGCGCAGCATGAAGCGGCGCGCCGCCATCGCCACGGCCACGGCCGCCAGCAGGGCCGACAGCAGGCCCACCAGCGCCAGGAAACGTTCGGCCCGGTCCAGCGTGGCCCGCATTTCCGGTCGCCCCGTCTCGAGCGACTCGATGCGCACCCCTTTCACGTTGCCGGCCTGGATCTGCGCCTGCAGCCACTGGCCGTAGGCGGCGGCCAGCTCGGCCTGGTCCGGCGTGGGCGCGGCCACCAGCAGGCGGTAGGTCACGCGCGAGCCGGGCTGGATCAAATGGGTGGCGTCCAGGTCGGACAGGGCCAGCATCACGCGCGGCGCGAAACTGGCGAAACCGGCGCCACGGTCGGGCTCGGCGGCGATGAGGGCGGTCACCGTGAAATCGCGCTCGCCCAAGTGCAAGGTGCCGCCCAGGCGCAGGTTCAAGCTGCCCAGCAGGCCGGGGTCTATCCACACCATGCCGCTGGCCGGCGTGCCCGTGGCCGGCTGGCCCTGCGCCTGCTCGGCCTGGGCCGGGTCCGTGCTGAGCTTGAGCCGGCCCCGTAGCGGATAGCCGGGGCCGACCGCTTTCAGGGCGGCCAGCTGGGCCAGCGACTGCTCGCCTTGGCCCGCTTGCGCCATGCTGGCGAAACCGACCGTATCGGCCAGCACCAGGCCGCGCCGCCGCGCTTCCGCGCGCCAGGCCGGGTCCACCGGCAAGTCGGCGTTGATGACCACGTCCGCGCCCAGCAGCTGGTGGGCGTCGCGCTCCATGCCGGTACGCAGGCGGTCGATGAAAAAGCCGGAGGCGGCCAGCGCCGCCACGGCCACCGTCAGCGCCACCAGCAGGAAACGCAGCTGGCCGGCGCGCCAGTCGCGCGCCGTCATCTTCAGGGCCAGGCTCAGCATGGGGCGGTGGCTCCGTTACAGCGCGGCGAAGAAGGCGTCGACCTCATCGAGGTACTGCTGCTTGCGCCCGGCCGGCAGGAAGGCGGCCGCGAAGCTGTTGCGGGCCAGGCGCTGCGCGTGCGACAGGCCCAGCGGCAGCGCCTCGAAGGTGGCCAGGAAGTTGGCGTTCAGGTAGCCGCCGAAGTAGGCCGGGTCGTCCGAGTTGATGGTGGCCATCAGGCCGGCGTCCAGCAGCTGCACCATGTTGTGCTGCTCCATGCGGTCGAACACGCACAGCTTGACGTTCGACAGCGGGCATACCGTCAGCGCCACCTGCTCGCGCGCCAGGCGCGCCGTCAGGGCCGCGTCCTCCAGGCAGCGCACGCCGTGGTCGATGCGTTCCACGTGCAGCACGTCGAGCGCCGTCGTGATGTAGGCCGGCGGGCCTTCCTCGCCGGCATGGGCCACCAGGTGGAAGCCCAGCTCGCGGCAGCGGGCGAACACGCGGGCGAACTTCTCGGGCGGGTTGCCCACTTCCGACGAGTCGAGGCCGATGCCGATGAACTTGTCGCGGAACGGCAGCGCCGCCTCCAGCGTGGCGAAGGCGTCTTCCTCCGACAGGTGGCGCAGGAACGACAGGATCAGGGTGGCGCTGACGGGGCTGTCCTGGCAGGCGCGGTAGATGCCGTCGATCACGCTCTGCATGGGCACGCCGCGCGCCGTGTGGGTTTGCGGATCGAAGAAGATTTCCGTGTGGCGCACGTTGTCGGCCGCGGCCCGTTGCAGGTAGGCGGCCGTCATGTCGTAGAAATCCTGCTCCTGCAGCAGCACGCTGGCGCCCGCGTAGTAGATGTCGAGGAACGATTGCAGATCGGTGAAGGCATAGGCGGCGCGCAGCGCCTCCACCGACGGATAGGCCAGCGCCACGCCGTTGCGCGCGGCCAGCGCGAAGATCAGTTCCGGCTCCAGCGAGCCTTCGATGTGGATGTGCAGTTCGGCCTTGGGCATCTGTTGCAGTGCGGCGCGCAATTGGTCGTTCATCATGTTTTTTCCTTGGTCTGATAGGGCTGACGCGGTGGTCGTACAGCCATCTTATCGCATGCGTGCAAGGCACGTGGGCCAGCGCCGCTGTTGCGCCTCGATTTCGCATTTTGCAGTGCCTGATGCGCGCTCTCGGCAGGCGTGATAAGGTGGCATCCATGCGCCGGGAAAATGCCGGAAAATCCATTGAAAATACAATAAATTGTTCTGATTTTCTCTTTTAAATCAAAGGCCTATAAAGAATTGTTAAGAATTCGACGACATAGTTCTTGACTTCCTGAACCAATAGAGCAATGATAAATTTCATAGACGTAAGATGCGTTACGAAGGACTAACATAAAAGCCGCCCACCATCGAGCGCGCGGCCATAAACGTCGGCTCCAAAGTCCGGGCAATCCGGGCTGCCACAGGGAAGCGGACGAGAACAACAACAAAAACCATCAGGAGTAAGTACAGACTAAAGACCAGGCAGAGACCACGACACCGACTGCCGACGACACAGTGACTTGTAGGCTTACATTAAAGGACATTCAAATGACCATTTTTGACAACTACGCCGCACGGTACGAACGGACTCGCGAAGAGGAAATGTCGATGTCGGAATATCTTGCCCTGTGCAAGAAGGACCGCCTGACCTACGCCAGCGCCCCCGAGCGCATGCTTGCCGCGATCGGCGAGCCGACCCTGGTCGACACCCGCAACGATACCCGGCTGTCACGCATCTTCGCCAACAAGGTCATCAAGATTTACCCCGCGTTCCGCGAGTTCTACGGCACCGAGGAAGTGATCGAGCAAGTGGTGTCCTACTTCCGCCACGCGGCCCAGGGACTGGAAGAGCGCAAGCAGATCCTGTACCTGCTCGGTCCGGTGGGCGGCGGCAAGTCGTCGATCGCGGAAAAGCTCAAGTACCTGATGGAACATGTGCCCTTCTATTGCCTGAAAGGGTCGCCCGTCAACGAGTCGCCGCTGGGCCTGTTCAACGAGGAAGAGGACGGCACCATCCTGGAAGAGGATTACGGCATACCGCGCCGCTACCTGCGCAGCATCCCCAGCCCGTGGGCCGTCAAGCGCCTGCATGAGTTCAACGGCGACATCAACCAGTTCCGCGTCGTCAAGCGCTACCCGTCGGTGCTGAAACAGGTGGCCATCTCCAAGACCGAGCCGGGCGACGAGAACAACCAGGACATTTCCTCGCTGGTGGGCAAGGTCGACATCCGCAAGCTGGAAGACTATGCCCAGGACGATCCGGACGCCTACAGCTATTCGGGCGGCCTGTGCCTGGCCAACCAGGGCATGATGGAATTCGTGGAAATGTTCAAGGCCCCCATCAAGGTGCTGCACCCCTTGCTGACGGCCACCCAGGAAGGCAACTACAAGGGCACGGAAGGCTTCGGCGCCATCCCCTTCGACGGCATCATCCTGGCCCACTCCAACGAGTCGGAGTGGAAGTCGTTCAAGAACAACCGCAACAACGAAGCTTTCCTCGACCGTATCTACATCGTCAAGGTGCCGTACTGCCTGCGCGTGACGGACGAGATCAAGATCTACGACAAGCTGGTGGCCAATTCCTCGCTGTACCAGGCGCCATGCGCGCCCGGCACCATGAAGATGATGGCCCAGTTCGCCATCCTGTCGCGTCTGAAGGAGCCGGAAAACTCCAGCATCTTCAGCAAGATGCTGGTATACGACGGCGAGAACCTGAAGGACACCGATCCCAAGGCCAAGTCCATCCACGAATACATGGACTACGCGGGGGTGGACGAAGGCATGAGCGGCCTGTCGACCCGCTTCGCGTTCAAGATCCTGTCCAAGGTGTTCAACTTCGACACGACGGAAGTGGCGGCCAACCCGGTGCACCTGCTCTACGTGCTCGAGCAGCAGGTCGAGCGGGAACAGTTCCCGCCCGAAACGGAGCAGAAATACTTCTCCTACATCAAGGAGTACCTGGCGCAGAAGTACGTGGAATTCATCGGCAAGGAAATCCAGACCGCCTACCTGGAGAGCTATTCCGAGTATGGCCAGAACATCTTCGACCGTTACGTGACGTTCGCCGACTTCTGGATCCAGGACCAGGAATACCGCGATCCGGACACGGGCGAAAGCTTCGACCGCGAATCGCTCAACAACGAGCTCGAGAAGATCGAGAAGCCGGCCGGCATTTCCAATCCGAAGGATTTCCGCAACGAAATCGTCAACTTCGGCTTGCGGGCCCGGGCCAACAATGGCGGCAAGAATCCGGCCTGGACCAGTTACGAGAAGTTCCGCACCGTGATCGAGAAGAAAATGTTCTCCAACACGGAGGAACTGCTACCCGTGATTTCCTTCAACGCCAAGGCCAGCGCCGAGGATGCCAACAAGCATGCCGACTTCGTGGCGCGCATGGTGGAAAAAGGTTACACGGCCAAGCAGGTGCGCCTGCTGTGCGAATGGTACTTGCGCGTGAGGAAGTCGTCTTAAGACGGTTGTGGGCTTAGCCGGGACGGGCCATGTGCCCGCCCCGCCCCGACCGTCGCACCACTAGCAGCAGGAGGCATCTTTTGACTTACCTCATCGACCGTCGTTTGCAAGGCAAGAACAAGTCTGCCGTCAACCGCGAGCGTTTCTTGCGCCGTTACAAGGCCCAGATCAAGGATGCCGTGGGACGGGCCATCAAGGGCCGCTCCATCACCGATATCGAGAACGGTGAAAAAGTTTCGATCCCCGTCAAGGACGTGGGCGAGCCGTCGTTCGGCCACGCCCATGGCGGCGTGTGGGAAACCATCAATCCCGGCAACGAGGAATACCAGAAGGGCGACCTGATCAACCGGCCCAAGGGCGGCGGCGGGGCCGGACGGGGCAAGGCCGGCAACAGCGACCAGCTGACCGAAGATGACTTCATCTTCGAACTGTCGCGCGAAGAATTCATGAACTACTTCTTCGAAGACCTGGAATTGCCGCACATGATCAAGACCCAGTTGACGGCCACCACGGAATTCAAGAACCAGCGGGCCGGCTACACGGTGTCGGGCACGCCGTCCAACATCCACGTGCTGCGCTCGCTGCGCGGCGCCCTGGGGCGGCGCATCGCCGTGGGCGGCGCGTCGCGCAAGCGGGTGATCGAGGCCGAACGGGAGCTCGAGGAATTGCTGCTGGCCGGGGCGCCGCTGGAAGACCCGCGCGTGGTGGAACTGAAAAAGCTGATCCACCACCTGCACACGCGCCTGCTGGCCATCCCCTACATCGACCCGTTCGACCTGCGCTACAGCAACCGCATCAAGGTGCCCAAGCCCATGACCCAGGCCGTCATGTTCTGCATCATGGACGTGTCGGGCTCCATGGACGAGACGCGCAAGGATACGGCCAAGCGCTTCTTCATCCTGCTCTACCTGTTCCTCAAGCGGGCCTATGACAAGATCGACGTGGTCTTCATCCGCCACCACACGGCCGCGGCCGAGGTGGACGAAGAGGAATTCTTCCACTCGCGCGAGTCGGGCGGCACGGTGGTGTCGTCGGCCCTGCACCTGCTCAACAAGATCATGGACGAGCGCTACGGCGGCGGCCAGTGGAACAGCTACGTGGCCCAGGCCTCGGACGGCGACAACTGGGACAACGATTCCGTGCTGTGCCGCCAGCTGCTGATCAACACCATCATGCCCAAGGTGCAGTACTACACCTATGTCGAGATCACGGACGGGCCGCCGCAGAACCTGTGGGAACAATACGCCCAGGTGCCCGACCACCATCCCAATTTCGCCATGCAGAAAATTGTCACGCCGGCCGACATCTATCCGGTGTTCCGTGAACTCTTCAAGAAGCAGCCGAAATAATGAACCAGATGCTGAAAAAGCCGCGCCACCCGAACGCCCTGCCGGAACAATCGGAATGGACGTTCGACCTGATCGAGCAGGCGCACGAGGAAATCCGCCGCGTGGCCGAAAATTTCGGGCTCGACACCTACCCCAACCAGCTGGAAATCATCACGGCCGAGCAGATGATGGACGCCTACACGTCCGTCGGCATGCCCGTGTCCTATAACCACTGGTCGTTCGGCAAGCACTTCCTGGCCACGGAAAAGGGCTACAAGCGGGGCCAGATGGGCCTGGCCTACGAGATCGTCATCAATTCCAACCCCTGCATCGCCTATTTAATGGAGGAAAACAGCCTGACCATGCAGGCGCTGGTGATCGCGCACGCGGCCTATGGCCACAACTCCTTCTTTAAAGGCAACTATCTGTTCCGCACCTGGACCGACGCCGACGCCATCGTCGACTATATGGTGTTCGCCAAGAACTACATCGCCGAGTGCGAGCAGCGGCACGGCATCGACGCCGTGGAATTGCTGCTCGATTCCTGCCACGCCATCCAGAACTACGGAGTGGACCGCTACAAGCGCCCGGCCAAGCTGTCCATGGCCCAGGAATACGCGCGCCAGAAGGAACGGGAAGCCTACGTCCAGTCCCAGATCAACGAGCTGTGGCGCACCGTGCCCCGCCGCGAGGAAGAGGAAGTGGACAAGACCAGCCACCGCTTCCCGCCCGAGCCGGAGGAGAACCTGCTGTACTTCATCGAGAAGTACGCGCCCCTGCTGGAACCGTGGCAGCGCGAGATGGTGCGCATCGTGCGCAAGATCTCGCAGTATTTCTACCCGCAGCGCCAGACCCAGGTCATGAACGAGGGCTGGGCCACGTTCTGGCACTACACCATCCTCAACCAGCTGTACGACGAGGGCGTGGTGGGCGACGGTTTCATGATGGAGTTTCTCAAGAGCCATACCAACGTGGTCTACCAGCCGCCCGTCAACAGCCCTTATTACAGCGGCATCAATCCCTACGCCCTGGGCTTCGCCATGATGACGGACATCCGCCGCATCTGCGAGCATCCCACGCCCGAGGACAAGGAATGGTTCCCCGACATCGCCGGCAGCGACTGGCGCAAGACGCTGGACTTCGCCATGCGCAATTTCAAGGACGAAAGCTTCATCGCCCAGTACCTGTCGCCCAAGCTGATACGGGAGTTCCACTTCTTCGCCGTGCTCGACGACGACAACAATGAAAAGCTGGCCGTGTCGGCCATCCATGACGACCTGGGCTACCGCTATGTGCGCCAGCAGCTGGCCGAGCAGTACAACCTGGGCAACCGCGAGCCCAACATCCAGGTCTGGTCCGTCAACACGCGCGACGACCGCGCCCTCACCCTGCGCCACACCCAGTTCCAGCGCCGGCCCCTGAACCAGCAAGCGAACGAAGTGCTCAAGCATGTGGCGCGGCTGTGGGGCTTCGACGTCCACCTGGAAACGGTCTCGCCCAGCGGCGAGATCGTCAGTTCGCTGGAAGTCAAGCGGGAAAAGCGGGCCCGCAACAGCTGAGCCGGCGGACGGCCTGCTCTCTAAACAGGGGGCGCCGTCCTCAACCCGGTTTGAATCGGCAATGCATGCTGCGGTGCGGAAGTCAAATTTATTTTGGCGAAATCTGTATAGAGCTCCCTGAACAAGTTTCATCGAAGCAACAGAAAGCACCAAATTTTCCACCTAAACAAAGCAAAATCGGAATATAAAATTCCGCGTTATGCAATATCGGAAAACATAGTAACGCTATCGATTATCTTGCATCAAAAACGTGCCGAATTTACTTGCTTTTTGTGCCAGAACGGTGCAGATGCACCGCAACAGAACCCCGCCCACAGGGGCTAAGCGCATGAAATTTAACCGGTTTTAGGCTTGAAAATTCTATGTAAAATCAAGAATTCGTATGTATAATTCGCCGACGTCCCGGATGCGGCTGTTGTTTTGTGTCGCCATTTTGGGGTTTAGTAGCAACAAAAAGAGTTGGTATTGGAGAAAGCAGGCATGAATTTCACGCACAACGAGAAAAGCGCCGGGAAGAACTTTACAGGCATCACCATTGTTGTTCTTCTGCACATCCTGGTCGCTTACGGGATCGTGTCAGGCTTGGGCAAGCGGATGGTCAGCAAGATGATCGAGCCGGTTGAAACCAAGATTATCGAGGAAGTGAAACCTCCTCCACCGAAAGAGCTCCCACCACCGCCCCCACCGCCGGAAATGAAAGCGCCACCGCCGCCTTTCATCCCGCCAGTTGAGGTGAACGTGCAGCAACCGCCACCGGTGCAGAACACGATCGCGAACGCGACCAATGTGAAGCCGGCGACGAATGATCTGCAGAAGGCGCCTCCGGCCCCGCCGGCAGCCCCTCCGGGTCCGGCCAAGTCGGTGCACATTCCAGCAGTATACGATTTCAACGCTTGCGCAAAACCAGAATGGCCTAAGTCATCACTGCGCAACGAAGAAACCGGTACCGTGACCTTACAGTTCCTGGTTGGCACTGATGGTCATGTACTCGAATCCAAGGTCCTGAAATCGAGTGGTTTCAGAGAGCTGGACAAGGCGGCAGTGGCGGGGATTAGCAAATGCAAATTCAAGCCAGGCATGACCGACGGCAAGCCAGAACAGTCGTGGACGCAAGTGCAATACGTTTGGACGCTGGAGTAAACCGAGGCAATCTAGTCTCACCGAAGTTCGTTGTTAACCCACATTCAGCGATCTGATTATTTTATCAATTTGGAGGAAGCATGTTTAAGAATACCCGTTTGTCCGCTGTACTGGCCGCTGTGCTGTTTTCGGTGACCGCAGCTACCGCCCTGGTAAGCGCACCAGCCCTGGCTGAAGACGCGCCTGCTTCGGCAGCCGCTTCGGCTCCAGCAGCAGCGCCGGCACCAGCAGCGGATGCGGCAGCAGCAGCTCCGGAAGCATCGGCTCCAGCCAAGGTCACCAAAGAAGAAGTGGAAAACCCCTACGGTTTCGAAGCGGTGTGGAACGGCGGCTTCGTGTCGCGCGGCACCCTGATCATCCTGTCGCTGATGTCCATGGGTTCGTGGTACATCATCATCACCAAGCTGATCGACCAGATGAAGATCTTCAAGCAGTCGAAGGAAACCTCGGCCAAGTTCTGGAAAGCATCGTCGATCGCTGCCGGTTCCGCTGCCCTGGTTGACGGCTCGCCGTTCCGTTTCATCGCTGAAACCGGCACCAAGGCCACCGCCCACCACGACGGCGCCCTGCTGGAACAGATCGACCTGTCGACCTGGGTCACCATGTCGATCCAGCGCGCCGTGGACAAAGTCCAGTCGCGTCTGCAAGATGGCCTGTCGTTCCTGGCAACCGTCGGTTCGACCGCACCGTTCATCGGTCTGTTCGGTACCGTGTGGGGTATTTACAATGCACTGATCGCCATCGGCATGTCCGGTAACGCCTCGATCGACAAAGTGGCCGGTCCCGTCGGTGAAGCGCTGATCATGACCGCCTTCGGTCTGTTCGTCGCCGTTCCTGCCGTGCTGGGTTACAACTGGCTGGTGCGTCGTAACAAGTCCGCCATGGAAGACGTGCGTTCCTTCAGCGCCGACGTGCACTCGGTCCTGATCTCGGGCGCCATGTCCACCAGCGAAGCTGGCCGTGCTGCCGGCGCTAAAAAGATCGGATAAAAATCATGTCGATGTCCGTAGGCTCCGATAGCGGAGATGAAGATCAAGTCATGTCGGAAATCAACACGACGCCCCTGGTGGACATCATGTTGGTTCTGCTGATTATCTTCCTGATCACGAGCCCGGTTGTGCTGAAGCTGATCAAGATCAAGCTGCCAGAAGAAGCCAACCAGGTTATTCAGACCAAGCCGGAAGATGTCAACATCGTAGTGAGCAAGGATGGCGACATCTACTGGAATCAGAAGAAAATGAAGGACACGAATGAGTTGTTCGATTTTCTGAAGCTGGAAGCAGTCAAGCTGCCGCAGCCGGAAGTACACGTACGTGGCGACCAGGAAACGCGCTACGAATCGATCGGCAAGGTAATTTACACGACCCAGCGTGCTGGTATCCAGAAGGTCGGCTTCATCACCGAACCGCCTGATAAGGGTTAACGCCCTGCCCGCCCCGGACGGCCGCATCGCGCCGGGGCGGATCCAGCCCCCTTCTTAAAAGGAAACACCATGAGTATGAATGTCGGTTCGGGCGGCGCCAAGGGCGCGGATCCGGAACCAATGATGGAAATGAATATGACGCCCCTCATCGACGTGATGCTGGTGCTGATTATCATGATGATCATCACGATTCCTAAGGCTAACCACTCGGTGAACTTGAACATGCCGGTCGGCACTCCGCCGCCACCGACCAAGGAACCGGTCGTGGTCACCATCGACGTGGACTTCGACGGGACGATTCTGTGGGACAATGCGGTCATTCCGGACCGTCACTCCCTGGAAGCGAAACTGATGGATGTGGCGGCGCAAGCCGACCAGCCGGAAGTGCACCTGCGTCCCAACAAGCTGGTGTCGTACAAGGTTGTGGCAGGCGTGATGGCTTCGGCCCAGCGTCTGGGCGTGACCAAGATTGGCCTGGTCGGCAACGAACAGTTCCAATAAGAAGTTGTTTCAAAATGAACATGGCGAGGCGTGGTGCCGAAGACAGTGCGCCTGCACGGCAAGGCGCCACAACGACGCCATGGGCTTTTTGAAATGACTTCTGCAGTACGTTCCCCTAACGAACGATAGGCAGGATAGTCCTGCCTATTTCGCATTTTGATGAAAGATATCTTCCCCATGACCAAGTTTCGTCTCGCTCATCTCGGCCTGGTAATGGCCGCCATCGGTTTTAACGCCGCCGCTCCCCTGGTGGGTCTGAGCCCGGTCGCCTACGCTGCCGACGCGGTGCGTGCTGAAATCGGCAAGCCTCTGCAGGAAGCGCAGAAACTGGCACAGGCAGGTAAGAACAAGGAAGCGCTGGCCAAGCTGAAGGAAGCCGACGCCGTGGGCGGCAAGAGCCCCAACGAAATCTACATGATCGAGCGCACCCGCGCCTCGGCCGCGGCTGCCGCCGGCGACAACGACGCCGCCGCCAAGGCCTTCGAAGCTGTCATCAATTCCGGCAAGCTGTCGCCTGCCGAAGCCCCCAAATTCACCCAGGCCCTGGCCGGTATCTACTACCGCGCCAAGGACTACCCGAAAGCCATCATCTGGATCCAGCGCTCGCTCAAAGACGGCGACAATCCACAGATGCGCGAACTGCTGGTGCAGACCTACTACATCAGCGGCAAGTACGCCGAAGCGGCCAAGGAACTGCAATCGTCGCACGCCAACAGCGAAGGCTCGCTGCAGATGCTGGCCAACATCCAGCTGAAACAGAACGACAAGGCCGGCTACGTGCAGACCCTGGAAAAACTGGCCGGCTCCTATCCCAAGACCAGCTACTGGGCCGACCTGCTGAACCGCGTGTCGGGCAAGCCTGGCTTCTCGGGCACCCTGTCGCTGGACGTGCAGCGCCTGCGCCTGGCCAACGGCCTGCTGGCCAAGCCCGGCGAATACATGGAAATGAGCCAGCTGGCCCTGCAGGCCGGCAACCCGGCCGAAGCCCTGAAAGTGATCGACCAGGGTTACAAGAAGGGTGCGTTGGGTGTCGGTTCCGACGCGCCGCGCCACCAGCGCCTGAAGGACCTGGCCGTCAAGACGGCTGCCGACAGCGAAAAGACGGCCGCCGCCCAGGAAGCGGAACTGACCAAGAACAAGGATGCCGATGGCTTGAGCAACCTGGGCTTTGGCATGGTCACGGCCGGCAAGGCCGACAAGGGCCTGGAACTGATGACCAAGGCAGCCAAGATGGACGAAGCCAAGCACCCTGAAGAGCTGAAACTGCACCTGGGCATCGCCCAGGCCCAGGCCGGCAAGAAGGCGGCTGCCCTGGCCACGCTCAAGACGGTCAAGGGCACGGACGGTGCCGCCGACCTGGCCCGCTACTGGACGCTGCAGATCAACCACCCGATGTAAGGTGGCCGGGCGGGGCCGGTTTTCGACCCCGACCTCTAAAAAGCGCGGTTTCCCCGCGCTTTTTTACGTTTACGGGGCCGAAATCGGGCCGCCGCGCCCCTTCCGGCTGTGCATAGTCCAAACAGTCCGTATAATCCTCCATTTAGCGACAGTTTTTGCCCACATCCCATGAAGGTATTTCGCGGTCTCCCCAATGCAGCGGCGCGCGCGCCGTGCGCGTTGACCATCGGCAACTTTGACGGCGTCCACCTGGGCCACCAGGCCCTGCTGGCGCACGTGCGGACGGCGGCGGACCGGCTCGGCCTGGAAGCGGCCGTGATGACGTTCGAGCCCCACCCGCGCGAATTCTTCGCCCAGCGCGCCGGCGACCTGTCCAAGGCCCCGCCGCGCATCGCCAACCTGCGCGACAAGTTGCAGTCGCTGGACAACAACGGCATCGACCGCGTCATCGTCGAGCACTTCTCGGAACACTTCGCGGCCCTCGCGCCCCAGGAATTCACGGAAAAAGTGCTGGTCGAGGGCCTGCACGTGAAATGGCTGATGGTGGGCGACGACTTCTGCTACGGCGCCCGGCGCGCCGGCAACGTCGCCATGCTGCACGAAGCGGGCCGCCACTACGGCTTCCAGGTCGAGACCCTGCCCACCGTGATGAACGGCCAGACCCGCATTTCCTCCTCGGCCGTGCGGGCCGCGCTGGCCGCCGGCGACTTCGTGCACGCAGAGCAGCTGCTGGGCCACCCGTACGCCATCTCCGGCCATGTGATCCACGGCCAGAAACTGGGCCGCACGCTGGGCTTCCCCACCCTGAACCTGCGGGTGCCGCACCGCCCCGCCCTGGCCGGCATCTTCATCGTCCAGGTGCACGGCCTGGCCGACGCCCCGCTGCCGGCCGTGGCCAGCCTGGGCGTGCGCCCTACGGTGGACGACAGCGGCCGCGTACTGCTGGAAGTGCACGTGTTCGACTTCAACCAGGGCTGCTACGGCCGCCAGGTGCGGGTGGAATTCCTGCACAAGCTGCGCGACGAGGAAAAATACGTGGACCTGCCCACCCTGACGGCCGCCATCGAGCGCGACTCGAACCTGGCGCGCGCCTGGTTCCGCGACCGCGCCGGCGCCGGTGCGATCACCGCCACCGACCGAATTTGAGTGCGCAACGCGAAGCCAAACGCGCCGGCACTCCCCAACCGATACGATAGACGTCACCTAGAAGATAAACATGTCCGATAACAAACCAGCCAATCCGAAACAAGACAAGCAGGGCAAGAAACCCGAGAGCAAATACCCCGTCAACATGACGGAGACCCCGTTCCCCATGCGCGGCGACATGGCCAAGCGCGAGCCGCAATGGGTCAAGGAATGGCAGGACAAGAAGATCTACCAGCGCATCCGCAAGGCCGCC
The DNA here is from genome assembly GCF_058786935.1 of Rugamonas sp. FW305-51. NCBI lineage: Bacteria > Pseudomonadati > Pseudomonadota > Betaproteobacteria > Burkholderiales > Oxalobacteraceae > Rugamonas > Rugamonas sp. FW305-51. The sequence goes on from NZ_JBYSZG010000028.1 coordinate 33,334, forward strand.
GCCGGCCGCCCGAAATTCGTGCTGCACGACGGTCCGCCCTACGCCAACGGCGACATCCACATCGGCCACGCCGTCAACAAGATCCTCAAGGACATGGTGGTCAAGTCGCGCACCCTGGCCGGCTTCGACGCGCCCTACGTGCCGGGCTGGGATTGCCACGGCATGCCGATCGAGATCCAGATCGAAAAACAGTACGGCAAGAACCTGCCCACGGCCGACGTGCTGACCAAGGCCCGCGCCTACGCCCATGAGCAGGTCGAGCGCCAGCGCCGTGACTTCATCCGCCTGGGCGTGCTGGGCGAGTGGGAAAACCCCTACCTGACCATGAACTACTCGAACGAAGCGGACGAGCTGCGCGCCCTGGGCCAGCTGCTCGACAAGGGCTTCGTCTACCGCGGCCTGAAACCGGTCAACTGGTGCTTCGACTGCGGCTCGGCCCTGGCCGAGGCGGAAGTGGAATACGCCGACAAGCGCGACCCGGCCATCGACGTCGGCTTCAAGTTCGCCGAATGCGACAAGCTGGCCGCCGCCTTCGGCCTCGACAAGCTGCCGACCGGGAACGGCTACATCGTGATCTGGACCACCACCCCGTGGACCATCCCGTCCAACCAGGCCCTGAACGTGCACGCCGAAGTGAAGTACGCGCTGGTGGAAACCGTGCGCGACGGCCAGCCGCTGCTGCTGATCCTGGCCCAGGACCTGGCCGTATCGTGCCTGGCCCGCTACAAGCTCGATGGCACCACCATCGCCACCTGCGACGGCCAGGCGCTGGCCGGCATCGGCTTCCGCCACCCGCTGCATGCCAGCGACGCCTTCTACGACCGCCTGTCGCCGATGTACATCGCCGACTACGTCACCACCGAGAGCGGTACCGGCGTGGTGCACTCGGCGCCCGCCTACGGCCTGGACGACTTCATCTCCTGCAAGGCGCACGGCATGAAGGACGACGCCATCCTGACCCCGGTGCTGGGCGACGGCAAGTACGCCGAATCGCTGCCCCTGTTCGGCGGCATGACGATCTGGGAAGCGTCCAAGCCGATCTGCGCCGCTTTGAAAGAAGCCGGCGCCCTGTTCGAAGTGAAGATGTTCGACCACAGCTACATGCACTGCTGGCGTCACAAGACCCCCATCATCTACCGCGCCACCTCGCAGTGGTTCGCCGGCATGGACATCCATCCCAAGGATGGCGGCCCGACCCTGCGCCAGAGCGCCCTCAAGGGCATCGACGCCACCCAGTTCTTCCCGGACTGGGGCCAGGCGCGATTGCACGGCATGATCGCCAACCGTCCCGACTGGACTCTGTCGCGCCAGCGCCAGTGGGGCGTGCCGATGGCCTTCGTGGTGCACAAGGAGACGGGCGAGCTGCACCCGCGCACCCCCGAGCTGCTGGAACAGGTGGCCCAGCTGATCGAAAAGAGCGGCATCGACGCCTGGCTCAAGCTGGACCTGAAGGACCTGATCGGCGACGAGGCGGCCCACTACGACAAGAACAAGGACACGCTGGACGTGTGGTTCGACTCCGGCACCACGCACCAGACGGTGCTGCGCGGCTCGCACAAGGAACAATCGCACTTCCCGGCCGACCTGTACCTGGAAGGCTCGGACCAGCACCGCGGCTGGTTCCACTCCTCGCTGCTGACGTCGTCCATGCTGAACGGCGCGCCACCCTACAAGGCGCTGCTCACGCACGGCTTCGTGGTCGATGGCGAAGGCAAGAAGATGTCCAAGTCGGTCGGCAACACCGTCTCGCCGCAGGACGTGTCCAACAAGCTGGGCGCCGACATCCTGCGCCTGTGGGTGGCCGCCACCGATTACACGGGCGAGCTGTCGATCTCCGACGAGATCCTCAAGCGCGTGACCGAATCGTACCGCCGCATCCGCAACACGCTGCGCTTCCTGCTGGCCAACACCTCGGACTTCGACCCGGCGCAGCACGCCGTGCCGGTGGCCGAACTGCTGGAGATCGACCGCTACGCCATCGCCAACATGGGCGCGCTGCAGGCACAGATCACGCAGCACTACGAACAGTATGAATTCCACCCGGTGGTGTCGAAGCTGCAGAACTTCTGCTCGGAAGACCTGGGCGGCTTCTACCTCGACATCCTCAAGGACCGCCTGTACACCTCGGGCCTGACGTCCCACGGCCGGCGCTCGGCGCAGACGGCCCTGTGGCACATCACGCAAAGCCTGCTGCGGCTGATGGCGCCGGCCCTGTCGTTCACGGCCGAGGAAGCATGGGCCATCTTCGCCGGCCCCGAGAGCTTCCAGGCCAGCGACGAGACCATCTTCACCCAGACCTGGTGGCAGCTGCCGGAACTGGCCGATGGCGCCGCCCTGCTGGCCAAGTACGAAGCCCTGCGCGCCGTGCGCGCCGACGTCACCAAGCAGCTCGAAGACCTGCGCACCTCGGGCGCCATCGGCTCGTCGCTGCAGGCAGAACTGAGCATCAAGGCTGCCGGCGACAAGTACGCGCTGCTGGCCAGCCTGGAAGATGACCTCAAGTTCGTCTTCATCACCTCGCAGGCCACGGTGGCCCAGGTGGCCGACGCGGCCCAGGAAACGGTGGAAGTGGCCGCATCGGCCGCCGGCAAGTGCGAGCGCTGCTGGCACTACCGCGCCGACGTGGGCAGCCACGCCGACCACCCGACCCTGTGCGGCCGCTGCCACAGCAACCTGTTCGGCGCAGGCGAGCGCCGCAAGTTCGCCTAAGCCTCGCAGTAAGCCTGTAATATGCCTGCCTCCGACGCCGCGCCACCCAGCACACGCTTGCCGTGCCGGGCAAGGCGCGGCGGCGGCCACGAAACTATCGAACACTCCATGGCCACCAACAAATCCCGCTTTTCCGCCAAACCGCAAGCCAGCCTCACGCCATGGCTCGGCATCGCCGCCATCGTGATCCTGCTCGACCAGCTCTCCAAGATCACCATCACCAAGCTGTTTTCGCTCGGTGAAGAGAAAGTCGTCACCTCCTTCTTCAACCTGGTGCTGGCCTACAACCAGGGCGCTGCCTTCAGCTTCCTGCAGCACGCCGGCGGCTGGCAGCGCTACTTCTTCACCGCCATCGGCCTGGGCGCGGCCGCCTACATCATCGTGCTGCTCAAGAAGCATGGCGGCCAGCGCCTGTTCTGCTGGGCCCTGGCCCTGATCCTGGGCGGCGCCATCGGCAACGTGATCGACCGCCTGCTGTACGGCCACGTGATCGATTTCCTCGATTTCCACCACCCGGCATTCGGCCACTTCCCGGCGTTTAACCTCGCCGATTCGGCCATCTGCCTGGGCGCCGGCCTGTTCATCCTCGATGAACTGCGCCGCGTGAACCGCTAAGTACGGGAGCACCAGCATGGACCTCACCGGTAAGAAAATCGTCCTCGGCCTGTCCGGCGGCGTGGCCTGCTACAAGGCGGCCGAACTGTGCCGCCTGCTCACCGGCCAGGGCGCCAGCGTGCAGGTGGTGATGACGGAGGCCGCCGCCCACTTCATCACCCCCGTGACGATGCAGGCCCTGTCGGGCCGGCCCGTGTTCTCCAGCCAGTGGGACCCGCGGGTGGACAACAACATGGCCCACATCGACGTCACGCGCGGTGCCGACGCCATCCTGATCGCGCCCTGCTCGGCCGACTTCATGGTCAAGCTGGCCCACGGCGTGTGCGACGACCTGCTCTCGACCATGTGCCTGGCCCGCCCGCGCCAGCTGCCACTCCTGATCGCGCCGGCCATGAATGTGGAAATGTGGCAGAACCCCGCCACCCAGCGCAACGCGGCCCAGCTGCGCGAGGACGGCATCGTCATCTTCGGCCCCGGCGCCGGCGAACAGGCCTGCGGCGAAGTGGGCCTGGGCCGCATGCTCGAACCGCAGCAGCTGCTGGAGGAAGTGATCGCCGCCTTCCAGCCCAAGACCATGGCCGGCAAGCGTATCCTGGTCACGGCCGGCCCCACCTTCGAGGCCATCGACCCGGTGCGCGGCATCACCAATCTGTCCTCCGGCAAGATGGGCTACGCGGTGGCGCGCGCGGCGCGCGAGGCCGGCGCCGAGGTGCTGCTGATCTCCGGTCCCACCGCCCTGCCCACGCCCTACGGCGTGCAGCGCATTAACGTGCAAAGCGCGCAGCAGATGCACGACGCCGTGATGGCGGCCGTCGAAGGCCAGCACGTGTTCGTGGCCGTGGCGGCCGTGGCCGACTGGCGCGTGGCCAACAGCAGCGCCCAGAAAATGAAGAAGAAGGGCGACGGCTCCGTGCCCGAGCTCAAATTCGAACAGAACCCCGACATCCTGGCCACGGTGGCCGCCCGCACCTCGCTGGCCGGCCACCCGTACTGCGTGGGCTTTGCGGCCGAATCGGAAAACCTGCTCGAATACGGCGCCGTCAAGCGCGAGAAGAAGGGCATCCCTCTGCTGGTGGGCAATATCGGCCACCACACCTTCGGCCAGGACGACAACACCATCATCCTGTTCGACGAAAACGGCCACACCATCCTGCCGCGCGCCGACAAGCTGACGCTGGCGCGCCAGCTGGTGTGCGAAATCTCCAAGCGGATCGACAAGTACTCGCTGTTCCAGTGACGCTTGCGCTCCATCACCACCCGTATCACCTGGAACCGCAACAATGAAAAATATCGACGTCAAGATCCTCGACCCGCGCATGAAAGAACTGCTGCCGGCCTATGCAACCCCCGGCAGCGCCGGCCTGGACCTGCGCGCCTGCATCGATGCCCCCATCGTCATCGAGGCCGGCCAGACCGTGCTCATACCGACCGGCCTGGCGATCCACGTGGCCGATCCGGGCTACGCGGCCATGATCCTGCCGCGCAGCGGCATGGGCCACAAGAACGGCATCGTGCTGGGGAATCTGGTAGGCTTGATCGATTCCGACTACCAGGGCCAGCTGATGGTATCGACCTGGAACCGCGGCCACAGCGCCTTCACGCTGCAGCCCATGGAGCGCCTGGCGCAGCTGATCATCGTGCCGGTGCTGCAGGTCGGCTTTAACATCGTCGAGGAATTCGACGCCAGCGAACGCGGCGCCGGCGGTTTCGGCAGCACCGGCAAACACTAAACAGAACTAAGCAGAGATAGAGGAAAGGCCATGCCACACACCGACCAGCAGCAGGGCGCAGCACGCCGCCACATCGCCACGCCATGGCTAGCCATGACGGCAGCGCTGCTGCTGTCGGCCTGCTCCGCCTTCAAGACGACGCCGTCGGCGCCGGGGCCCGCCATGCCGCGCCCGAGCAGCGCGCCCGCGCCCGAGCCGGCGGTGGTGACGGCCCGCATGCTTGAGGCGCAGGATACGGTCAGCCGCATGGTGGCCACCCAGGAGCGGCTGTACCAGGTGGTGGCGCCGCTGCTGATCAACAACGCGGACCTGTGCCGCACCCACGCCCATGAGCTGCTGGGCTTCACGGCCAAGAACAAGTATTCCTACCCGGGCGAATATGCCGACGCGGCCCAGGCCGCGCTGGGCTACGGCGAGCAGCTGCAGGTGTCGGGCGTGCTGCCCGGCTCTGGCGCCGCCCGCGCCGGCCTGCGCAAGGGCGATACCCTGGTGTCGGTGGAGGCGCGCGCCCTGCCCACCGGCCCCAATGCGGAAACCCAGGCCGCCCGCATCCTGGGCCCGCTGGTCGGGCGCCATTCGGCGCTCAGCATCACGGTGCGGCGCGGCAGCGCCGTCCAGCCCATCACCGTGCCCGTCACGCGCGCCTGCGCCTTCAAGGTCGACCTGGGCAACGCGGACAACATCAATTCCTATGCCGACGGCCAGCGCGTGCTGATCACGCGCGGCATGGTCAACTTCGCCCAGAGCGACGAAGCCATCGCCTTCGTGCTGGCCAAGGACATCGCCCACAATGTGCTGGGCCACGCGGCCAGCACGCGCCAGGCTTACACCGTGGGCGGCATGATCGACAACCTGGTGGCCGTGCGGCCCGACACCTCGCTGCTGATCGGCAGCGCCGGCATCAAGCCCGTGCCGCAGGAACTGGACGCGGCGGCCGACTACCTGGCCCTGTACCTGCTGGCCCGCGCCGGCTACAACATCGAACACGCGCACGCCTTCTGGCAGCGCCTGGCCGCCCAGTACCCGCCCTCGGTGCTGAACGGCTACACGGCCATCCACCCCGCCACCAACTACCGGCTGGGCGTGATCGACAAGACGGTGGCCGAAATCAAGGCCAAGCAGCGGGCCCGCCAGCCGCTGCTGCCCTGATCCCGGGCCGATGCCATGCGCGCCTGGCTGCTGCTGCTGCCGCTACTGCTGCTGATCGGCTGCGGTACGGCGCAGGCGGCGGGCAAGGGAACGCGCCACGGCACCCACTGGAGCCGCGTGGGACGGGCCGAAGGCGCCACGCTGTACCTGGACCGGCGCGGCATCGTGCGCCAGGAACAGGGCCGGCGGGCCTGGACGCTGCGCTCCTTCCGCCGCCCGCAAACCACGCCGGGCGGCAAACCCTATCGCTCGATGAAGGCCCAGCATGTGTATGCGTGCGGCGCACGCAGCGCCACGCTGCTGGCGCAGATCTACTATCCGGAAGCGATGGGCAAGGGCGAGCCGGTAGAGAACTACCGCTTCGAACAATTCAGCCCGGAAGCCATCGCGCCCGGCACACCCTACGCCGCCGCACTGGCGGCCGTGTGCCGGCGCCGTTAGTTAAAAATTCGGGAAGTTGGGGAACAGCGCGCCCATCACCCAGGTGAGGGCGACGCAGAACAGCACGGCGATGATCAGCACGATCAGCAGGCGCCCGAACTTGGGATTGCCGTCATCGTCATGGTTGTCGGGTTGGGTCATCAGGTGTTCCTGCAGGCTTTGGAGAGCCATAGTATAGTCGAATGCCTGCAGCCCGGAGGAAGCCACCGTCATGGACAGCATCGACCTTGAAGTACTGAAAACCTGCGCCGGCTGGATCGCCGCCGGCCGCCGCTGCGAACTGGTCACCGTCATCAAGACCTGGGGCTCCAGCCCCCGCCCCGTGGGCGCCACGCTGGCCATCTGCGAAGACGGCAGCGTGATCGGCTCCGTCTCCGGCGGCTGCATCGAGGACGACCTGATCGAGCGCGCCCGCGGCGCCGGCCTGCAGCGCAGCGTGCCCGAGCGGGTCAGCTACGGCATCAGCGCCGACGAGGCGCACCGCTACGGCCTGCCCTGCGGCGGCACCATCGAACTGGCGATCGAACCGCTGTCGGCCCGCAGCCGCATCGACGAGCTGCTGCAACGGCTGGAACGGCACGAGCTGGTCGAACGCCGGCTCGACATGGCCAGCGGCGCCGTTACCCTGGCGCCGGCCCCGCCCGGCGCCGCCATGGCCGCCGGCGCGCGCGAACTGGTGACGCTGCACGGGCCCCGCTGGCGCCTGCTTATCATTGGCGCCGGCCAGCTGTCGCGTTTCCTGGCCCAGGTGGCCACGGCCATGGATTACCACGTCATCGTCTGCGACCCGCGCGAGGAATACCGCAGCGGCTGGAACCTGGACGGCGTGCAGCTGGTCCACGCCATGCCCGACGACCTGGTGCTGGAACTGAAGCTGGACCACCGCAGCGCCGTCGTGGCCCTGACCCACGATCCCAAGCTGGACGACCTGGCCCTGATGGAGGCGCTCAAGTCCGACGCCTTCTACGTGGGCGCCATCGGCTCGCGGCTCAACAACGGCAAGCGGCGCGAACGGCTGCTACAGTTCGACGTCACGCCGGCCCAGCTGGCGCGCCTGCACGGCCCCATTGGCCTCTACATCGGCAGCAAGACCCCGGCCGAAATCGCCATCGCCATCCTGGCCCAGATGACGGCCATCAAGAACGGCGTGCCGGCCGCCCTGCAAGTGGGTCACGCGGCCACGCCCGATACGCCCGGCAGCAACGCCTGCGTGGCCGAACCGGCGCCGGGCGGCCCCGCCTGACGAATTCAAGAGCAAGAAGCGGCTGGCGCGAACGCCGCCCATGCCCGACAATCACGCTTTTCAAACGGGAACCTGTCCATGAGCCCTGCCAACCTGTTCAGACTGATACTGCTGGCCGCCATCTGGGGCGGCTCCTTCCTGTTCATGCGCATCGCCGCGCCCGTGCTGGGCGCCGCCCTGCTGATCCAGTACCGGGTGCTGTTCGCCGCCCTGTTCCTGGCCGTGGTGGCGCTGGTGCTGCGCAAGCCGCTACAGCTGCGCCAGCACTGGAAACACTACCTGATCCTGGGCCTGTTCAATTCCGCCCTGCCCTTCCTGCTGTTCGCCTTCGCCGCGCGCACGCTGTCGGCCTCGCTGATGGCCGTGCTCAACGCCAGCACGCCGCTGTGGGGCGCGCTCATCGGCGCCGTGTGGTCGCGCCGCATGGTCGCGCCCACCGTGGTGGCGGGCCTGCTGCTGGGCGCCGCCGGCGTGGCGCTGCTGGTCAGCTTCGACCATGTGAGCGCCGGTCCCGGCGCCGGCCTGGCCATTGCGGCCGTGCTGTTCGCCTCCTTCAACTACGGCATCGCCAGCAACTACGCCAAGTCGGCCAGCCCGGCACAGTCGGTGCCGCCGTTCGCCAACGCCCATGGCAGCATGTGGGCCGCCACCTTGCTGGTACTGCCCGTGTCGCCATGGTTCCCGGCGCCGGCCACACCCACCATCGGCATCATGGGCGCCGTGCTGGCACTGGGGGTCCTGTGCAGCGGCGTGGCCTACCTGCTCTATTTCCGCCTGATCGAGGACGTGGGGCCGGCATCGGCCCTGACGGTGACCTTCCTCAGCCCCGTGTTCGGCATCCTGTGGGGTGTGCTGTTCCTGGGCGAGACGACAGGCTGGTACACCTGGAGCGGCGCTGCCATCGTCCTGCTGGGCACGGCCCTGGTGACGGGCTTCCGCCCCAGTCTGGGGACGATGCGCAAGGCAGGCGCCGCATGACCAAACGCAAGACACAAGCGGCGACACCAGCCACCACGCAACCGGCCGCGCTGCAATTCACGCTGCCGCTGCCAGCCGGCTACCGGCTCGACGACGTGCTGGCCTTCCATCGGCGCGACGCGGAAAGCGTGGCCGAGCAGGTCACGCCGCAGCGCCTGCGCAAGGGCATGCTGCTCGACGGCGTGCCGGTGGTGCTCGACATCGCGCTCAACATGGCGTACGACAAAGCGTACGCCCCCACGCACGACAGCGCGCCGGGCGGCACGCCCGCGCCATCCAGCGCCAGCTGCACCGTGCTGACTGACGGCCCATGCACGCCGGCCATCGCGGCCCAGGCCAGGGCCGCGGTGGACGCCGTGCTGGGCCTGCGCATCGATCCCCAGCCGTTCGCCGACTTCACGGCCGACGATCCCCTGTTCGGCCCCCTCACGCGGGCCCATGCCGGATTGCGCGTGGTGCAGTCGGCCACCATTTTCGAAGCGCTGACCTGGGCCATCATCGGCCAGCAGATCAACCTGTCCTTCGCCATCGCGCTGCGCCGCACCTTCATCCTGCAGGCCGGATGCCGGCACAGCTCCGGATTGTGGTGCTATCCGGACGCGGCCAGCGCGGCCCGCGTGCAGCTGAGCGAGCTGACGGAGCGCAAATTCTCGCGCGCCAAGGCGGAAACGGTGCTGCGCCTGGCCCAGCTGGTGGCCAGCGGCGAACTGCGGCTGGCCCTGGGACCGGACTACGGCATCGAACAAGTGTCGGCCGCCCTGCTGGCCGTCAAGGGCATCGGCCCGTGGACCGTCAACTACGGCCTGCTGCGCGGCTACGGCCACGCCGACTGCTCGCTGCACGGCGACGTGGCCGTGCGCGCCGCCCTGCAGCAGCTGCTGGGCGAGTCGGCCAAGCCCGACATGGCCCGCACCGAGCACTTCCTGGCCCGCTACCGCCCACACCGCACCATGGCCGCCGCCCACCTGTGGGCCAGCCTGCATCCGCCCGCGCCCGCCGGCGGCGACATCAAAACCGCTTGACCCTCACCCAACGTCAGGTCTTAGTCTGGCTGCACGCCTGAGGAAAGGAGCAAGCATGTTGCTGAAAGTGGGAGAACTGGCCAAGCGCACGGGCCTGACCGTGCGCACCCTGCATCACTACGACGGCATCGGCCTGCTGCGGCCCTCGGCCCGCTCCGAGAGCGGCTACCGGCTCTACCAGCGCGACGACATCGCCCGCCTGCACCAGATCCAGGCGCTGCGCCGCTTTGGCATGTCGCTGGCCGACATCGGAGCCTTCCTGGACCGGCCGGACACACCGTTTTCCGCCATCGTCGCGCAGCAGATCGCGGCGCTGGAACGGCAGATCGCCCAGGCCACGCGGCTGCGCACGCAACTGACGCAGCTGCAGCGCCAACTCGATCACGGTGAACCACCCGCGCTGGCCGATTGGCTAACCACGTTGGAGTTGATGACCATGTACGACAAATACTTTAGCAAGGAAGAACTGGAACAGCTGGCCTTCCACCACGAGCCGCAACGGGCCGCGGAATGGGCCACGCTGGTGGCGCGGGTGCGCGCCCTGATGGACGGCGGCACGCCGGCCGACAGCGAGCAAGTGCAGCAGTTGGCCTGCCACTGGATGACGATGCTCGAGCGGGACACCCGGGCCGATCCCGACCTGGCCCGCCGCATCAACCTGGTGATGGCGCAGGAGCCGGCGGCCCAGCACAGCACAGGCATCACGCCCGAGCTGCTGCGCTATGTGACGACGGCATTTTCGGCCCACAAGCTGGCCATCTACGCCCGCTACCTGGACGCCGATGCGCTGGAACACATGCGCGCCCACAGCGGCCAGCGCACCCAGGACTGGCTGGTCCTGATCGCGGCCGTGCAACAGCAGATGGACGCCGGCGCGGCGCCCGGCGACGGGCCCGTGCAGGCGCTGGCGCAGCAGTGGCTGGTCCTGTTCCGCAGCTACGCGGGCGACCGTCCGGAGACGCGCGAGAAGATGCGGCTGGCGCTGGCGCAGGAGCCGCAGCTGATGCTGGGCACCTGGATGACGGACCAGATGATGGCCTTCATCCGTCAGTCCATTGCCACGCTGCCCGCCGCCGGTAAATAGCGTGGCTGCGCCCCCGCTCGCACGGGGCCGGACGGCGTTCGCGGCGCCGCAGCACGCGGTGGGCCCTTACGCCGCGCATGGTTCCACCTGGCGGGCAAAGCGGCCGAATTGTTCGGCCGTGAGCGGCTTGCTGAAGTAATAGCCCTGGATTTCCTCGCAGCCGTGCTCGCGCAGGAAGTCCAGCTGGGCCGCCGTCTCCACCCCTTCGGCGATGGTGCGCAGTCCGAGTCCGCGCGCCATGGCGATGATGGCCGTGACGATGGCCCGGTCCTCCGGATCGGCGCTGATGTCGCGCACGAAGGACTGGTCGATTTTCAGCTTGTAGACCTTGAACTTCTTCAGGTAGCTGAGCGAGGAATAGGCGATGCCGAAATCGTCGATCGCCATCCGCACGCCCCGCTCATGCAACTGGTCCATCACGGCGATGGCGGCCGGCGGGTCGTGCATGGCGCCGCTTTCCGTCAGTTCCAGCTCCAGGTACTGGGCCGGCAACTGTTCCTCGGCCAGGATGGTGGCCACCATGGCCGGCAGGTTGGGATGGCGGAACTGCATGGTCGACAGATTGACGGCCATCACGAACGGCGCCATGCCCTCGTCCAGCCACGCCTTCATCTGGCGCACGGCGCGCCGCAGCACCCACTCCCCGATCGGGACGATCAGGCCGCTGTCCTCGGCGGCCGGGATGAACTCTTCCGGCGACACCTGCCCCAGCACGGGATGGTGCCAGCGCAGCAGCGCTTCGGCGCCGATGATGCGGCCGTCGCGGGCGCTGCACTGGGGCTGGTAGTGGATGGTCAGCTGGTGCTGCTCGAGCGCGTGGCGCAGCGCGCCCACCACCTGCATGCGGCGCACGGTCATCGCCTCGATCTCGGCCGTAAAGAAGCAATAGCGGTTGCGCCCGTTCTGCTTGGCCCGGTACATGGCCGCGTCGGCACACTTGACCAGTCCTTCCAGGTCGCCGCTGTCGTCCGGATACAGGGCGATGCCGACCGAGCCGCTGACGGTCAGTTCGTGCTGCTCGATGGAGAATGGTTCCTCCACCACGTCCAGGATGCGCTGGGCGGTCTGCGCCAGGCCGGCCACGTCCACCCCGTGCAGCAGGAACACGAATTCATCGCCGCCCAGCCGCGCCACCATGTCGCCGGCGCGCATGATGGCACGCAGCCGGCGCCCCAGCGCCACCAGCAGCGCGTCGCCCACGCTGTGCCCCAGGCTATCGTTGATGTCCTTGAAATGGTCGAGATCCAGGAACAGCAGGGCCAGCTGCTGGCCGCTGCTCGCGGCCTGGCCGATGGCAAACTCGATGCGCTCGTCCAGCTGCACCCGGTTGGGCAGGCCCGTCAGGACATCGTAATGGGCCAGGTACTGGATGCGCTCCTCGGCCAGCTTGCTCTTGGTGATGTCGCGCGACACGCCGAACAAGCCGATCACGTTGCCGGACGGGTCATACACGGGGCCCTTGGTGGACTGGAACAGGATACGCTCGCCGTCCTGGTTGACGATATGCTCTTCCATGGTCTGGGTACGGCCCGACGCGATGAGCTCGCGGTCCTTTTGCAGCAAGGCCAGCGCCGATTCGGCCGGCAGCATGGCCAGGTCGTCGCGCCCCACCACCTCGGCCTGCGTGCGGCCCAGGAAGGCGGCGGCGGCGCCGTTGGCCATCAGGTAGCGGCCGTGCAGATCCTTGACGTAGATGGCGTCCGACGTGCCGCTGATCACGCTGGTGAGTAGGTTGCGGTCCACGTCGCGCCGGTGCAGGGCGCCGCGCAGCACCTCGCTCAACACGCTGACGACGATGCCGTTGAGCACAAGCAGGCTCCAGACCAGCAAATCGGCGCCATGGGCGAATCGCATGCTGTACAGCGGTTCGATCGCCAGCAGCTTGTCGCCCACCGATGCCACGGCCGTGGCCAGCAGTCCCGGCCCCAGTCCGCCCAGCATGGCGCTGAGAATGATGGGTAGCATGAACAGGATCAGCCAGGGATGGTGCTGGTCGGGCACCGCCATGTGCAGCCGGGCGAACAGGGTGGCGCCGGCCAGGGCGGCCGCCAGCACATAGGCCAGCGGGCCATTGTTGCGCGCGGGCGCCAGGCCGCCGGCCATCATGGACAGCAGCGATTGCGGGCGCGATTCGTCCGCGGCCAGCGAGCGCAAGGCGAGGAAATAGCCGACCGCCGTGCAAACGACGAAGAACACGCCCTTGGCCGTCGACAGCCAGGCCGCGTCCCGTACGGTGACCAGGCCCAGCAGCATCTGGTCGGACAGGAAGATCCAGGCCAGGGCCAGCACCGTGTAGCTGACGGTAACCAGGGTGATGAAGCGACTGCGCGATGGTGCCATTCAATCCCCCTAACAGGTAGCGGCGTGCAAAGCATCCAGGTGACGTCCGGCCGATGGCGGGACGGCGGCTCCGGAAAGTTCCGGATGGGTTCAGGCGGCTGGCACGGTGCTTGGGGGCGCAGACTGGCGTTGGGGGAGCGACAACCCGCGGGACGGAGGGGGGATGCCAGCTCAACGCATATGTTTGGAGAGTAACATTGAACTTCCGCGGCAACCATGCTTCTTGCGCTACATCAATTGCGGAGTTCCATTTCCATGATCTGGGTCAAATCATCGCCGGACGCTGTTGCATGGTCGCAGCAATAAAAAAACCGTCACCAGCTTAGCACGGATGACGGTTTTTTTGGAATTTGGTTGCGGGGACAGGATTTGAACCTGTGACCTTCGGGTTATGAGCCCGACGAGCTGCCAGACTGCTCCACCCCGCGTCTGATGCAATCATTATAGGGCAGTTCGTTGATTTAGGCAATATTAATCCTGAAATCGCTGGCGATAGGCCGTATAAATCCCAAGCGGGGGCCGGCGGCGCCCCGTTTTCCGCCATTTTCCGCCCCCCACAGCGGCCGCGGGCACGCCGCGACGGGCGCAATCGGTGTAAAGTAAGCACATAACGACTCGAGCTACCCCCTATGAAATTCTGTTCCGAATGCGCCCACCCCGTGTCCCTGTCCGTGCCGGCTGGCGACAACCGTCCGCGCTACGTGTGCACCCACTGCGCCACCATCCATTACCAGAACCCGAAGATGGTGCTGGGCTCGATTCCCGTATGGGAGCGCGACGGCCAGACCCAGGTACTGCTGTGCCGGCGCGCCATCGAACCGCGCTACGGCTACTGGACCCTGCCGGCCGGTTTCATGGAGAACAATGAAACGACGTCCCAGGCCGCCGTACGCGAGACGGTGGAGGAAGCGGGCGCCAACATCGAGCTGGGCCAGCTGTTTACCCTGCTCAACGTGGCGCGCGTACACCAGGTCCACATGTTCTACCTGGCCACGCTGCGCGACCTCGATTTCGCGCCGGGCGAGGAAAGCCTGGAAGTGAAAATGTTCACGGAAGCGGAGATCCCGTGGGACGAGCTGGCCTTCCCCACCATCCGCACCACGCTGGAGCTGTATTTCGCCGACCGGGCCCGCATGCGCGAGGGCGGTTGCCACGGCTTTTACACCCAGGACATCGATCGCCCCATGCGCACCGACCTCTGAGGCGGCCATGATCCCCTGGCTCGAAGCCCACAGCCCTTTTCCGGACGTGGCCAGCGCGCTCACGACGGATGCCCCCGGCCTGCTGGCGGCCGGCGCCGACCTGTCGCCCCAGCGCTTGTTGGCCGCTTACCAGCGCGGCATCTTCCCCTGGTTTTCCGAAGGCCAGCCCATCCTGTGGTGGAGCACCGACCCGCGCATGGTGCTGATGACGGACCAGTTCCGCATCAGCGACAGCCTGAAAAAGACGTTGCGCAAGGTCGAACGCAGCCGCCACACGGACGGCCGCTGGCAGGTGCGCTTCGACAGCGCCTTCGAGGCCGTGATGCGGGCCTGCGCCGCGCCCCGCAAGGACGGCCCCGGCACCTGGATTTCGCAGGACATCATCGACGGCTACACGGGCTTGCACAAGCTGGGTTACGCCCATTCGTCCGAGCTGTGGCTCGATGGCAAGCTGGTGGGTGGCGCCTATGGCGTGTGCATCGGCCGCATGTTCTATGGCGAATCCATGTTCGCCCGCGTCAGCGACGGCTCCAAGGTGGCGCTGGCCTACCTGGTGCAATTCCTGCGCAGCCACGGCGTGGCCATGATCGACTGCCAGCAGGAGACGGCCCACCTGGCCTCGCTGGGCGCGGCGCCCATTCCCCGCGCCCGCTTCCTGGCGCATCTACGCAACAATATTGCTTTGCCGCAGATTTCCACATGGGAACCAATTGCGCCCTTGCCGGCGCCCGGTTAAGCTGATCCTGCATGCGCGCGCGCACGCCACGGCGCCCGCAACGCGCTAAGATATGCCTGAACATCGCACCTGTTTTGCCACCGTATCGATAGGACGTCCATGACGCACCTGAACGACCTGCCCTTCGCGACGCTGCAGTTTTACACGACGGCGCCCTACCCCTGCAGCTACCTCGATGGCCGCCAGGCCCGCTCGCAGGTAGCCACCCCATCACACCTGATCAACGCCGACGTCTATTCCGAGCTGGTCAAGAACGGCTTCCGGCGCAGCGGCATCTTCACCTACCGCCCCTATTGCGACGGCTGCCAGGCCTGCATCCCGGTGCGGGTGGTGGCCGACCTGTTCACGCCCAGCCGCACCCAGCGCCGCGCCTGGGTGCGCCACGGCCAGCTGCGGGCGGCCGTGGCCACGCTGTCGTTCTCCGACGAGCACTACGCGCTCTACCTGCGCTACCAGAGCGCGCGCCACGCGGGCGGCGGCATGGACCAGGACAGCCGCGACCAGTACGCCCAGTTCCTGCTGCAAAGCCGGGTCAACACGCGGCTGGTCGAATTCCGCGACCCGGACGGCACGCTGCGCATGATCAGCATCATCGACATGCTGTCGGACGGCCTGTCGTCCGTCTACACCTTCTTCGACCCGGACGTGGAAGGGGCGTCCTACGGCACCTTCAACGTGCTGTGGCAGATCGAGCAGGCGCGCGAGCTGGGCCTGCCCTACGTCTACCTGGGCTACTGGATTGCCGAGAGCCCCAAGATGAGCTACAAGATCAACTTCCGGCCGCTGGAAGCGCGCATCAAGGGCCAGTGGGGCGTGTTGCAGCCGCCGCGCCAGCATTAGGGCTTGCCGGTCGGACACGGTAAAATGCGGCATCCCATTCTGAGTGCCCTCCATGTCCGACAATTTCCTGTATTCCCTGGCCCGTCCCCTGCTGTTCTCCATGGACGCCGAAGCGGCCCACCATTTCACCCTGCCGGCCCTGAAGCGGGCCGCCGCGCTGGGCCTGACCAAGTGCGTCAAGCAGCCGCTGCCCGATCCCCGTACCGTGATGGGGCTGACGTTCAAGAACCCGGTCGGCCTGGCCGCCGGCCTGGACAAGGACGGCGCCTACATCGACGCGCTGGCCGACCTGGGCTTCGGTTCGATCGAAGTGGGCACCGTGACTCCGCGCGCCCAGCCCGGCAACCCCAAGCCGCGCATGTTCCGCCTGCCGGCCGCGCACGCCATCATCAACCGCATGGGCTTTAACAACGGCGGCGTGGACGCCTTCGTGGCCAATGTGCAGGCGTCGCGCTTCTACCAGGACAAGGCCGGCGTGCTGGGCCTGAACATCGGCAAGAACGCCGACACCCCGATCGAGCGGGCCGTGGACGACTACCTGCTGTGCCTGCAGAAAGTCTATCCGTATGCCAGTTATGTGACGGTCAACATTTCCTCACCCAACACCAAGAACTTGCGCCAGCTGCAGGGCGGCTCCGAGCTCGACGGCCTGCTGGCCCAGCTCAAGGAAGCCCAGTCGCGCCTGGCCGACCAGCACAAGCGCTACGTGCCGCTGGCCCTGAAGATCGCGCCCGACATGGATGGCGAACAGGTCAAGAACATCGCCGACGCCCTGCTGCGCCACAAGATCGACGGCGTGATCGCCACCAACACCACGCTCAGCCGCACGGCCGTGCAAGGGATGCAGCACGGCGAGGAAGCGGGCGGCCTGTCGGGCGCGCCCGTGTTCGAGCTGTCCAACCAGGTGATCCGCCTGCTCAAGGCGGAACTGGGCGAGGCCCTGCCCATCATCGGCGTGGGCGGCATCATGCGCGGCACGGACGCGCGCGCCAAGTTCGAGGCGGGCGCCCAGCTGGTCCAGCTGTACAGCGGCCTGATCTACGCTGGCCCGTCCCTGGTGCGCGACTGCGCCGACGCGCTGCGGGGCCGCTGAACGTTCGCCGCCCGCCCATCCGCCCGCCCTGGCCCGGGCGGATGGGCTGCCGCCCTGCCGCGGCGACTCTCCACTGTTTCGTTTCCACCACAAAATCCCGCCTGTCCGCCGCACAACTGCCGTGCGCGCCGCCCCTGCCTGCAGCTTATTTTATTACTGTATATCATTACTTGAAACGATTCTTGGGCGACAATTTTGCCCAGAGTTAAGCTCGCTGTTCCTCTTGCTTCCACTGACCTCACTGGAGAGAATTGCATGCGTTTCCGTTCCCGACACAGCCCAACGCCGCCGGCCGTCCTGGCCACCACCCTCATCGCCACCCTGGGCTTGCCCGCCGCCGCCCAGGAGACTGCGCCGCTGGAAGGCGAATTGCCGTCCGTGGTGGTGGTGACGGGCACCTACGCCAAGAACCGCCGCACGGTCGACTCCGAATCGCCGATCGACATCATCGGCGCGCGCGAACTGCAGGCGACGGGCGCGACCGAACTGGCCACCGTGCTGGGCCGGCTGCTGCCCTCGGTCAACTTCCCCCGGCCATCCGGGGCCGACGCCAGCGACGCCGTCCGGCCCGCCCAGCTGCGCGGCCTGTCGCCCGACCAGACCCTGGTGCTGGTGAACGGCAAGCGGCGCCACACGTCGGCCGTCGTCAACGTCAACGGCACCCAGGGCCGCGGCTCGGCGCCCGTGGACTTGAACGCCATCCCGCTGGCCGCCATCGACCACATCGAAGTGCTGCGCGACGGCGCCGCCGCCCAGTACGGTTCGGACGCCATCGCCGGCGTCATCAACATCATCCTGAAAAAAGGCCCCAACGGCGGCGACGCGGAACTGGGCGTGGGCCAATACCAGCAGCGCGACGGCAAGCAAGTGTCGCTGAGGGGCTCGGGCGGCTTGCCGCTGGGCGACAACGGTTGGATACGGGTCGCCGTCGAGGCGGGCGACCGCGACCCCACCAACCGCGCCGGCCCCGACCTGCGCAACGCCAGGGAACCGCGCTACGGCCAGGTCAACCAGCGCTTCGGCGACCCGGAGACGCGGCCCCGCACCGTGTTCGTCAACAGCCAGTACGCCATCAACGACGACCTGGAATGGTATGCCTTCGCCAACTACGGCCAGCGCGATACATCGGCCGCCGCCACCTGGCGCACGGCCCTGGTCGCCGTCAACAAGCCGCCCACGCCGACCGAGCCCGCCCAAACCGTCTTTGTGCAACGCACCCCGGTGTATCCGGACGGCTTCCTGCCGCTGGAAAACAGCAGCTCCACCGACCAGGCGCTGGTGACGGGCCTGCGGGGTGAAGCGGGCGGCTGGCGTTGGGACGCCAGCGTCAACTACGGCAACAATGCCTTCCAGCTCGACCTGGACCACACGGTCAACCAGGACCTGGGTGCCGACAGCCCCACCCACTTCCATGCAGGCAAGCTGGAGAACACACAGACACTGCTCAACGTGGACGTGGCGCGCGACTTTCCCATGGCCGCCTTCAGCGGCCCCCTGACGGTGGCGCTGGGCGCGGAGGCGCGTCATGAAAAATACACGATCAGCGCCGGCGATGCCGCCTCCTACCTGGGCTCGGGTTCGCAGGGCTTTTCCGGCTTCCGCCCCGTCAACGCGGGCAGCAACAGCCGCCACAACACGTCGCTCTACCTGAACCTGGAGGCGGAAATCAGCCGCCAGTTTTCCGGCTCGGCGGCGCTGCGCCATGAACGCTACAGCGATTTCGGCAACACCACGTCGGCCAAGGGCTCGGCCCGTTATGCCTTCAGCGACGCGTTGTCGCTGCGCGGCACGGCCTCGTCCGGCTTCCGGGCGCCATCGCTGGCGCAGCAGTTCTACACCATCACCACCACCAATTTTTCCGTGGTCAACGGCGTCAACACGCCGATTGAGACGGGCACCTTCGCCGTCGGCAGTGCCGCCGCCGGCGCACTGGGCGCCACCCCGCTCAAGGCCGAAAAGGCCCGCAACTACAGCCTGGGCCTGCAGGTGCAGCCGACCAATAACTGGAATGCCACCATCGACGCCTACCGCATCGACGTGGACGACCGCATCGCCCTGTCGGCCAACATGACGCTGTCGGACACGCTCAAGCAGGCGCTGGCCGCGCAAGGCATCCTGGTGGGCGCGGGCCGCTATTTCACCAACGCCATCGACACCCGCACCACGGGCGTGGATGTGGTCAGCACCTACCGCTGGTTCATGGCGCCGGCGCGCCGGGTGGACTTCACGCTGGCCTACAACCACAACCGGAGCACGCTGGAGCGGGTGGCCCCCAACCCTGCCCTGCTGACGGCCAACGGCCTGACCCTGATCGACCGCCAGACCGTCAACCGGATGACGGTCGGTTCGCCGCGCGACAAGTTCAGCCTGGCCGCCGACTACACGGCCGGCCCGTGGAATGGCCGCGCCACCGTGACCCGTTACGGCAGCTTCACGGTACCGCAGAACAATCCGGCGCTGGACCAGGTATTCGACCCGCAGTGGGTGCTGGACCTGGCGGCCAGCGTCAAGCTGGGCAACAACTGGAAGCTGACGGCCGGCATCGACAACGCCAGCAACCGCTATCCGGACCAGGTGACGTCGGCGGGCAACCTCAACAACAACGGCATCACCCCCTACAGCGGCTTCTCACCGAACGGCTTCAACGGCCGCTACTACTACGCCAAGGCCGGCTACAGCTGGTAAGGCCGGTCAGGTGGCGGCTACGCCCAGGGCGGCGTCGATCTCGGCCCGGGTCAGCCCGGGCGCGAACTGCTGGATGAAGTCATAGGCGTAGCAGCGCAGATAGGCGCCGCGCCGCACGGCCAGCCGGGTGGTGTTGGTGGCGAACAAATGGGACGCTTCCACCGCCCGCAAGCCGTGGTCGCGTCCATGGTCGAAGGCCATCGAGGCGACGATGCCCACGCCCAGTCCCAGCGACACATATTGCTTGATCACGTCGGAATCCATGGCCGTCAGCACGATGTCCGGTTGCAGGCCGGCCTGGCTGAAGGCGGCGTCGATGTGGCCGCGGCCCGTGAAGCCCTTGTCGTAAGTGATCAAGGGCACGTCGGCCAGGTCTTCCAGCCGGATCGGGGTGCGCGTCAGCAGCGGATGGCCTTCCGGCACCACGATCAGGTGGCTCCAGCGGTAGCAGGGGAAGGACACCAGTTCCGGATACTGGGACAGGCCTTCCGTGGCAATGCCGATGTCCGTCTTGCCCGACAATACCCATTCGGCGATATGGTCCGGCGCGCTTTGCTGCAGGCCGATGCGCACCTCCGGATAGGCGCTCCGGAACGCCTGCACCACGCGCGGCAGCGCGTAGCGGGCCTGGGTGTGGGTGGCCGCCACGTTGAGCGTGCCGCTACGCTGGCCGGCGTATTCCTGGCTGGCCTGCTGCAGGTTTTCCGCCTCCACCAGCAAGCGCTCGATGATCTTCAGGATGCCCTTGCCCGGCTCCGTCATGCCCGTCAGGCGCTTGCCGTTGCGCTCGAAGATGACCACGCCCAGCTCGTCCTCCAGCTCGCGGATCTGGCGGCTCACGCCCGGTTGCGACGTAAACAGCGCGTTCGCCACTTCCGTCAGGTTGTAGCCGCGGCGGGCCGCTTCGCGCACGGAGCGCAGTTGTTGGAAATTCATCTCAGACTCCTTGATTCACAAATACTTGCAGGCGCCGGGGCCGCAGCACCAGCGTCTCGCCTTGCTGCAACTGCAGCTGGCGAAAACGCTCGTGCGGCAACACGGCTTCAATCATTTCGGCGTTGTCATCCCGTTCCAGGTCCAGCTGGGCCAGCGGACCGATCGCGTGCGCCCGGCGCAGCCTGACGACGATGCCTTGCGCACCCGGCGTGTAGCGTTCGATGTCGAGCTCATGCGGGCGCACGTAGGCCGTGCCGTGGCCGTCGGCCACGCCGCCTTGGCCGACGGCCAGGCTGGCGTCGCCCGTGGCCAGCACACCGTCTTGCACCCGGCCGTGGAACACGTTCACGTGGCCCAGGAAGCTGAACACGAACGGCGAAGCCGGATGGTGGTACACGTGTTCCGGCGCGCCCGTCTGCGCCACCTGGCCCTGGTTCATCAGCACCACCTGGTCGGCCACCTCCAGCGCTTCCTCCTGGTCGTGGGTGACGAAGATGCTGGTCACGTGCAGCTCGTCGTGCAGGCGGCGCAGCCAGCGCCGCAACTCCTTGCGCACCTTGGCGTCGAGCGCGCCGAACGGTTCATCGAGCAGCAGCACGCGCGGCTCCACGGCCAGTGCGCGGGCCAGCGCGATGCGCTGGCGCTGCCCGCCCGACAGCTGGGGCGGATAACGGTCGGCCAGCCAGTCCAATTGCACCAGCTCCAGCAATTCCTTGACCTTGGCGCGGATCTGCTGCTCGGACGGCCGCTCGGCGCGCGGCTTGACGCGCAGGCCGAAGGCCACGTTCTCGAACACCGTCATGTGCTTGAACAGTGCGTAATGCTGGAAGACGAAACCAACCTGGCGCTCGCGCACGTGGCGGGCCGAGGCATCTTCACCGTCCAGCAGCACCTGGCCGCTGTCGGGGTGCTCCAGGCCGGCGATGATGCGCAGCAGCGTGGTCTTGCCGCAGCCGGACGGCCCCAGCAAGGCGGTCAGTTCGCCGGCGGCAAAATCGAGCGTGACGTCGTTCAGGGCGGCGAATTCGCCGAAATGCTTGTGGATGTGCTTGACTGCGATGGTCATGATCAGTGCTCCAGGGAAGAGGTGGCGGCGGCATCGGCGACATTGGCATCGCGACGCCAGGCGATGCGCGATTTCAGGGCCAGCGTCACCAGGGCCAGCAAAGCCAGCAGCGACGCCACGGCGAAGGCGGCGGCGAAGTTGTATTCGTTGTACAGAATCTCCACCTGCAGCGGCATGGTGTTGGTTTCGCCCCGGATATGGCCGGACACGACGGACACGGCGCCGAACTCGCCCATGGCGCGGGCATTGCACAGGATCACGCCGTACAGCAGGCCCCACTTGATGTTGGGCAGGGTCACGCGGCGGAAGGTTTGCCAGCCCGACGCGCCAAGCACGATGGCGGCCTCCTCTTCTTCATTGCCCTGGGCCTGCATCAGCGGGATCAGTTCACGCGCCACGAACGGGAAGGTGACGAAGATGGTGGCCAGCACGATGCCCGGCACGGCGAACAACAGCTTGATGTCGTGCGACTGCAGCCACGGCCCCAACCAGCCCTGGGCGCCGAACAGCAGCACATAGATCAGGCCGGAAATGACGGGCGAGACAGAAAATGGCAGGTCGATCAGCGTCAGCAGGATGCTCTTGCCGCGGAACGCGAACTTGGCGATGCACCACGACGCGGCCACGCCGAACACCACGTTGAGCGGCACGGCAATGGCGGCCGTCAGCAAGGTCAGGCGGATGGCCGCCAGCGCGTCGTCCTCGACGATGGCATCGCGGTAGGCGTGCCAACCCTTGCTGAACGCTTCGGCGAACACGGCCGCCAGCGGCACGAACAGGAACAAGGTCAGGAAGGTCAACGCCACGGCCAGCAGCAGGCCGCGCACCCAGCGCGGTTCCAGCAAGCCGGCAGCGGACGGCAGCTCGCCGCGGCGCCCGGCTGGCGCTGCTGGCGCGGATGGTGCGGATGGTGCGGCGGTCGGCAGGCCGGACAGGATGGCGCTCATCGCGGTTTCCCTCCATTGCCGCGGGCCCAGGCTTGCAGTAGGTTAATCGACAGCAGCATCAGGAACGAAGCTACCAGCATCACGACGGCAATGGCGGTCGCGCCCGCGTAGTCGTACTGCTCGAGCTTGGTGATGATGAACAGCGGGGTAATCTCCGACACCATGGGCATATTGCCGGCAATGAAGATCACGGAACCGTATTCGCCGGTGGCGCGCGCAAACGCCAGCGCGAAACCGGTCATCAGCGACGGCAATATGGCGGGCAGCACCACGCGGACAAACGTCTGCAACGCGCTGGCGCCCAGGCTGGCGGCGGCCTCTTCCAGCTCCCGTTCCGCCTCTTCCAGCACCGGTTGCACGGTGCGCACCACAAACGGCAGGCCGATGAACGTCAACGCCACCACCACGCCCAGGGGCGTGAAAGCCACTTTCAGGCCCAGCATGCCTTCCAGCACGCGGCCGTACCAGCCGTTGGCCGAGTAAAGGGCCGTCAAGGTAATGCCGGCCACAGCCGTGGGCAGGGCGAACGGCAAATCGACCAGGGCGTCCACCAGGCGCTTGCCGGGAAATTCGTAGCGCACCAGCACCCAGGCCACGATGCCGCCAAACACAACATTGAGTCCGCCGGCGGCCAGCGCCGCGCCGAACGTGAGCCGGTAGGACGCCAGCACCCGCGGCGAACTGACGGCGTCCCAGAAGCCGGCCCAGCTCAGCGTGAACGTTTTGAGGAACACGGCCGACAAGGGGATCAGCACGATCAGCGCCAGGTAGAAAACCGTGAAGCCCAGCGACAGCCGGAAACCGGGCAGCACGCGGTATGGCGGACGTAAACCCGGCCTTGGTCTTGCATGTGAAGTCGACGCCTGGCGGCCGGGTGTGCCGGCCGTGGCCGTGAGTGTTGCTGACATGATGAGGCCCCTTAATTACGAATTCATCTAAAGAGCCACAATAATCTCACCTGGAGAACATATGCCAAACGAAGCATTTGGCATGTCGATAGTTGTTTCCGCTATAAGCCGGCACCAGCGCGCAGGGCAAAAACGACACCGGCCCGGCGCCGCGCACAGCGGGCCGGGCCGGTGGGCCGGCGACGTGTACAAGTTCAGGAAATCAGTTTGGCGGCCACGCTGACCAGGGTAAAGGCCAGCAAGCCGCGCAACACGCGTTCCGGCACGGCGCGCGCCGCGTAGGCGCCGAGCGTGATGCCGGGCACGGAACCGACCAGCAAGGTCAGCAGCAGCTCCCAGTTGATCGACCCCAGCCACCAGTGACCGACGGCGGCGATGGCCGTCAGCGGCACGGCGTAGGCGATGTCGGTGCCGGCCACTTCCGCCGCCGTCAGGCGCGGATACAGCATCACCAGCAGGGTGGCGCCGATGGCGCCGGCGCCGATGGAGGAAATGGTGACCAGCGTGCCCAGCAAGGCGCCGGACGCGATGGTGGCCGCCGTCAGCGCCCCGCCCTGCAGCTGGCGCTCGGGACGGGCGTTGATCCAGGCCAGCATCTTGCGCTTGAACAGCAGCGCGACCACGGTCAGCAGGACGGAGATGGCGATCACGTAACGGATGACCTGGCCGATTTCCTTGTCCAGCACGCCAAACTGCTTGAGCGCCAGGCTGGCCAGCAGGGCCGCCGGCAAGGCGCCTATGCACAGGCGGCGCACGATGGGCCAGCGCACGGTGCCGCGCATGCGGTGCGTGAGCGTGCCCACGCCCTTGGTCAGCGACGCGAACGCCAGATCGGTGCCCACCGCGATCGACGGCGAGACGCCGAACATCAGCGTCAACAGCGGCGTCATCAACGAACCGCCGCCCACGCCCGTCATCCCGACCAGCAGGCCCACCGCAAATCCCGAAACTACAAACGACAAGGTCATACCATCCCCCTAGAGTAAGCGTCAGGGTAATGACTCCAGCCGAAAATACAAAGGACGAAGTTCCTATTTGCTTATGCCATATCGACGTAGGTGCAAGCTAGGCTGGCCCGCGTCCGGGGCTGGACGCTATTTGTTCGGCTGCGGCGTGACGCGCAGGTACGGCCGCTCCGCCTTGTAACCCTTGGGATATTTTTGCCGGATCTGGTCGGGGTCCTGCACCGTCAGCGGAATGATGACGTCGTCGCCATCCTTCCAGTTGCCCGGCGTGGCCACGGTGTGGCTGTCGGTCAGCTGCAGGGCGTCGATCACGCGCAACACTTCGTCGAAATTGCGCCCCGTGCTCATCGGATAGGTGATCGACAGGCGCACCTTCTTGGCCGGGTCGATCACGAACAGGGTGCGCACGGTGGCCGTGGCCGATGCATTGGGGTGGATCATGTCGTACAGTTCAGCCACCTTGCGGTCCACGTCGGCGATGATGGGGAAGCCCACCACCGTGTGCTGGGTTTCCTCGATATCCTTGATCCATTCGCGGTGGGCATCGGCCGGGTCCACCGACAGCGCGATGGCTTTCACGTTGCGCTTGTCAAATTCCGGCTTGAGCTTGGCCGTCAGGCCCAGTTCCGTCGTGCACACGGGGGTGAAGTCGGCCGGATGGGAAAACAGCACCACCCAGGCGTTGCCGGCCCACTCGTGAAAGCGGATGGGACCGATGGTGGAATCCTGCGTGAAGTCAGGCGCGGTATCGCCCAGTCGTATGGTCATGTTCGTCTCCTGTGAGGTGCGAATCGGTGGAAGGCCCGCTCCGGCAGAGCATGGTCATGGTGTGCCGCCGCGGTATGACGGACCAGGCCGCCAGCAGCACATTTTGCGCCTGTTCTATTCAAAATTGCAATAAAGTTGCATCCCGCAAGCGGCCATTCCGGCCCGCTTTGAGTTGATTCACAGCAAAGAAAAGCGCGATGCGGCCAGGCCTGTCCGGCAGCTGCCCGTGCCGCTCACTTGCCGGGCTGGTAGATCTGGTCGAACAGGCCGCCGTCCGCAAAGTGCGTCCGCTGTGCCGTGGCCCAGTCGCCGGCCACCTGCGCCAGGGTGAACAGCTTGACGGGCGGGAACTGGCCGCCGAATTTCTTCGCCGCCCGCTCCTGCACGGGACGGTAGTAATGCTTCGCGATCAGCTCCTGCCCCTCGTCCGTGTAGAGAAACTGCACATAAGCTTGCGCCACCTTGCGCGTGCCGTGCCGCTCGGCCACCTTGTCCACCACGGCCACGGGCGGCTCGGCCAGGATGGACGACGACGGCGCCACCAGTTCCACCTTGTCCGGTCCCAGTTCCTTGATCGCCAGCAAGGCCTCGTTTTCCCATGCGATCAGCACGTCGCCTATGCCCCGTTCGACGAACGTGGTGGTGGCGCCGCGGGCGCCGGAATCGAGCACGGGCACGTTCTGGTACAGCTTTTTCAGGAAAGCGCGGGCGCCGGCCTCGTTGCCACCCGGCTGGCGCAGGGCGTAACCATAGGCGGCCAGGTGGTTCCAGCGGGCGCCGCCGGACGTCTTCGGGTTGGGCGTGATGACGGCCACGCCCGGGCGGACCAGGTCGTTCCAGTCCTTGATGCCCTTGGGATTGCCCTTGCGTACCAGGAATACGATGGTGGACGTGTACGGGGCGCTGTTGTGGGGCAGGCGCTGCTGCCAGCCCGCCGGCAGCAGCTGGTGCGCGGCGATGGCGTCGATATCGTAGGCCAGCGCCAGCGTCACCACATCGGCCTCCAGGCCGTCGATCACGGCCCGCGCCTGCTTGCCCGAGCCGCCGTGGGACTGGCGGATCTTGACCGTGTCGCCGCTGCTGGCCTTCCAGCTTTTGGCAAATGCAGCGTTGATGTCCTGGTACAGCTCGCGGGTGGGGTCGTAGGAAACGTTCAGCAGCGACACGTCGGCCGCCCCCGCTGTGGTGGCCGGCAGGACGGCACTGACGGCCAGCAGGGCCGCAACGAGAAATTTCTTGGTCAACATCTGGATTCCTTATGGTTGAAACATCAGGAACACCAGCGTAAAACCCCTGCCTAATAAACAGAACGAATCATTTCAACGTTCCATATATCAGAAATACATTAAGAGCCGTCAGGCAAAACGGTCGACCAGCACCACAGCCCAGGCGGCGGCGGCCAGCAGACAGGCCAGCAGCACGGCCGCGCTGCCGAAGTCCTTGGCGTTCTTCGACAGCGGATGGCGTTCCAGCGAGACCCGGTCCACCACCGCTTCCAGCGCCGAGTTGATCAGTTCCACGATCAGGATCAGCACCAGCACGCCGATCAGCATCAGTTTTTCAAAGGCGGAGATGTGCAGCGCCAGCGCGACGACGGTGCCGACGGCGAACAGGGCCAGTTCCTGGCGGAAGGCATGCTCATGGCGCCAGGCGGACTTGAGGCCGTCGAGCGAGTAGAAGAAGGCCGACAGGATGCGCTTGAGGCCGCTCTTGCTCTTGAATTCGCTGACGGGTTCCATGTCTGAAGGGCTGAAGTTGACGAAAGGCATGATTATGCCCTTTCATACCGCAACGGTGACAAATTTGGAGTGCTACCTCCAGATAATTCCCAATATTTTCACATTATGGTATAAATACAGTATCGCATACTGCACCGCACCAACCACATCATGAAAATTGAAACCGTCCCCGAGCAAAAAACGACGATCCAGGTGATCGAGCGCATGGTCGCGCTGCTCGACGCACTGGCCAAATATCCTGATCCCGTGAGCCTGAAGGAATTGTCCAAGGTGTCGGGACTGCACCCTTCCACGGCCCACCGCATTTTGAACGACATGGTGCTGACGCGCTTTGTCGACCGCATCGAACCGGGCACCTACCGCCTCGGCATGCGGCTGTTGGAATTAGGTAACATCGTCAAGAGCCGGCTGTCCGTGCGCGAGGCGGCGCTGGACTTCATGCGCGCGCTGCACAAGAAGACCCAGCAGACCATCAACCTGTCCGTGCGCCAGGGCGACGAGATCGTCTACATCGACCGCGCCTTCTCGGAGCGTTCCGGCATGCAGGTGGTGCGCGCCATCGGCGGCCGCGGCCCGCTGCACCTGACGTCGACGGGCAAGCTGTTCCTGTCGGTGGACGAGCCCAAGGCCATCCGCGCCTATGCCACCCGCACCGGGCTGGCGGGCCACAACAAGAATTCCATCACGGACCTGGCCACGCTGGAGCGCGAGCTGAGCCTGGTGCGGGCGCGCGGCTATGCGCGCGACAACGAGGAACTGGAACTGGGGGTGCGCTGCATGGCCGCCGGCATCCGCGACGATTCCGGCAAGCTGATCGCCGGCCTGTCCATCTCGGCGCCGGCCGACCGTCTGCAGGACGAATGGCTGGAAGAGCTGATGACGACGGCCAACCAGATCTCGGCCACCCTCGGCTACATGCCGGCCGAATAAGCAGGCGCGGCGGCCGTGCCGGTGCTCATGCCGGCCGGCTTGAGGGCCTCCAGCCATTTGCGCATGCGCCCGGCATCGGCCGTACGCGACTGCTTGCCCTTGGAGTCGAGGAACACCATGATCACGGCGCGGCCCTCGATCACGGCCTGCATCATCAGGCAACGGCCCGCTTCGTTGATAAAACCGGTCTTCTGCAGGCCGATCTCCCAGCTCGGATTGGCCACCAGGTGGTTGGTGTTACCGAACTGCATGGGATGGCCGTTCGCTTCCACGATCGCTTTCGGATCGGTGGAATACTGGCGCAGCAGCGGGTGCTGGTAGGCGGCCATGGCCAGCTTGGCCAGGTCGCGGGCGCTGGCCACGTTCATCTTGGACAGGCCGTTGGAATCGACGTAATGGGTATCGAGCATGCCCAGTTCGCGGGCCTTGGCGTTCATGGCCTCGACGAAGGCGGCCCGGCCGCCCGGATAGTTGCGGCCCAGGGCCGAGGCGGCCCGGTTCTCCGAACTCATCAGGGCGATGTGCAGCATGTTGGCGCGCGTCAGCTGCGAGCCCACCTTCAGGCGCGAGCTGCTGAACTTGACGCGGTCCACGTCCTCGTCCGTCACGGTCAGCACCTCGTTCATGTCCTGTTGCGCTTCCACCACGACCAGGCCCGTCATCATCTTGGTGATCGAGGCGATCGGCAGGGACACGCTGGAATTCTTTTCGAACAGCACTTCCGCATTGTTCTGGTCCAGCACCAGCGCCACGTTCGATTTCAAGTCGAACGGATCGTGGGTCTGGTTCAGGCCGGCCAGGTCGCCCATGGTGGGCACGGCCGGCGCGGCGGCCAGCAGGCGCTGGTAGACCACCTTGCGGCGGCCATGCACCATCACCACCCGTTTGACCAGCTGTTCGCGCGGCGCGGCAGCCGCCTCATGCAGGGCCACGGCCTTGCTCTTGTGAGCATGATGTTTCTTGTGGTGGCTATCGGCCGCCTGGGCGGCGACAGGAACCGACACCAGCAGCGCCGCAAACAGCGCTCCAGACGTGAGCTTAAACATGGAATTCCCCGGTAAACGAACAGACGAGTGACTGTTGCAGTGTAGCAAAACCGTGCGCAAGCGCAAGCTCATTTAACATTGGCGGCATCATAGTTTTCCCCTGCGCAATGCTCTCGCGATAAGCTTGTTGAAATGGCCCGCCGGGCCACTGCGGACGGCACGTCGTCAATCGATAAATTTAACAAATTCAGCAACCGGCATGCGCTCCGTGACCAGGCTGTTTTCAACCTTGTCCATATCAGCGTAGCCCAAGGACATCCCACACACAACCGTTTCATTGTCGGGAATTGACAACGTTGACATAATGATCTTGTGATACTGGGTGAAAGCGGCCTGGGGGCAAGTATCGAGCCCACGCCCTCTGGCGGCCACCATGATGTTCTGCAGGAACATGCCATAGTCCAGCCAGGAACCCTGCTCCATGACGCGGTCGATGGTGAAGATCAGGCCGACGGGCGCGCCGAAGAACTCGTAGTTGCGGCCATGCTGGGCCGCCATGCCGGCCTTGTTCTCGCGCGTCAGGCCCAGCAGCGCATACAGGTCCCAGCCCACCTTGCGGCGCCGCTCGATGAACGGCGACACCCACTCGCGCGGATAATAGGCGTATTCCTCCGTATGCTGGCGCGCCAGCTCGGGGTCGTTGTGGGCGGCCAGGATGGCGGCCGACAGGGCACGCTTGCGCTCGCCCGTGAGCACATACACTTTCCACGGCTGGGTGTTGGTGCCGGACGGGGCGCGCGCGGCCACCTGCAGCAATTGTTCGATGTCGGCCCGCGGCACGGGCGTGGGCAGATAGGCGCGGATCGAGCGGCGCGACGTGATGGCGGCGTCCACGGCGGACTGGTCGGAAGGGCTGGGCATGCGTCCTCACTGGTGGTTGGATGTCGAAGGCGTGTCAAAGGCGGACTCTGCACGGGCGGCAGGGCCGATGCGCAGTCTAGCATGAGGGCGCCGGCCGTTGCTGCCGCCCCCTGTCCAACAACATTCAATTCCTGCAAGAAATTGTGCCCCAAGGCCAAAGAGACTTCTTTGGTGCAACGCACAAAAAATCGCTTGACTTAATCCCGGAAGGCCGTAAAATCGGGTTTGTTGCGTTGCACAATTTGTTGTTCGGTCTGAAAGCTGGATCCATCTGCTTCGTACCACTGGTAGAAACAGCAGCATTTATCGATGACTATTTACTAATTACTGGAGAGTTATATGTTTTCAATCCCTGAGCAATTTTCCAATGCGACCAAGGCCAATTTTGAAGCCCAGTTCGCCATTTTCTCCGCCCTGACCAACAAGGCCTTCGAAGGCGTGGAAAAGTTCGTCGACCTGAACCTGACGGCTGCCAAGGCCTCGCTGGAAGAGTCGTCGGTCACCACCAAGCAACTGCTGGCGGCCAAAGATCCGCAAGAGTTCTTCTCGCTGACCGCTGCCCAGGCCCAGCCGACGGCTGAAAAAGTGGTGGCTTATGGCCGTCACCTGGCATCGATCGCTTCCGGCACCCAGGCTGAATTCAGCAAGGCCGCCGAGACCCAGATCGCCGAAACCAACCGCAAGGTGATCTCGCTGGTGGAAGAAGTGAGCAAGAACGCCCCAGCCGGCACCGAAAACGCCGTGGCCCTGCTGAAGACCGCCATCGGCAACGCCAGCGCCGGTTACGAGCAGTTCACCAAGACCGCCAAGCAAGCCGTGGAATCGATCGAAACGAACATGGCCAGCGCCGTGAACCAGTTCTCGCAAGCTGCCGCCAAGGCGACCCCAGCTGCAAAGAAATAAAGCAGGTCATGCTGGCGCCTGCATGGCGCCAGCCCCGTTGCACAGACTCCTCGGCATCCGTGGTGTCGTTACAAACGGGTGTCCTTCTCAGCCCCGGCCCCGCCGGGGCTTTTTTTCGTCCCAAAAAAAATGGGGACGTACCCCATTTTCCGTTTCTGGAAAATGGGGTACGTCCCCATTTTTTGGTACGCTTATTCGCCCAGGTAGGCGGCCTTGACGCGCGGGTCGACCAGCATGTCCTGGGCATTGCCCGTCATGGTGATCAGGCCGGAATCCATCACGTAGCCGCGGTGCGCTGCCTGCAATGCCAGCTTGGCGTTCTGTTCCACCAGCAAGATGGTGATGCCTTCGGCCGAGACGTTGCGTATCACTTCGAAAATCTTTTCCACCATGATGGGCGACAGGCCCATCGACGGCTCGTCCAGCAACAGCAGTTGCGGGTGCGACATCAACGCGCGCGCCATGGCCAGCATCTGCTGCTCGCCGCCCGACAGCGTGCCGGCCATCTGCTGCGCCCGCTCTTTCAGGCGCGGGAACACGTCGTACCATTTGGCGATGTCGGCTTCGACACCGGCCTTGTCGTTGCGGGTGTAGGCGCCCATCATCAGGTTTTCCTGGATCGACATGCGGGTGAACACGCCCCGCCCTTCCGGCACCATGGCCAGCTTCTTTTCCACCAGGTGGAAGGACTGGCTGCCCTTGAGCGAGGCCCCCATGTACGACACGGTGCCGTCCACCTTGCACGGCGGCAGCGTGCCCGTGATGGCTTTCAGCGTGGTGGTCTTGCCGGCCCCGTTGGCGCCGATCAGGGCCACCAGCTCGCCCTTGTTCACTTCCAGGTCGATGCCCTTGACGGCCTTGATGCCGCCGTAAGCTACCGTCAATCCTGCTACTTTCAGCACATTCTCACTCATCAGTGCGATCCTCCCAGATAGGCGTCGATGACGGCCTGGTTGCTCTGTATTTCGGCCGGCAAGCCTTCGGCGATCGGTTTGCCGTATTCCAGCACCATCAGGCGGTCGCACATGCCCATCATCATCTTGACGTCGTGCTCGATCAGCAGCACGGTCTTGCCTTCGTTCTTGATCTTGACCAGCAGTTCGCGCAGGGCCAGTTTTTCCGTCGCGTTCATGCCGGCGGCCGGTTCGTCCAGCGCCAGCAGCTGCGGGTCGGTGGCCAGGGCGCGGGCGATCTCGAGCCGGCGCTGGTCGCCGTAGGACAGGAAGCGCGAGGTGCGGCTGGCGAACTGGCCGATGCCGACGAAGTCCAGCAGCTCTTGCGCGCGGCGGCGGATGGCCGCCTCTTCCTCGCGCGCCGCCTTGTGGCGGAACACGGCGCCGAACACGCCCTGATGGGTGCGCACGTGGCGCCCCACCATGACGTTTTCCAGTGCCGTCATGTCGCCGAACAGGCGGATGTTCTGGAACGTGCGGGCGATGCCGGCCTTGGCCACCTCATGCGGGGCGGACGGCGAATAAGGCTTGCCGGCCAGCTCGAAGGTGCCCGTGTCGGGCTGGTACAGCCCCGTGATGACGTTGAAGAAGGTGGTCTTGCCGGCGCCGTTGGGGCCGATCAGGCCGTAGATCTGGCCCTTCAGGATCTTGATGCTGACGTCCGTCAGCGCCTGCAAGCCGCCAAAGCGCTTGTTGACGCCGGCGATATTGAGTATGACTTGTTCGCTCATGGATTCCCTCAGGCTGGCAGCACGCCGGACGCCGGCTCTGGTTTGTCGGTGTCGTTGTCGGGCCGGTCTTCATGCTTGGGCGCGGGCCACAGGCCGGCCGGGCGGTTCAGCATGATGAGCACCATGGCCAGGCCGTACAGCAGCTGGCGCAGCACTTCCGCTTCGATGATGACGTGGCCGAACAGCTTTTCCTGCAGCGGCTCGACCACGTGGCGCAGCACTTCCGGCAGCGCGGCCAGCAGGGCGCCGCCCATGATCACACCGGGCACGTGGCCTATGCCGCCCAGCACCACCATGGCCAGCACGGCGATCGATTCCGTCAGCGAGAACGATTCGGGCGACACAAAGCCCTGGAACGAGGCGAACATGGCGCCGGCCACGCCGCCGAACGAGGCGCCCATCGAGAACGCCAGCAGCTTGACGTTGCGGGTGTTGATGCCCATGGCCTTGGCCGCGATTTCATCCTCGCGGATGGCGACCCAGGCCCGGCCCAGGCGCGAGTGCTGCAGCCGCGTGGTGACGAACACGACGGCGATGCACAGGAACAGGAACAGGAAGTAATAGGCGTTCACGGACGGCATGGAGAAGCCGCCGATCACCACATTGGCGCGCGAGCCGGCCTCGCCCGACAGGTTGACGCCGAACACCCGGATCGGGTCGATCAGGTTGATGCCCTGCGGCCCGTTGGTGAAGTTGATCGGCTCGTTGAGGTTGTTCATGAAGATGCGGATGATCTCGCCGAAGCCCAGCGTGACGATGGCCAGGTAGTCGCCCCGCAGCTTGAGCGTGGGCGCGCCCAGGATGGCGCCGAACAGGCCGGCCAGCGCGGCCGCCATGGGCACGATCAGCCACACGGACAGGTGGATGCCGTGTTCGCGGATGTCCGCTCCCAGCAGGGCCACCAGCGTGTCGCCCAGGGCCGGATACTGGTTGATGATCGATTCGAGCAGCGTGGCGAACTGGGGCGAGGCCAGCAGGCCCGTCATGTAGGCGCCCACGGCGTAGAACGCGATGTAGCCGAGGTCCAGCAAGCCGGCGAAGCCGACCACGATATTCAGGCCCAGGGCCAGCATGATGTAGAGCAGCGCCATGTCGATGATGCGCACCCACGAGTTGCCGAACTGGGCGGCCACGAACGGGAAGATCAGCAGGCCGATCAGCACCGCCGCCATGCTGGCGTAGGCCTTGGCGGGATTGCGGACCGTGTCGAAATTGAGGAGAGCCATGGTATTCCTTTCTCGTTATCAGGCGCGGTCGGCCACGCGCTCGCCCATGATGCCGGACGGACGCACCGTCAGCACGAGGATGAGGACGACGAAGGCGAAGATGTCCTGGTAGTTACTGCCCAGGAAGCCGCCCGTGAAGTCGCCGATGTAACCGGCGCCCAGGCTTTCGATAATGCCCAGCAGGATGCCGCCTATCATGGCGCCGTAGATGTTGCCGATGCCGCCCA
Source organism: Rugamonas sp. FW305-51 (assembly GCF_058786935.1). NCBI lineage: Bacteria > Pseudomonadati > Pseudomonadota > Betaproteobacteria > Burkholderiales > Oxalobacteraceae > Rugamonas > Rugamonas sp. FW305-51. Next base: position 67,407 of record NZ_JBYSZG010000028.1, read on the forward strand.
GCACGGCGGCCGAGAACGCCTTGAGGCCGGGCACGAAGCCCATCGCAAACTGGATGGAGGCGTAGTTGGCGCCCCACATGACGCCGGCCACGGCGGCCAGCGCGGCGCCGATGGCGAAGGTGGCCACGATGACCTTGTTCGAGTCCACGCCCATCAGGCCGGCCACCCGGGGGTTTTCCGCCGTGGCGCGCATGGCGCGGCCCATGCGGGTCTTTTCCACCAGCATCACGAGGCCGAACATGGACGCGGCCGCCAGCACCAGCAGCAGCACCTGGGTTTGCGAAATGACGGCGCCGCCCACCAGGATGGGATCGGACGACAGCAACTGCGGGAAGGCCAGCGGATTGCGGCCCCAGATCATCATGGCGAAGGTTTGCAGCAGGATGGACACACCGATGGCCGTGATCAGTGGCGCCAGCCGGGGCGCGTTGCGCAGGCGGCGGTAGGCCACGCGCTCGATGATGATGTTGACCAGCACGCAGACGGGGATGGCGCCGACGATGGCGATGCCCAGCTGCACAAAGCCGGGCAAGCCCGGCGCCACCGTCTGCAGCAGCTTGAGGATGGTCAAACCGGCCATGGCGCCTATCATCAGCACATCGCCGTGGGCGAAGTTAATCAGATTCAACACGCCATACACCATCGTGTAGCCGAGGGCGACCAGCGCATACATGCTGCCCAGCACCAGGCCATTGATAATTTGTTGGATAAAGGTATCCATGGGTTCGATTGCCTCTTTTTCTGTGTGTTACCGGGATGCGCGTGGCCGGGTCCGCCTAACAAAAACGGCACCCGGGGAAGTCCCCGCAGTGCCGCCGTTGAGGTGAGGCCGCCGTCCAATGTAGGCCGCCGATGGGATAACACCGCGCAACCACGCATCGCTCTACTGCGCATTCAATTAAGCAAACCTTATGCCAGAACCCTGGCCTGCCGCCGGGTCCGCATCGGCCCGAACCAAGTACATTCGACAACTTTTTTCGGGCGAGGCAATGATAGCGGCTATCAGGGAAAACTAATGGCGAAAAATGCGAGAATGGGCCAAATAAAATTCGACGCGCCACGCTCGTGGCGCCGGCGCGTGGCCGTCAGGCTTGCGCCGTCCTGGCGCCGTCCAGTCCCTTGGGCAAGGGGAAGGTGACCGCTTCCTGCACCCCGTCCAGGGTGCGCACGCTGCGCGCGCCGCACGCTTTCAGGCGGTCGATGACGGCTTGCACCAGCACTTCCGGCGCCGACGCGCCGGCCGTGACACCCACGCGCAGCTTGCCTTCCAGCCATTGCGGGTCGATTTGCGAGGCATTGTCGACCATGTAGGCCGGCGTGCCCTTCTTTTCGGCCACTTCGCGCAGGCGGTTGGAATTGGAGCTGTTGGGGCTGCCCACCACGATCACCACATCGACCTGGGGCGCCATGAATTTCACGGCTTCCTGGCGGTTGGTGGTGGCGTAGCAGATGTCGCCCTTCTTTGGTTCGATAATGCTGGGGAACTTGGCCTTGAGGGCGGCGATGATGTCGGCAGTGTCGTCTACCGACAACGTTGTCTGCGACACATAGGCCAGCATGTCGGGCTTGGCGACCACCAGTTTATCCACATCGGCCACCGTCTCGACCAGGTACATGCCCTCTTCGGTCTGGCCCATGGTGCCTTCCACTTCCGGGTGGCCGTCGTGGCCGATCATGACGATCTCGCAGCCCTGGCGGCGCATCTTGGCCACTTCCACGTGGACCTTGGTCACCAATGGGCAAGTGGCGTCGTAGATGGTCAGGCCGCGCGCTTCCGCCTCGGCCCGCACCGCCTTCGAGACGCCGTGGGCCGAGAACACCAGCGTGTTGCCGGCCGGCACATCGTCCAGTTCCTCGATGAAGATGGCGCCCTTGTTGCGCAAGTCTTCCACCACGTAGGCGTTGTGCACGATTTCGTGGCGCACGTAGATGGGCGCACCAAACTGCTGCAGGGCGCGCTCCACGATCTCGATCGCACGGTCCACGCCGGCGCAAAAACCGCGCGGCTGGGCCAACAGAATTTCTTTATCCATCAGTTCCTCGTAATGCGGGGGACGCTTACAGCACCGAAATCAGGTTCACTTCAAAGCGCAGCGGCTGGCCGGCCAGCGGGTGGTTGAAGTCGAACAGGGCCGACTCGTCGCCGATTTCGCGCAGGATGCCGGCGAACCGGCCGCCGCCGGGAGCGGCGAAGTCGATCAGGTCGCCAATCTTGTATTCAGCTTCGGGGTCGGAGTTCTCGTCCAGGGTGGCGCGCGAGACGGAGCGTATCAGTTCCGGATTGCGCTCGCCGAAGCCCTGGGCCGGCGACAGCTCGAACGTCTTGTGGGTGCCTTCCGGCAGGCCCAGCAGGCAATCTTCCAGGAACGGGGCCAGCTGGCCCTGGCCCAGCATCAGCGTGGCCGGGTTTCCGTTGAAGGTTGTGACTATATCAGTACCGTCCAGGGTGGCCAGACGATAATGCAGGGTGAGATAAGCCGACTTGGTGACGACGTTAGGTTGCGCGTTAGACATGACTTGGAATTCGGTAAGCTTGCAGGAACCGATATTGTAAGCCACCTTGCCCGCCGCGCCCGCCGTTCGGGAAGAAATCGCGCGCCGTTTGCGCTGTTTTCGGGAGGAATTATGGCAATCAGCGACTGGCCGGCCCACCGCCGTCCACGCGAACGCTTGATACTGGAAGGGGCGCCGGCCCTGTCGGACGAGGAATTGCTGGCCGTGTTCCTGCGCGTGGGCGTGGCCGGCAAGGATGCCGTGACGCTGGGGCGGGAGCTGGTGCACCGTTTCGGCTCGCTGCACGCCCTGTTCAGCGCCAGCCTGGACGAATTCTGCGCCATCCACGGCATGGGCGCGGCCAAGTTCGCCCAGCTGCAGGCCGTGATGGAGCTGGCCCGCCGCGCCATCGAGGAAGAACTGAAGACGGGCCTGACCTTGAGCTCGCCCAAGGCCGTCAAGGAATACCTGCGCGTTATCCTGGGCGGCAAGACCCACGAATCGTTCCATGTGCTGTTCCTGGATGTGAAGAACCGTTTGATCGACGCCAAGGAATTGTTTCGCGGCACCCTCACCCATACCAGCGTCTACCCGCGCGAAGTGGTCAAGGAAGCGCTGGCCCGCAACGCCGCCAGCGTGATGCTGGCCCACAATCACCCGTCCGGCACGCCGGAGCCGAGCGAATCGGACCTGCTGCTCACGCGCGCCCTGATGCAGGCGCTGGCCCTGGTGGACGTGCGCATCCTCGACCATTTTGTGGTGGCCGGGCATCAGGTGCACTCGTTTGCCGAGCACGGCCAGCTGTAAACGGCAAGCGGCCCATCGTCCGTTTACCCTTGTTTACCAAGGGAAAATTGCCATTTCGCGAAGGATTTTACAATTGTTAAATTTTTTTGAAAATTGATGACACAATTGTTTTTCACAAGTCATTGAAAAAGCTGGGTTTTTTGGATATACTCTCGTTTTTCCAATTGTGGAATGTCTTTAAGGAGTGCGCCATGGCACGTGTTTGCCAAGTCACTGGGAAGAAGCCGATGGTCGGCAACAATGTTTCCCATGCAAACAACAAAACCAAACGTCGTTTCCTGCCTAACCTGCAGAATCGTCGTATTTTTGTTGAATCTGAAAATCGCTGGGTCTCCCTGCGTCTGTCCAACGCCGGTCTGCGCGTGATCGATAAAGTCGGCATCGACGCCGTTCTGGCCGACATGCGCGCGCGTGGCGAAAAAGTCTAAATAGGGAGCTATCATGGCAAAAACTGGCCGCGACAAAATCAAGCTGGAATCGACCGCAGGTACGGGTCACTTCTACACCACTACCAAGAACAAGCGCACCATGCCTGCTAAGATGGAAATCATCAAGTTCGATCCTAAGGCACGCAAGCACGTTACGTACAAAGAAACCAAGATCAAGTAATTGGATCTCGTTTCTCGAAGAAAAGCCGCTCATCAGAGCGGCTTTTTTTATGTGCCTGGTTTTGCTACCGGCAACCCTCCTCCAGCTGCACCTCCGCCCACGCGCCTGCATGCATGGCGGCAACGCGGCCCTGCTCCGTCTCGAAGCGGATGGCGTACTGGCCCTCTCCTGCCCTGATCGTTAAATAATGTTCGCCGGGACGGCGCGGATGGGCTGCCGTCCGCACTGCTTCACCGTAGTGACGCGCCACCTTGCCCTCCGGATCGTCCAGCGCGATGCCGCGCTCCGATTCGATGCCGGGCTGGGTGACATCGACCCGCTTGAGCACGTCGTTGACAAACATCAGCACGATGCCCTCCTGCCCGGCAGGCGCCACCTGGAAGCAGGATGGCACGCTGCGCTGCCACGGCGGCACGCGCTCCATGTGCTCGCCCAGGATCTTGTTGACGGTATCGAAACGCATGCCCACCTTGAGCGGTCCGGCGCCGTCCACCCGCAAGGTCCAGTCGTACGCCTGCGCCGCCGGCAGCAGCGCACACAGGGCCAGCGCCGCCCACCAGGACTTGGCGCGATGCCAATTGCCATGCCGTTTCATCAATCTGTCCTCCCAAATGAAAAACGGCCCCGTTTCCGGAGCCGTTCGGTACGATCAGCTAAAGACCGTCATGCGTAGCTGCGCAGGCGCAGCGAGAAGTCTTGCAGCGACTTGATGCCGGAGCTCTCGGCCCGCGCGCACCAGTCCTGCAGCTTGTGCAGCAGCTGGTCGCGGGTGAAGTGGGAACGCTCCCAGATCATGCCCAGTTCCACCCGCATATTGTGCATGGTTTCCAGCGCCTTGCTATGCTGGAACAGTTCGCTCAGCTGCTGCTGTTGCGTCTCGGCCAGCTTGCCCGGCTCGCGCTGCAACAGCTTGCGCGACGATTTCAGGAAGCGCGATTCCAGCTGGGCCTTGTCCTTCAGGTGCTCCAGCTCTTCCTTCCACGCGTGCTTGACGGACTTGGCGTACTTGGCCATGACGTCGTAGCGGTTGGCGATCACCGATTGCAGCGTGTCGAAGTCCGCTTCCAGCTTGCCCGGCGCAAACTTCGGCTCCGGCGCCAGCTTCTTGACCTTGGCCAGGCCCATTTTTTCCAGCGTGCGGATGTACAGCCAGCCGATGTCGAGCTCGTACCACTTGGACGACAGCTTGGCCGACGTGGCGAAGGTGTGGTGGTTGTTGTGCAGCTCTTCACCGCCGATCAGGATGCCGAACGGAATGATGTTGGTGGCCGCGTCCGAGCAATCGTAGTTGCGGTAGCCCCAGTAGTGGCCGATGCCGTTGATGATGCCGGCGGCCATCACCGGTATCCACATCATCTGCACGGCCCACACGGTAACGCCGATCACGCCGAACAGCAGCACGTTCAGCACCAGCAGCGCGGCCACGCCTTGCCAGCTGTACTTGGTGTACAGATTACGCTCGATCCAGTCGGTCGGGGTGCCATGGCCGTATTTTTCCATGGTTTCCAGGTTCTTCGATTCAGCGCGGTACAGCTCGGCGCCTTGCCAGAACACTTTCTTGATGCCGCGCGTCACGGGGCTGTGCGGATCTTCCTCGGTGTCGCATTTGGCGTGGTGCTTGCGGTGGATGGCGGCCCATTCCTTGGTCACCTGGCCCGTCGTCAGCCACAGCCAGAAACGGAAGAAATGGCTGGGAATGGCGTGCAGTTCCAGCGCGCGGTGCGCCTGGTGGCGATGCAGGTAGATGGTGACGCTGGCGATGGTGATATGGGTCACGGCCAGGGTGTAGAAAAATACTTGCCATGCGGTGAGTCGGGTGACGCCGTTCGACAAAAAGTCCAGTATTGCGGGTAAAGTCAAAGTCATTACTGCTCCAAAGTGGGTATCACTATCCGGTCGCTCCCGCGCAGGGGAGGTCCGATATTCTTGATTTTGGTCATTGTACGCTGAAACGATGGTGATTTGCGGAACGATTACCCACCCTAAGTGATTATTTTTTAGGCAGATCGAAGGCTTCCGGCAGCGGCGTATTGCCCAGAATGCGCATTTCCCGTTGCGGGAAGGGAACGGAGATATTGTTCTCTTTCAAGGCTTTCCAGATTGCCCGATTGACATCCGAGATCACGCCGCCGCGGCCGTTTTCCGGATCGTGGATCCAGAATCCCAGTTGCAGGTCGAGGCCATCGGCGCCGAAGCTGAGCAACTGGGCCGATGGCAGTTTCTCTTTCGACACCCGGGCCACGGTGGCGGCGGCCTGCTCCAGCAACAGCAGCACGGGATCGAGCTCCGTGTCGTAGGCGACCGACACCTTGGTCGACAGCCACAGCATGTTGTTGGTCAGCGAAGAATTCTGCACGGCGCCCGACACCAGCATCTCGTTCGGCACGATGGATTCCACCCCGTCCAGCCCCTGCAGCACCGTGTAGCGGGTGTTAATCTGGGTCACCTTGCCGCTGTACTTGTCGACCGTGATCATGTCGCCGATGGTCAGGCTGCGGTCGAGCAGGATGACGAAGCCGGACACGTAGTTGCTGGCGATCTTCTGCAAGCCCAGGCCCAGGCCCACGCCCAGCGCGCCGCTGAACACGGACAGCACCGTCAGGTCGATGCCCACCAGCGACAGGCTGACCAGGATGGCCATCACGATCAGGAGGGCGCGCCCCGTGCGCGACAGCACCACGCGCAAATTGGTATGCAGGCCGGGCACCAGCATCAGGCGCTCTTCCAGCGCGGTACCGGCCCACAACGCCAGCATCTGCAGCAACAGCACGGACACGGCGCCCTGCAGGATGGCCAGGATGGACACCTTGTGCTTTCCCAGCGGCAGCACTGTATCGTCGAGGAAATCGAAGATGTCGACCCACAGGCCCGTGATGTAGACCACGAAAGCCAGCCACACAAGCAGCTGGAACACTTTTTCGAACATCAGCATGGCCGCGCCCACCTCGCCGCGGCGGGCGAACACACGCCGCAGCACGAAGAAGGTGAACCGTATCACCACCAGCGCGCCGAAGATGGGCATGGCCACCTTGAGCAGGTTGACGTGATGCGACCTGGCCAGCACGGCGCGCGACAGGCCCAGCAGGCAGACGATCAGCAGCGGCCCCACCACGCGGCCAAAGCTTTCCACCCCGAACTGCATCACCCCGGCCTGGCCCGCGCGGCCGAAGCGGCGCCGCAACAGCGTGGCCAGCCCCCAGCCCAGCAGCACGGACAGGACGATGGCGCTTAACTGCCACAGCAGACCGGGATCGGTGAGGTCGTCGGCCAGGCCGGCAATCAGGTTAGCGAGCGGTAGTTGGTTCATCGTGGATCGAAATAGAAAAAGATGGGAGACAGATTAGCGTAAACGGCAAGCTTTCCGCCACATGCCGCCGGCCGAACCGAGTCCAACGCGAGGCAAAAAAAGGGAAAAAAATGGGGACGTACCCCTTTTACGCGGGGACGTACCCCTTTTACGCGTACCCCTTTTACGCGCGCTCCCGCGACCGGCCCGGCTGCCTGCACGCCCGGCCCAGGTCCGGCACCTGCAGGAATGCGCCCAGGCCGGGGCGCACCAGAAGGAAGGCCGGGAAGATCCCGGCCCGTTGCGCTTACGCGTCGGCAGCGTCGCCGTCGGCGGCCGGCTCGGCGGCCGGTTTGACGGGCTTGGCCATCGGCTTGCGCTCGAACACGGCGGCGAAGAAGCCGTCCGTCTGGTGCTTGTGCGGCAGCAGCTTCAGGTAGTCGCCCATTTCCAGGACAATCTTCTGCTCGGCCAGCACTTTGCTCATCGGCACCAGTTCGAAGTCCGGATGGGCGGCCAGGAATTGTTCCGCGATGAAGTCGTTCTCTTCATTGAGGAAGCTGCAGGTGGCGTACACCAGGCGGCCGCCGCCCTTGACCAGGCGCGCGGCGCCGTCCAGGATGGCCGCTTGCTTGACCTGCAGTTCGGCGATGGCGCCCGGCTGCTGGCGCCACTTGACGTCCGGATTGCGGCGCAACGTGCCCAGGCCCGAGCATGGCGCGTCCACCAGCACGCGGTCGATCTTGCCGGCCAGGCGCTTGATCTTGGCGTCGCGCTCGTGCGCGATCTGCACCGGATGCACGTTCGACAGGCCGCTGCGGGCCATGCGCGGCTTGAGCTTGGCCAGGCGCTTTTCCGACACGTCGAACGCATACAAACGGCCCGTGTTGCGCATGATGGCGCCCAGCGCCAGCGTCTTGCCGCCGGCGCCGGCGCAGAAGTCCACCACCATCTCGCCGCGCTTGGCGCCCACGATCTGGGACAGGATCTGGCTACCCTCGTCCTGCACTTCGATGGCGCCGCTCTTGAACAGCGGCAGGTTCTGCAGGGCCGGCTTTTGCAGGATGCGCAGGCCCAGCGGTGCGAACGGGGTGGGCGTGCTGCGGATTGGCGCCTGCGCCAGTTCGGCCGCCACGTCCTCGCGGGTGGCCTTGAGCGAGTTGACGCGCAAGTCCAGCGGGGCCGGGCTGTTCATGGCGTCGGCCAGCAGCAGCGTCTCTTCCTCGCCGCACTGGGCGACCAGCTTGTCGAACAGCCACTTGGGCATGTTGGAGCGCATGGACTTGTGCATCAGCTTGCGGTCGATCTGGGTCACGCGCTCGAGCCACTGCACTTCCTCTTCCGTCAGGCCGCCCATCGAGTCGATGCCGACGGCATCGGCCATGCCCAGCAGGGTCAGACGGCGCATGGTGGGGCCGCCGCCCGCTTCCGAAAAGTCGGTGAAGAACGATTTATTGCGCAGCACGTTGTAGATGCATTCGGCGATGGCGCCCCGTTCACGGCCGCCCAGGCGCGGGTGGTCTTTGAAATAGCGCGACAGGGTGGTGTCGGCCGGCGCGGCAAAGCGCAAAATCTCGCGCAACACTTCTTCAGCATTGGCGAGTATCGCTGGTGGCAATCTCATGGAATTCCTTGGTTGATTATTCAGTTCGTGTTGTGTGGTCCACGCGGACCTGGCCTTGTTCGATGGACAGCCTGTCTTCGACAAACCAGCGTATCGCCCGCGGGTACAGCTCGTGTTCCTGCTCCAGCACGCGGGCCGACAGAGTGTCGACCGTGTCGTCGGGCAGCACGGGCACGGCGGCCTGGGCCACCATGGGGCCGTGATCGAGCTCGGCGGTCACGAAATGCACGGTCGCGCCATGCTCGGGCACGCCGGCCGCCAGCGCCTGGGCATGGGTGGCCAGGCCGGGGAAAGCCGGCAGCAGCGAGGGATGGATGTTGAGCATGCGCCCGGCATAGTGCTCGACGAACTGCGGGGTCAGGATGCGCATGAAGCCGGCCAACACCACCAGGTCGGGGGCGTAGCCGTCGATCACGGTCTGCAAGGCCGCGTCGAACTGGTCGCGGGTGGCGTAGTCTTTATTGGGCACGACGGCCGTGGCGATGCCATGGCTGGCCGCGAAAGCGAGGCCGGCCGCGTCGGCGCGGTTGCTGATGACGGCGGCGATCCGGGCCGGCCACTGCTGCTCGCGGGCCGCGCGCACCACGGCTTCCATGTTGCTGCCGCGGCCAGAAATAAGGATGACGATGTTTTTCATCAATAGCTCAGAGAAACCCCGCTGCTCAGCGCGGAGAAGGAAGGAGACGGTTTACCTGGTGGGAATCCCCTCTCTTCAGGGAGGTGGGGACGTCAAAGAGCGCATTGTACCTGTTCGCGCGGGCGGAACCAAGAAACCGGCCGCTGACAACGGTTATCATGCTGCGGCGCAGCATGGCTCAAGGGGGCACACCCGGCCCGCAGGACCGGGGGCGACGGGCTTACTCGAACGAGTAAAAGACCCGGAATGGCACTTTCTTCTCGGCCCAGTAGTCGGCCGCGTCGCGGAACACGTCGAGCAGGGTTTCGCGCGCTTCCTTGTCGAACTTCTGCGTGTTGGGCAACTGTTCCAGCACCACCAGGAAGCCCGTTTGCGGGCCGGCCTTGAACATGGTGTCGGTCAGCGTTTCGCGCAGGCCGTCGAAATTCTTGCCCACACCTTTAGGAAACTGGAACGATTCTGCAATAATGCCGAGAACTTGTTGCTTGGTGACGCCGGCCAGGCAATGTGCGTATAAGAAATGCTGCCCCAGACGGGCGGCCTCGTCTTGCAGTTCGGTCACGCGAAATGCTCGGATGGACTGGACAAGGTTGGGCGGCACGGTCATTAACAAACTCATTTTTCCCTCAATTCGACCTGTTATGTAGGGTGTGTTGATGTTGTCGTGCATATTGATATATCCGGCGATAAATACCGTTACACAGCTCGCGGCAAACGGGTCAATGCGCTTACCATGAAAGATCCACGTTTCTATCCGTCAATCTAATCCCATACACATATTAGGGTAACGTGTTGTTCCGCGTGAATCAACACGAATGTGATGCCTAACGCAAGATTTGTTAAAAGCAGAACATTTTTACGCCCTTTTGGAGGTGTTTTCGGCAAGATTCTCGCTCTGACGTGCCGTTTTTCGCCGGCAATCGCAACACTTGTTGCTGTTACAAATTGTTGCCATAAGCGCGAGTGGGCCAGTTACACTGGGATTACCATACATCCATGCAATATCGGACCATTCCCACAGCGCCGATATCCATTTTTCCAAAACAGACACGAGGTATAACAATGAACCTGCAATCCAAACTGATCGCATCCGCTCTCTGCCTCGGCGCCCTGCCATTCGCCCAGGCCGCCGATTTTGAAGATTTCGGCCGTGTCGTGCGCGTCACGCCGCAAGTGGAACAAATCAACCGTCCGCGCCAGGAATGCCGTACGGAATATGTGCAAGTCCAGCAACCGGCGCCCCAGCGCAGCGTGGGCGGCGCCATCATCGGCGGCCTGATCGGCGGCCTGGCCGGTAACCAGGTGGGCGGCGGCACGGGCCGCTCCGTGGCCACGGCGGCCGGCGCCATCGCCGGCGCCGTCACGGGCGACCGCATCGACAACGCCAACCAGCCCCAGGGCGGCGGCGTCACGGAACAGGCCGTCAAGCAGTGCCGCACGGTGGACCACTGGGAGTCGCGCACCAGCGGCTATGAAGTGACGTACGACTACCGCGGCCACAGCTACACCAGCAATATGTCCTACGACCCGGGCGAGCGCGTGCGCCTGCGCGTGCTGGTGGAACCGGTGCAGCGCTGATCCGCATCCGCTTGCGCTCCATCCCGCACTGCCGGCCGCCCCAGGCCGGCAGTTTTATTTTGTGCCCCGGCCACGCGCGCCCCGATTGCGGCTTGCCTTGCGGTAAGTCCTCGCGGGATAATGGCTGCTCACTTCCCGCCCCACCC
>NZ_JBYSZG010000029.1:0-76211 GCF_058786935.1 Rugamonas sp. FW305-51
GCCCCGCTCCCCACCACCACCCGGCTGCTGCGCGCCCTGGTGCTGGCGGCCTGCTGCGGCTGCAGCCTGGCGACGGCCCAGGTGGCCGAATACGACCTCAAGGCGGCGTTCGTGTTCAACTTCGCCGTCTTCACGGAATGGCCGGCCGAAGCGCTGCCCGGCGGCGCGCCGCTGCAGCTGTGCGCCTATCCGGGCAATTCGCTGCACGGCGCGCTGGCCGCGCTGGGCGACAAGCAGATCAACGGCCACCGCGTGCAGCTGCGCCAGCCCGGCAGCGGCGCCGCAGCCCGCGCCTGCAATGTGCTGTTCCTGGACGGCCAGGACCGCGAACGCTGGCACGCGCTGCGCCCCGAACTGGCCGGCGCCAGCGTGCTGACGGTAGCCGACGACCGCGTGATCGGCGCCGCCGGCGCGATCCTGGCGTTGGCCATGGACCATGCCCGCATCGTGTTCGACGCCGACCTGGCGGCCGCCCGCCAGGCGCACCTGACTATCAGCTCCAAGCTGCTGCGCCTGGCCAGGAGCGTGCAATGATCGCCCGCGCCAAGATCTCGACCCGCGCGCTGGGCCGGCGCGTGGCCCACCTCAACATGCTGGCCGCCGGCGCCGCCCTGGCGCTGGCCGGCGTGCTGCTGATCGTGGTCCAGTTCATCGCCCTGCGCGGCGCCCTGCGCGACGACTTGCAGGTGCAGGCCCGCATCGTCGGCAGCAACAGCAGCGCGCCCCTGCTGTTCCAGGACCGGCGCGCCGCCACCGAAACGCTGGCCGGGCTGGCGCTGTCGCCCAGCGTCCAGGGCGCGGGCATCTACGACCCTGCCGGCGTGCTGCTGGCCGGCTACCAGCGCCGGCCGGCCGACGCCATGCCGGCCAGCGACCAGCCACTGCCGCCGCCGCGCTACGAATTCGGCGCGCGCCATGTGGAAGTGCTCGAGCCGGTGGAGGCGAATGGCGCGCGCATCGGCACGGTGCTGATCCGTGCTTCGATGGCGCCGCTGTACCAGCGCCTGGCCAGCTTCACCGGCTTTACCCTGGTGGTGGCGGCCGGCTCCTACGCGCTGGCCTGGCTGCTGGTGGCGCGCATGCGGCGCGCCGTGCAGCGCGCCGAGGACCACCTGCACTACCTGGCCCACGTCGATCCCGTCACCGCCCTGCCCAACCGCAACGCCTTCAACGACAAGCTGGCCACGGCGCTGGCACACGCCGACCGCCAGGAGACCAGCGTGGTGCTGCTGCTGCTCGACCTGGACAACTTCAAGGTCGTCAACGACACGCTGGGCCACAACAGCGGCGACGTGCTGCTGCAGATGGTGGCGCAGCGCCTGACACAGACCTTGCGCACCACCGACGTGATCTGCCGCATCGGCGGCGACGAATTCGTCGTCATCGTCGAGCCGCACGAGGACGAGACGGAGCCGGACGCCGTGGCGCGCAAGATCCTGCGGGCGCTGGCCGCCCCGTTCCAGCTCGACCATCACCTGCTGTACGTAAGCGCCAGCATCGGCGTCAACGTCTATCCGCAGCACGCGCGCGACGAGCAGGCCCTCATGCGCGGCGCCGACACGGCCATGTACTACGCCAAGAACCAGGGCAAGAACGACTACGAGACGTTCAAGCCGGAGATGGAGCAGCGCGCCCGCAAACGGCTGCAGCTGGAAGCGAACCTGCGCCGCGCGCTGGAAAACAATGAACTGAGCCTGCACTATCAACCGCAGATCGACGTGGCCAGCGGCCGCATGACGGGGCTGGAAGTGCTCACGCGCTGGACCTGCCCGGAGCTGGGACCGGTCAGCCCGGTCGAATTCATCCCGGTGGCCGAGGAAAGCGGCGTGATCGTGCCGCTGGGACGTTGGGTGCTGCAGACGGCCTGCCGCCAGGCCGCCGCCTGGCACGCGGCCGGCCTGCTCGACGAGATCAGCCACGTGGCCGTCAACCTGTCGGCCTGCCAGACCCGCGACAGCGACTTGATGGCCGACGTGCACGCCATCCTGGCCGAGACCGGCCTGCCGCCGGCGCTGCTGGAACTGGAGATCACGGAAGGGGTGCTGATGGAAAACGTGCACGCCAACCTGGCGCTGATGCAGCAGATCCAGACGGCCGGCATCCACCTTTCGATCGACGACTTCGGCACCGGCTACTCGTCGATGGCCTACCTCAAGCGTTTCCCCATCGACCAGCTCAAGATCGACCGCAGCTTCGTCAACGACGTGCCCGGTGACGGCGCGGCCATCGCCACCGCCATCATCGCCATGGCGCACAGCCTGAATCTGAAAGTGGTGGCCGAAGGGGTGGAAACGGAGCAGCAAGTGCGCTTCCTGCGCGAAGCCGGTTGCGACGTCATGCAGGGCTACTACTTTGCCAAGCCCATGCCGCCGGCCGCCCTGGAACAGCTGCTGGCCGAACGGCGCCAGTTCCTGGCCGCCGCCTGACCCCGCCCTGCTTACAAAAAAAGGCAGGGCATCGCTGCCCTGCCCTCCTTGTCATTCAACCTACATCGGCGCCCGCGGTGCGGGGCCGATGGCGGCCTCAGTTCGATGCCTGCATGGCCGCCTGCGGCAGCTGCGCCACGGCCGGCCCGGCGCCGTCCCAGCCGCCGCCCAGCGAGCGGATCAACGCCACCGTCGTCACGGCCCGGTTGCCGCGCAACTGCACGGCGTTGCGCTCGACCGTGGCCAGGTTGCGCTGCGCGTCGAGCAGGTCCAGGTAGCTGGAACGGCCCGCCGCATACAGCTTCTGCGCCAGGTCGGCCGAACGGCGCGCCGAGACGACGGCGTCGTCGATCTGCGCCGTCTGCCCGGACAGGATGCGCAATCCGGCCAGGTTGTCTTCCACCTCGGCGAACGCGGTCAAGACGCTCTGGCGGTAGCTGCCCACCGATTCCTGCAGGGCCGCTTCGCTGCGCGTGATGTTGGCGCTGTTGCGGCCACCGTCGAGCAGCGGCATGGACATCAGCGCGCCCAGCATCCAGGACCGGCTGCTCCACTTGAACACGTCGGCAAAGGTGCCGGCCGCGCCGCCGCCGTTGGCGCTGATGGTCAGCGCCGGGAACATGGCGGAACGGGCCACGCCGATGCGGGCGTTGGCCGCCTCCATGTTGCGCTGGGCAGCGGCGATGTCGGGCCGGCGCTCGAGCAGCGTGGATGGCAGGCCGGCCGGGATCACGGGCAGCAGCGACGAGTCGAGCAGCGGGCTGGCGCTGGCCGTGAAGCCGGCCGCCGGCTTGCCCAGCAGGACGGCCAGCGCATGCTCGGTCGTCACGCGCTGGCGTTGCAGGCCGATGGCCTCGGCGCGTGCCGTCGACAGTTCCGTCTTGGCGCGCGACAGGTCGAATTCGCCGATGTCGCCCAGGTCGAAGCGGCGCTGGTTGACCTTCACGCTCTCCTCGCGCAGGCTGACGGTGCGCTCGAGCGTATCGAGTTCGGCGTCGGTGGCGCGCAGACGGAAATAAGTCTGCGCCACGTCGGCCTGCACCGCCAGCAGCACCGAGCGGTAGGTCGCTTCCACCGCGGCGGCGTCGTTGCGGGCGGCGCTGACGTTGGACGACACGCGCCCGAACAGGTCCACCTCGTAGCTGGCCGTCAGGTTGGCCGAGTAGGCCGTGCCCGGCGCCACCGGCGTGCCGGCCGGCAGGCCCAGCGACAGGGCCGAAGCCCGGTTGCGCTGGGCGCCCACGTTGACGCCCACCTGCGGGATGCGGTCCGCTTCGGCGATGCCGGCGATGGCGCGCGCCTCCTTGACGCGGGCCGCCGCCACTTCCAGGTTGGCGTTGGCCCTGGTCGCCTCGGCGATCAGCTCATTGAGGGCCGTGTCGTGGAAAGCCAGCCACCATTCGCCGCGCGGCTGGCGCTCGGCCGGCTGGCCCAGCTTCCAGGTGCTGCCGTCGGCGGCCGTGCGTACTTCGGCGGCCGACGGCGTCTGGGTTTCCTTGAACGCGGCCGGCACGTCCATTTTCGGCTGCTTGAATTCCGGCGCGGCGCAGGCGGTCAGCAGCAGCGCCGCCACCAGCGGGGCCACGCCCTTGGCTATCAGGTTCGGTTTCATCAGTGGGTTCCTTCCAGTTTCGCCGCGACGACGTCGGCCGTCGCGGATTTTTTCTCCAGGCGCTGGGCCAGCTTGCGCAGCAGGACGTAGAACACGGGCGTCAGGAACAGGCCGAAGAAGGTCACGCCCAGCATGCCGGCGAACACCGCCACGCCCATCGCATGGCGCATCTCGGAGCCGGCGCCGTGCGAGAACACCAGCGGCACCACGCCCATGATGAAGGCGATCGACGTCATCAGGATGGGACGCAGACGCAGACGGCACGATTCCAGCGCGGCCTGCACCACGGTGCGGCCATGCAGTTCCAGTTCGCGGGCAAATTCCACGATCAGGATCGCGTTCTTGGACGCCAGGCCCACCAGCACGAACAGCGCGATCTGGGTGAACACGTTGTTGTCGCCGTGGGTCAGCTTGACGCCCAGCAGCGCGCACAGGATGGACATCGGCACGATCAGGATCACGGCCAGCGGCAGGGTCCAGCTTTCGTACTGGGCGGCCAGCACCAGGAACACCAGCAGCACGCACAGCGGGAACACATAGATCATCGTGTTACCGGACAGGATGTCCTGGTACACCAGTTCCGTCCATTCGTAGCTGATCCCCTTGGGCAGCACTTCGTTGACGATCCTGGTCATCTCGGCCTGCGCCTCGCCGGACGACACGCCAGGCGCTGGGCCGCCGTTGATTTCGGCCGACACGTAGCCGTTGTAGCGCTGCACCCGGTCCGGACCATAGCTGTCCTTGACCCGCATCAGCGACGACAGCGGGATCATCTCGCCCTTGTCGCTGCGTACCTTGAGCTGGGCGATGTCTTCCGCGTGCGAGCGGAACTTGGCGTCCGCCTGCACCCGCACCTGGTAGGTACGGCCGAACTGGTTGAAGTCGTTCACATACAGCGAGCCGAGGTTGATCTGCAAGGTCTGGTAGATGGTCTGCAGCGGCACGCCCAGCTGCTTGGCCTTGACCCGGTCCACGTCCGCGAACAGCTGCGGCACGTTGATCTGGTAGCTCGAGAACACGCCGGCCAGCTTGGGATTCTGCCAGGCCTTCATCTGCACCGCCTGCACCGCCTTGTTCAGCTCATCGTAGCCAAGGTTGTCGCGGTCTTCCAGCATCAGCTTGAAGCCGCCCGTGGTACCGAGGCCGTTGACGGGCGGCGGCGGCAGCACCATCACGAACGCGCCTTCGATGGCGCCCATGCGCTTGTTGATCTCGGCGGCGATGGCCTGGGCCGATTCGCTCGGCTTGGTGCGCTCCTCGAACGGCTTGAGCGGGGTGAACACGATGCCGGCGTTGGGCGCGTTGGTAAAGCCGTTGATCGACAGGCCGGGGAAGGCGACCGACGCTTCCACGCCCGGCACGTCCTTGGCGATGTCCGACATCTTGCGGATCACGGCGTCGGTGCGGTCCAGCGAGGCGGCGTCGGGCAGCTGGGCGAAGCCGATCAGGTACTGCTTGTCCTGGGCCGGCACGAAGCCCGGCGGCACCAGCTTGAACATGAAGCCGGCGGCCGCGGCCAGCACGGCGTACACCACCAGCGAACCGCCCTTGCGCTTGAGGATGCTCGTCACGCCGGTCTCGTAGCTGTCCGAGGTGCGGTGGAAGAAGCGGTTGAACCAGGCGAAGAAGCGGCCGAACACGGCGTCCATCAAACGCGTCAGCTTGTCCTTGGGCGCGTCGTGCGGCTTCAGCAGCGAGGCGGCCAGGGCCGGCGCCAGCGTCAGCGAGCTGAAAGCGGAGATCACGGTCGAGATGGCGATGGTCAGCGCGAACTGCTTGTAGAACTGGCCCGACAGGCCCGACACGAAGGCGATCGGCACGAACACGGCGCACAGCACCAGCGCGATGGCGATGATGGGGCCACTGACTTCCTTCATGGCCTGGATGGTGGCGTCGTGCGGCGACAGGCCGTTGGCGATGTTGCGCTCCACGTTTTCCACCACCACGATGGCGTCATCGACCACGATACCGATGGCCAGCACCAGGCCGAACAGCGACAGCGTGTTGATCGAGAAGCCGAAGCCCAGCATCACGGCGAAGGTGCCGATGATGGACACCGGCACGGCCAGCAGCGGAATCACCGAAGCGCGCCAGGTTTGCAGGAACACGATCACCACCAGCGCCACCAGGATCACCGCTTCGACCAGGGTGTGGATGACGGCACGGATCGATTCGCGCACGAATTGGGTCGGGTCATATACAACGCTGTACGTGACGCCTTCCGGGAAATCTTTCGACAAACGGGCCATGGTCTCGCGCACGTCGTGCGACAGCTGCAGCGCGTTCGCGTTCGGTGCCTCGAAGATGGGGATGGCCACCGCCGAATTGTTGTTCAGCAGCGAGCGCAGGGCGTAGGAATTGGAGCCCATCTCCATCCGCGCCACGTCCTTCAGGTGCGTGACGGCGCCGACGGCGTTGGTCTTGATGATGATGTTGCCGAATTCCTCTTCGCTCTGCAGCCGGCCCTGGGTGTTGACGGTCAGCTGGAAGTCCGCATTTTTAGTGGGACCGGCGCCGATCACGCCGGCGGCCACCTGCACGTTCTGCTCGCGGATGGCGGCCACCACGTCGCCCGCCGTCAGGCCGCGCGCGGCCACCTTCTGCGGGTCGAGCCAGATGCGCATGGCGTAGTCGCCCGAACCGAACAGCGACACCTCGCCCATGCCAGGCAGGCGGGCCAGCTGGTCCTTGATGTTGAGCACCGCGTAGTTGCGCAGGTACAGGTCGTCGTAACGGCCGTTGGGCGACTGCAGGTGCACCACCATGGTCAGGTTGGGCGAGGACTTGACGGTCGTCACGCCGATCTGGCGCACTTCCTCGGGCAGGCGCGGCAAGGCGCGCTGCACGCGGTTCTGCACGGCCGTCTCGGCCTGCTCCACGTTGGTGCCGATCTTGAACGTGACGGTCAGCGCCAGCGCGCCGTCGGAGGTGTTCTGGGACGACATGTAGAGCATGTTCTCGACGCCGTTGATCTGCTCTTCGAGCGGCGCGGCCACCGTTTCAGCGATGATCTTGGGATTGGCGCCCGGGTACTGGGCCCGCACCACCACCGACGGCGGCACCACGTCCGGGTATTCCGAGATCGGCAGCTTGAAGATGGCGATCAGGCCCGCAACGAAGATGATGATCGACAGCACACCGGCGAAGATGGGCTTGTCGACAAAAAAACGCGATATGTTCATGGTTTATTCCTTCTTGGTGGCAGCGTCGCCGGTGCTGACGGCCGCTACCTTGTCTGCTTTTTTCGCTTCCGGCTTGGCCACGTTGGCGGCCAGCGGATCGAAGTCCATCGCCACCACCTGCGGCGTGACGGGCGCGCCCGGATGCACGCGCTGCAGGCCGTTGACGATGATCTTCTCGCCCGGTTTCAAGCCCTCGCGCACCACGCGCAGGCCGTCGAAGGCCTGGCCCAGCTTGATGGGGCGGTATTCGGCCTTGCTGTCGGCGCCCACCACGAACACGAACTTGCGGTTCTGGTCCGTGCCCACGGCCCGCTCGTTGATCAGGATGGCGTGCGACTGGCCGCCGTTGCCGCCGGCGCCGCCGTCCAGCTGGACGCGGGCGAACAGGCCGGGCACCAGGGTGCGGTCGGCGTTGGCGAAGGTGGCGCGCATGCGCACGCTGCCCGTCTGCGGGTCGAGCTGGTTGTCGACGAATTCCAGCTTGCCTTCGTGCGGGTAGCCGTTCTCGTTGGCCAGGCCCACTTTCACCGTCACCGGCTGGCCCTTGTGCGACATGGCGCCCACCCGCAGGTAGGTGTCCTCGTCGCCGTCGAAGCTGGCGTAGATGCGGTCGGTGGAGACGACGGAGGTCAGCACGGCCGACGCATCGACCAGGTTGCCCAGCGTGATCTCGGCCTTGCTGACGCGGCCGTTGATGGGGGCGCGCACCTGGGTGTAGCTCAGGTTCAGCTTGGCCGCCTCGAACTGGGCCACGGCGGCGCGGGCGTTGGCGTCCAGCTCTTTCAGGCCGGACGCTTTCTCGTCATATTCGCGCTGGGCGATGGCCTTGTCGGCCAGCAGCTTCTCGGCGCGCACCAGTTCCAGCTTGGCCAGGTCGGCCTTGGCGCGGGCCGAACCGGCGGCCGCCTCGGCCCGGTCACGCTCGGCCTGGTAAGGACGGGGATCGATCACGAACAGCACGTCGCCCTGCTTGACTTCGCTGCCCGGCTTGAAATTGACAGCCGTGATGAAGCCGCTCACGCGCGAGCGGATCTCGACCCGCTCCACCGCTTCCAGCCGGCCCGAAAACTCCTGGGTCTCGGTGACGGCTTTTTCCACCACGACGGCGGCGGAAATGGGCGGGCCGCCGGCAGCCGGCGCCTCGGCCGGCTTGCCGGTTGCTTCATCGCACCCTGCCAGACCGATCGCGGCCAGCCCCGCCAGTGCCATAGCGGCGACCAGGGGCCGGGCTACAGCGGTCAAGTGTTTCATGTTTTTCATGTTAATTCCTTTTTCTATGAAAATCTTTAATAGATATGGCGGAACCGGGCGACTCGGGCAAAATTCGAGGCAACACGGTACTACCGCTGCGGCGGCGGGCCACGCGCAGCGTCGTTCGGGTCTTGCTAAGGTGGCGGGGATCCCTTATGCGGCTGGCGGCGTCTCGGTCCGGTCCAGGCCAGCGATGAAGCTGGCGATTTCTCCCAGCGCGTGGACTTTGCACGCGCATTCATTACGCGCCCCCGATTCGTGCAGGGGCGCCGGCGGCAGCCGGCTGACGGTGGTCTTGATGCCGCAGGCGATCAGCTTGGCGCCATAGAGTTCCGCTTCGTCACGCAGCGGGTCATCCTCGGCCGACAGGATCAGTGCCGGCGGCAAATTCTTCAAACGGCTCGACTGCAGCGGCGACGCATACGGGTGCGTGCGGTCGGCCGCGTTGGGCAGATAGCCGCGGTAGCCGGCCGCGCAGGCGTCGGCTACGTCCACCATGTCGGCCCCCGCGCTGTTGCAGCGCATGGAGCCGGTGCTCAGGCCCGGGTCCAGCATGGGCATGATCAGCAGCTGGCCGGCCAGCGGCGGGCCGCCGCGGTCGCGCGACATGAGCGCGCTGACGGCGGCCAGGTTGGCGCCCGCCTCGATGCCGGCCACGATCATCTGCTTGCCGGTCCAGCCCAGCTTGGCCTTGTTCTTGCGGGCCCAGTTCAGGATGGCGTGCGCATCTTCCACCGCGGCCGGGAACGGGCGCACGGGCGCCAGCGTGTAGCTGGCCGCCAGCACCAGCTGCTCCGGATTGTCGTTGACCAGGTGACGCAGGAACAGGTCGCTGTCCTCCAGCCCGCCCGTCACGAAACCGCCGCCGTGGAAGAACACGATCAGCGCGTCGCGCCTGGTGCCGGCCGGGCCGTAGCTGTACAGGCGGGCCGGCAGCATGCCGTCCACGCCGCGCACGTCCAGGTTGCGGCTCTTGAGCTGGTCCGACAGCACCGCGTTCATTGATGCACCGTCAGCGCGACGTCGTCGGCGCAGGCGATAACGTCGCCGTTGGCCTGCCATTGTTCGGTCAGGGCATGGTAGCCGCTTGCCTCGGCCTGGGCCGCCAGCGCGTAGGTATCGGTGTAGACGACGGCCGCCAGCGCAGCCGCGCCCAGCGTCAATGCGATCGTTGCCATGATTTCAGTCCGATATGCCATGATGATTCCCTCCCAAACTGCCGGCGCCTGCCCGAAGGGGGCCGCGTTCCATGCTGCAGTACGGCAATCATAAACTTCCACTACAATTAGATAAATGAGGCAATGTCGAATTGATTGTTCACGAATCCGAACAATGAGTGGGGAAGATGAATAAACTGCAAGCGATGGAAGTATTTGTACAGGTGGTCGACGCGGGCGGCTTTACGCGCGCGGCCGACAACATGCAACTGCCCAAGGCGACCGTATCGACCCTGATCCAGTCGCTCGAGGCGGCCCTGTCGGTCAAGCTGCTGCACCGTACCACGCGCCACGTGAGCGTGACGGCCGACGGCGCCGCCTATTATGAACGCTGCCTGCGCATCCTGTCGGACGTGCGGGAAGCGGAGGAATCGCTGTCGCGCACGCGCCTGAGCCCCAGCGGCCGGCTGCGGGTGGACGCGCCCACGGGACTGGCCAGCGAAGTGCTGGTGCCGGCCCTGCCCGACTTTTTCGCCCGCTATCCCGACATCGTACTGGAACTGGGCTGCAGCGACCGCCCCGTGGACCTGATCGAGGAAGGGGTGGACTGCTGCGTGCGCGGCGGCGCCCTGGGCGACTCCAACCTGATCGCGCGGCGGGTGGGCTTTCTGCACTTTCTCACCTGCGCCGCGCCATCCTACCTGGAGCGCTACGGCCGGCCCCAGCACCCCAACGAGTTGCCGCGCCACCGCTGCGTGAACTATTTTTCGTCCCGCACCGGCAAGATCTTCGAATGGGACTTCAGCCGCGGCGACGAGAAGGTGCAAACCATGCTGCCCGGCTCGATCGCCGTCAACGACGCCAACGCCTACCTGAGCGCGGGGCTGGCCGGGCTGGGCATCATCCAGGCCGTGCGCTTCGTGCTGGAGCCGCTGATCGCCGACGGCAGGCTGGAACTGCTGCTGCCCGACTGGACGTCCGAACCCGTGCCCATCCACGTGGTCTACCCGCAGAACCGCCACCTGTCGGCCAAGGTGCGCGTGTTCGTGGAATGGGTGGCCGAACTGTTTGCCCAACATCCCGGCATGCGCCTGCCCAAACCGGCGCGCGCCGCCACCGCACTGGAGAATGCCCGATGAACCCGTCGCACCGCATCGTCTTCCTCGACCGTGACAGCCTGCTCGCCAGCGTGCGCCTGCCGGCCTTTCCCCACCACTGGAGCCAGTACCCGGCCACGGCCCATGCCGACGTGGTGGAACGGCTGCGCGACGCCACCATCGCCATCACCAACAAGGTGCCGTTGCGGGCGGCCGACCTGGCCCGGCTGCCGCAACTGAAGATGATCGCCGTGGCCGCCACCGGCACCGACATCCTGGACCTGGCCGCCTGCCGCGAGCGCGGCATCGTCGTGGCCAACATCCGCAACTACGCCGTCCACAGCGTGCCCGAACACACCTTCGCCCTGATGCTGGCCCTGCGCCGCAACCTGCTGGCCTACCGGGCCGACGTGGAAGCGGGCCGCTGGCAGCAGGCGGGCCGCTTCTGCCTGCTCGACCATCCCATCGCCGACCTGGCCGGCAGCCGCCTGGGGCTGGTCGGTTACGGCGCGCTGGGCAAGTCGGTGGCGGCGCTGGCGCGCGCCTTCGGCATGGAAGTGTGCGTGCATACGCGCTCGCCCGTGGACGATACGGCCGTGCGCCAGGTGTCGTGGGACGAGCTGCTGGAAACGTCGGACGTGATCAGCCTGCACCTGCCGCTGACGGCCCAGACCCGCCACCTGA
Organism: Rugamonas sp. FW305-51; assembly: GCF_058786935.1. Classification (NCBI taxonomy): domain Bacteria; kingdom Pseudomonadati; phylum Pseudomonadota; class Betaproteobacteria; order Burkholderiales; family Oxalobacteraceae; genus Rugamonas; species Rugamonas sp. FW305-51. Next base: position 11,410 of record NZ_JBYSZG010000029.1, read on the forward strand.
TCGGCGCGCCGGAACTGGCCCGCATGAAGCGCAGCGCCCTGCTGATCAACACGGCGCGCGGCGGCCTGGTGGACGAGCAGGCGCTGGCCGACGCCCTGCTCAATCACACCATCGCCGGCGCCGGCTTCGACGTGCTGACCCAGGAACCGCCGCCGGACGAGCACGTACTGCTCAAGCTGCGCCTGCCCAACTTCATCCTCACCCCGCACACGGCCTGGGCCAGCGGCCAGGCCATGCAGACGCTGGCCGACCAGTTGATCGACAATATCGAAGCGTGGGTGGCGGACGCGCCGCGCAACGTGGTGGCGTGAGCGGCGCGGCCGATTCAGCGTGACAGTCCGCTAGAAGCTGAGCGGCGTGCCCTTGTAATAGAGCGATGCGGGCACGATGCTGCAGTTGAAGGTGATCGGTGTGACCACCTCGTATGCCCAGCCCCGCGTGACCAGGTTGGCGACGTCCACCAGCGTCAAGGTGCGGTGGTTGGCGGCGCCCGCGGCCAGCCCTTCCGGCGTGAAGACGACCAGCACCACGGACCATGCGACGTTGAAGTCGCCCGTATGGGGCACCCCGATCAGGTGGTCATGGCCGATCAGCAGCGCGCATTGGTTGGCCGGATAGCCATACTGGACGCAGGCCGCCCCGCCGTTGGGATAGCCGGGCGCCGGGAACGGCAGCACATTGACGTGATCGCAATTGTGCGGCTGGCAGTTCAGGGTAGCCGGATTGATCGTCGAATTGCTGGGATAGGCGGGCAAATAGAGCGGGGCCGCGGCCCGTGGATTGGCCATGGCCGGGAACGGCGCCTTACTGGGCGTCAACAAATAGACGGTACTGCCGTCCGCAAGGTTTACCGCCGGTTCGACGGTGGCTTGACCGAAAGCGGTTTGCCCGGACTGGGCGTGTGCGTTCATGCCCCAGCCGGCCAGGCCAGCCGCGAGCAGCAACATCAAAGCAGTCTGCTTGCACATCTTCTTCTCCCGATGAAAACGGGCGCACACGGGGGCGCCCTTGCCCTCCTCCAGCGCCGCGGCGCGCCGCAAACAGCGCGCCCCGCCCTGGACTGATGCCAGTGCCTGCACGGATGGGCACCTGTTGGCCGCGCCCACGGCTTCACGGCGGAAGCCACCCGATGTCGCTTTCAATATAGTTCACGTAACTCTTCCGTGCGTTGTTTCACACTTCAATTGTGCGCATGGCTGTGCCGTATTGGCGCGTTTTGCGGCTCAGCACGCCGGGCTTGTCTTTGCTGAGATGCGACCTACAGTGAAGCATGTGGCATTACCGCGCGCGCAACTTTCAGGGAGGCGATCATGGCAACCGCAGACTGGCGTCTGGAAGGAGATTGGGTAAAGAACTGCACCTGTGCCTATGGGTGCCCATGCGACTTTAATGCAAGACCGACGGAGGGATATTGCAAGGGCCTGGTCGCCATGCATATCACGTCCGGCTATTTCGAGGCAACGCGGCTCGACGGGCTGACCTTCTGCGTCACCGTCCACTTCCCCGGCGCCCTACACGAGGGCAATGGACAGGCCCAGCCCATCATCGACGAGCGCGCCACGGCGGCGCAGCGCGACGCCCTGTTCGCCATCCTGTCGGGCCAGAACTCGCAGGAAGGCACGCTGTTCAACATCTTCAGCCTGATCGTGACCAAGATGCACGACCCCGTCTTCGCCCCCATCAGCTTTGAATTCGACCAGGGCGAACGCAAGGCCCGCATCGTCATTCCCGGCGTGCTGAGCACCGAAGTGGAACCGATCAAGAATCCCGTGACGGGCGCACCGCTGCGCGCCGCCATCGTCCTGCCCGACGGGTTCGAGCACCGCGAGGGACAGATTGCATCGTCGGACATCGACAGCACGGGCGCCATTGCCTTCGCCACGAAAGGCAAGCACAGCACCCTGGCCCATGTGATCCAGAGCCCGGCCGGCGTGCTGGGATAACGCAGCGCGGGCCATGACAGCGGCAACCCTGGCGCGCATCCTGCACCACGAACGGGCGCTGCCGGTCGTGGCGGTGGCGCTCGTGGCCGCGCTGGCGTGGGCCTACCTGCTCACCGGCGCCGGCACCATGCAGGACATGGACGGCATGCTCATGCCCATGAGCGCCGGACCATGGACCGCCGCGCACGCGCTCATCATGCTGTGCATGTGGGTGGTCATGATGGTGGCCATGATGCTGCCCAGCGCCCTGCCCATGATACTGCTGCACGCGACCATCGCCCGCCGCAACACGGCCGCGGGCGGACCGGGACCCGCCGTCGCGCTGTTCGCGCTGGGCTACCTTGCCGTGTGGAGCCTGTTCAGCATTGCCGCCGTCGCGCTGCAATATCTGCTGGAACGGGCGGCCCTGCTGTCGCCCATGATGGAAAGCACCAGCATCGTGCTGGCCGGGGGCACGCTCGTCGCGGCCGGCATCTACCAGTGGACGCCCGTCAAATCGGCCTGCCTGGCCCATTGCCAGTCGCCGCTCGATTTCGTGCTGGCCCATTGGCGCAGCGGCAGGCTGGGCGCGCTGCGGATGGGCATCCGGCACGGCGCCTACTGCGTGGGTTGCTGCTGGGCGTTGATGTTGCTGCTGTTCGTGGGCGGCGTGATGAACCTGGCCTGGATCGTCGGGCTGGCCGGCTACGTGCTGGTGGAAAAGCTGACACCTGCAGGCCACTGGATCAGCCGCGCCACAGGTGTCATCTTCGTCGCCTGGGGCGTGGCGACCCTGCTGGCGCCTTACCTGGCGCTGAATTTGGCGTAGTACGCCTGGATGGCCGGGGTGTTGGCGATGCGCTCCAGGTGGGCGTTCAGCGCCGGCGCGACGCTTTGCACCAGGTCCGTCGGCACATGGTCCAGGCGGCCGGAGTTGAGGTTGCGCACGTCGACGAACACCTTCAGGTCGGCGACGGTGAGGCGGTTGTCGGCGAAGTACTGGCCGCCGTGCGCCAGCAGCTGCGCTTCCAGCCAGCGCAGGTAGACGGGCATGGAACCGTTGACCAGGGCCAGGCGCGCCGCTTTCTGCTCGTCGCCCGTCATGCGGAAGCTGGGGCCGAGTTTGACGTTGGCGTCTTCCACCACATAGGTCACCTCATCGCACAGCAAGGCCTGGTAAGGGTCGGTCGGATAGAGGCCGGCCAGCTTGCCCGCGTAGCGCAGGATGGCATCGCTCTGCGTGACCAGGGTGCCGTCCACGTGCAGCGTGGGCACCTGGCCGAACGGCGTCGCCTTGCGCAATTCGGCGAACTCGGGAAAGGCGAAGCGGTGGTCTTCAAATGGAATGCCGCCGATATGCAGCGCCAGGCGGGCAGGCTCGCCGCGGCCGCCGTGGAAATCGAAATAAGTCAGTTTGAGCTGGGGCATCATGTTTTCCTGAGGTAGGTGGCGCGGGGTGGCCGCGCCAGGGTTGGCGAAAGATCAGAAATTCAAAATCGCCAACAATGATAATCCAAAGCGGGCTGGCGTGAAGGCGGGCACCGGAAAGCGACGGGTTCTCAACGTATAAATCGAACTTCGCGCAATCAGCTCATCGCCGCACTCGGCCGCTCGGCAATCCGGTCACGCCACGCCTGCAAATGCGCCATGCCTTCCGCACCGGGCCGGAACTTCATCAGCCCGCGCGCGAACTCCAGCGCGCAGAAGGCCGTGATGTCGGCGATGGTGAAACGGGCGCCGGCCACGTAGGGCTGGCTGGCCAGGGTCTGGTCCAGCCAGCGCGCCACTGCCCGCATCTTCTCGCCCTGCGCCGCGCCAAACTCGGGGAACTGCGGCTGCTCCAGCGACGCCAGGCCCGGATGGGTATGGCGGATGCAGTTGGCGATGCCGGCAAACAGGCGCAGTTCCACGCGGCGGTCGGCCATCTCGATGAAGGCGCGCTCCTCGTAGCCTTCGCCCATCAGGTTCGGCTCCGGCGCATAACCTTCCAGCCAGGTGCAGATGGCGCGCGTTTCGCACAGCATGCGGCCATCGTCCAGTTCCAGCGCCGGCACCTGCGCGAAAGGATTCCTGGCCAGGTAGGCGGCGCTTTTATGCTCGCCGGCGCCCAGGTCCACCATCACATGTTCGATGCCCTCGATGCCCTTTTCGGCGATGAACATGGCGACGCGGCGCGGATTCGGCGCGCGGAATGCGGTGTACAGCTTCATCATCAAACTCCTTGTTCGCGGGATTGTCCGGTTTCCAGCATCTTGCGCGCTTCGGCTGCAAACTGCTGGGCTTTCTCGTCGCTGGCCGTGCGGTCCAGCTGCGACGGCGGCAGCTGGATGCCGCGCTTGACGGCCGGGCGCTCGCCCACCGTGGCCAGCCAGCGCGTCAGGTGCGGCAGGTCGTCCGTCGGTACGCCGGACCAGTTGTGGGTGCGCACCCAGGCCCAGTTGGCGATATCGGCGATCGAATAATCGCCGGCCAGGTATTCGTGCTGCTTCAGGTGGCCGTCGAGCACGCGGAACAAGCGCCTGCTCTCGCCCTGGTAGCGGTCGATGGCCGGCTGTAGCTTCTCGGCGAAATAGCGGTAGAACACATTGGCCTGGCCCATCATGGGACCGATGCCGCCCATCTGGAACATCAACCACTGCATCACCAGCGAGCGGCCCTTGGGGTCGGACGGCATCAGCCGGCCCGTCTTCTCGGCCAGGTAGATCAGGATGGCGCCCGATTCGAACACGGCGAAATTGTCGGCCGCGCGGTCGACGATGGCGGGAATGCGGCCGTTCGGATTGATGGCCAGGAACCACGGTTCCTTCTGTTCGTTCTTCGACAGCTCCAGCGCATGCAGCGTGTAGGGCAGTTCCAGTTCTTCCAGCGCGATGGAAATCTTGTGGCCGTTCGGCGTGGCCGCGGTGTACAGGTCGATCATGTCTGCATCTTTCCTTTTGGGTCGGTGACGGCCGGCGGGAGGCGGGCCATGCAGCCCAGATCATAGCGCCATTTACCGGCCGGCGCTCCCCGGGCCGGCGAGTGTGGTCGCATTGACAAGAATGTCCTTTGCCCGTAGATTGCCGCTACACTCCAATCGTTTTCCCGACTCCACAAGATAAAGGGTTCAGCATGCAACGCAGCTTGATTTCACTGGCCGTCCTCGCGCTGGTCGCCAGCCACCAGTTTCCAGCCACGGCGGCCGTCGCCGCACCGGCCAAGGCCAGCGCCACGGCCGCCCAGGTCACCACCCAGCTGCCGCGCAATGCCCGCCCTAGCCATTACGCGCTGTCCATCGCGCCCGACGCCGAACACGGCACCTTCAGCGCCAGCGTCACCATCGCGCTCGAGATCGGCCAGCCCAGCACCAGCCTGACCCTCAACGCCGTGGACCTGGACTTCGCCAGCGCGGCCATCAGCGCCGGTCCCGGCCAGGCGCCGCTGGCGGCCAGCGCCATCACCACCGATGCCGACGAGCAGACCGTCACGCTGCGCTTTGCGCGCGAACTGGCGCCCGGCAGCTACCAGCTGCAGCTGGCCTATCGCGGCAAGATCGGCACCCAACCGGCCGGCCTGTTCCAGCTCGACTATCAGAACGGCGGCGTCGCCAAGCGCGCGCTCTACACCCAGTTCGAAAATTCGGACGCGCGCCGCGTGCTGCCCTGCTGGGACGAACCGAACTACAAGGCCACCTTCGCGCTGGAGCTGACGGCGCCGGCCGGCCAGAACGCCATCTCCAACATGCCGCTGGCCTCATCCAGCCCCCTGCCCGACGGCCGCCAGCTGCTGCGCTTTGCCACCACGCCGCGCATGTCGAGCTACCTGCTGTTCTTCAGCATGGGCGAGTTCGACCGCGCCACCGTGCAGGAAGGCGCCACCGAACTGGGCGTCGTCACCCAGAAGGGCAAGCTCGATCAGGCCCGCTTCTCGCTCGACGCCAGCCGCGCCGTGCTGCGCGAATTTAACGACTACTTCGGCCTGCCCTACCCGCTGCCCAAGCTGGACAACATCGCAGCACCGGGCCGCAGCCCCTTCTTCGGCGCGATGGAGAACTGGGGCGCCATCTTCTACTTCGAGAACGCGATGCTGCTCGATCCGTCCATCATGACCCAGACCGACAAGGAAGAAGTGTTCCTGACGGTGACGCACGAAATCGCGCACCAGTGGTTCGGCGACCTGGTCACCATGCAGTGGTGGGACGACCTGTGGCTCAACGAGGGCTTCGCCAGCTGGATGGAAAGCCGCACCACGGCCCGCCTGCATCCGGAATGGCATACCGAACTCAATGCCGTGAGCACGCGCGATCACGCCATGGGACAGGATGCGCTGGCCACCACCCACCCGGTGGTGACCCATATCGCGACGGTGGAACAGGCCAACCAGGCCTTCGACAGCATCACCTACCAGAAGGGCGAATCGGTCATCCGCATGCTGGAAAACTACGTGGGCGAGGATGCATGGCGTGCCGGCGTGCGCAGCTACATGCGCCGCCACGCCCACGGCAACACCGTGTCCGACGACCTGTGGCGCGAGATCGAGCACGCGGCCCACAAGCCGGTGCGCGCCATCGCCCACGACTTCACGCTGCAACCGGGCGTGCCGCTGATCCGGGTACAGGATGCCGTGTGCCGCAACGGCAGCACCAGCGTCACCCTGTCCCAGGGCGAATTCAGCAAGGACCGGCTGGACAAGGCACCGCTCACGTGGCAGGTGCCCGTCATTGCCCAGACCGTGGGCCACGCCAGCGCCCGCGCCATCGTCAGCGGCAAGCACGCCAGCATGACGGTGCCCGGCTGCGGCGCCGTGCTGGTCAACGCCGGCCAGGCCGGCTACTACCGCACGTTGTACGCGCCCAAGGTGTTCGACGCGCTGGCCGGGCAGTTCGCCAGCCTGGCGCCGATCGACCAGCTCGGCACCTTGACCAACAGCTGGTCGCTGGGCATGGCCGGCCTGCAGCCGGCCTCCGACTTCCTCGACCTGGCCAGCCGCGCGCCGCTGGACGCGGTGCCCCAGGTGTGGAGCCAGATCGCCCAGGTCTATGCCGACATCGACCAGCACTATGAAAACCAGCCGCAGCGCCGCGCCACCTTCGGCCGCTACGCGCGCGCGCGCCTGGCGCCCGTGCTGGCGCGCACAGGCTGGAACGCGGCCGCGAACGAGGGCGGCCCCGTGGCCAACCTGCGCGCCGAACTGATCTCGGCCCTGAGCGTGCTCGGCGACGCCGGCACCATCGCCGAAGCGCGCCGCCGCTTCGACGCCGCCGCCACCGATCCGTCGGCCATGCCGGCCGCCCTCAAGCTCACCATCATGAGCGTGGTGGCCCGGCATGCGGACGCCGCCACCTGGGAACGCCTGCACCAGATGGCCAGGGAGGAAACCACCGCCCTGGTGCGCACCGAGCTGTACCTGCTGCTGGGCGCGGCCGAAGACGCGGCGCTCGCTCAGCGGGCCCTGGAGCTGGCCCTCAGCGGCGAGCCGGGCGCCACCGACAGCGCCGCCATGATCTCGCGCGTGGCCGTGCACCATCCGGAGCTGGCATTCAATTACGCCGTGGCGCACCGCGAACAGGTGGAGGGCAAGATCGACGTGGCCTCGCGGTCCCGTTACTTCCCCCACCTGGCCAGCCGTTCGGCCGATCCGGCCATGATGGACAAGCTGACGGCCTATGCCAGGGAGCACTTGCCGGCCGGCGCCCAGGGCGACACCAGCGCCGCCGTGGCCGGCATTGCCTACCGCATCAAGGTGCGCCAGCAGCGCCTGCCGCAGATCGATGCCTGGCTGGCGCGCGCGGCGCCCTGAACGGCAAAAAAAGAGGCCGGCAGCATCGTTCGATGGGCCGGCCTGAAACGCTGATTAAAGCGTAGGGATTATCGGTTCCGGCGGCCATGGTGCCGCCTGGAGAATTCTGTGCCGGAGGATGAGTCCGGCAACTCTGCGCCGGGTTGATACCGTGCGCTACAGGTGTTACTTTGCCAGCTATCGGCAACGCTAGGCTTAGGACTTCATTAAGGTAACTGAATAATCGTTCACCCGGCCACGCGCGGGCGAACATGGGGAGCTGGGCGGGCCGGGATGCCCGCCGCGCAGGAATTCTGGTGCCGGTGCTCCAGGCCACCGGCTAACCTGCTGAGTCGTGCTCTGTGAAATCCCGTGCCGGCTCGGACACGGTGACCAGCTCAAGCACGCTGGGACCAGCGGGACGAATCATATAGGGCCATTGTGACGGCCAAATGACGGGCGGATATCCATTTCATGACATTATCAACAATATTACACCGCTTGCCGTTGCCGGCGCCATGGCGGCCGTCCGCCGCACCGCCCCGTAGCGTGCAATCGCCCCCTCCGTCCGCCTGGCGCGCCGGGCTGGCGCCGCTCCGTCCGTCGCGCCGGCGCGCCAGGCTGGCGGCCCCGCTCCTCGCCTGCCTGCTGGCCGCCTGCGCCCCAGCCGGATTGCAGCGGGAAACCGTGCCTGCCGGCGCCCCGCCGGCCGCCGCAGCAACGGCCGACTGGCGCGCCCCCTATCTGCAATGGCAGGCGGCCGGCCAGGCCGTGCTGCGCATCGACGGCCAGCGCTCCCTGATCGCCGTGCTGGTGCGGCGGGCCGGGCCCCTGGCCCGTTTCGGCCATGACCACCTGGTCGCGGTCCGCCAGCTCGACGGCTACGTGGCGCCGGCCCAGAACCGCGCCGATTTCCAGTTCCGGCTGGACCAGATGACGGTGGACGAGGCGGCGCTGCGCACGGAAGCGGGCCTGGCGCCGCAGCCGGCGGCCGACGCCATCGCCGGCACGCGCCACAACATGCTGACGCGCGTGCTGGACGCCGAACATTACCCGCTGGTGCAAGTGCACACTGAACGGAGCGACGGCGACCATCTGCAAGTGACGGTCACCCTGCATGGCATCACCCGCACCGTGCCGGTGCAAGCGCAACGCGAAGCGGACGGCGACGGCCTGCGGGTGCGCGGCACCGCCAAGCTCAAGCAGACGGATTTTGGCCTGGTGCCGTTCTCCGTCATGGCCGGCGCCATGGCCGTGCAAGACGAGCTCGAGCTGCGCTTCGACCTGCGCGCCCGCTAACTACCCGGCGAGGTCAGTGCGAGGAACCCCGATTGTAAAAAAATGGGGACGTACCCCTTTTTTTTTTGATTAAAAAAAAGCCCGCTCCCTTGCGGGGCGGGCGAAGATTTTCAAATCGGGAGAGACTTGAAAGAGCAAGGCCATTGTGGCAGTGCAGCATGACGGCTTGATGACATCGCTTATTACCATGACATTTTTTCTCTTTCGATAACGTCCCCGCCTCCACCCTTCAGCGGGCCACGATCAGGCGCAGGCCCAGGCCGACGAAAATGGCGCCCGCCACCCGGTCCAGCCACAGCCCGGCACGGGGATGGCGGTTGATCCAGGTGCCGACGGCGCCGGAAAAATAGCCCAGCAAACCAAACAGCAGGCAAGCCTGGGCCGTGAAGATCAGCCCCAGCTGGGCCGTCTGCCAGCTGGCGCCGCCCCGCTCGGCAATGACGAACTGCGGCAGGAAGGACAGGAAGAACAACACCACCTTGGGATTGATGCTGTTGGCGAACAAGCCCTTGGCAAACAGCTTGCCCAGCGATTCATCGGGCAGCGCGCTGCCGTCCACCCGGGCGCCGCCCCGGCTGCGCAAGGCACCTATGCCCAGCCAGACCAGGTACAGGCCGCCGGCCAGCTTGAGGCCGCCAAACGCCAGCGGCGAGGCCTTGATCAGGGCGCTCACGCCCAGCGCGGCCAGCACCGTGTGACTCAGACAGCCGAGCGCGCAACCCAGGCCGAATGCCATGCCCTGGCGCCGCCCGCGCGACATGCCCACGCCCAGCACCATCAGGTTGTCCGGCCCCGGCGAGACGGTAATCAGCAGCGCGGCGGCAAGGAAGGCGAAAAATTGTTCTGGGGCTATCAACATGACACCATCTCCGGCGAAAACGAAAAGCGCCATGATACCTGCAGGCCGTCAATTCTCCCCAAAAAAGCGCCCGCCCCGTAGCGCAATCGCTGGTCGAAACGACAATACGTCGATTAGAATGGGCGACGGCATGCTTGCCAAACCACAAACACGACGCCGCCGCCCCGCGGCAGGACAGCCATGAGCGATACGCCTTTCATCATCCCCATGCTCAAGCAGCTGGCCAGCAAGGACGCGGCGGCCACGCTGGCCGACCTGGCGCCGGCCGACTCCCCCGTGCTGCGTCCGCTGGCGGCCGACGTGGTGGTGATGTATGCCGTGGACCGTCCCAACCGCCTCGAGTACATCACCAACAAGACGTTCGACACCTTGGGCATGGACCTGGATGCGCTGCACCGGCTGGCCGTGCAGAACCTGCCGCGCTGCCTGGACCGCATCCAGCTGCACGATTGCGGCGACGGCGTCATCGGCATCTCGGCCGGCGGCACCTTCGAAGCCACCTTGCTGCTGCTGGACGACCTGTGGCCGCGCCTGGCGCCCCACCTGCCCGGCCAGCCGCTGGCGGCCATCCCGTCGCGCGACCTGATCTTTACCATCGGCTCCGAACAGCCGCGCGCCTTCGAGCTGATCGCCGAGCGCGCCCGTACGCCGCTGGCGGACCGCCGCTACGAATTGTCCAAATCCGTCTTCATCCGCCACGGCGGCGGCTGGAGCGCACACAACAACTGACGTTCAGGCGTCGCGCACGGCCGCGTCGTTGATGCGCAGCCGGGGCGAACCGTCGGCGATGTCGAGCAGCAAGCGGCGCACCCCTTCCACCGTCTCGGCCGCCAGCACGTCGCTGTGGCCGCGCACGATGGCGCCGTACGGCGCCGCCTGACCCGGTACGTCCGTGGCCGGCACGTAGGGGGCGAAATACGGCCCCAGCCGGACAATGTCGACCTGCACCGGCGCCGGCCCTTCCAGCAGCTGGTAAAACTGGTATTCGTCCATCATCGGCATGGTATCGTTGGCAATAATGCTCATCATCGTACTCCCGAAGTAGATCTGGCTGGCTCAGGCTGGGTTCGCGCCGCACCAGAAGTGGAAATGGCCGGCCCGCAAATCGGCCTCGAATGCTTCCAGCCAGCGGCCCAGTGCGTCCAGCGGATAGCGCCGGCAAGCGTGCGCGTGCAACACCCGTACCGTGCGGCGCCCGCCGCCGCTGCCGGGATGGCCCAGGACATCGACCATCACGAGGAAGCGTTCCGGGCGCAAGCCCTGTCGCCGGCACAGGCTGGCGAACCGTATCCGCTCGCACGGCGCCAGGCCGGATGCTGACAGCAAAGTTTCCATGGCTGCTCCTGTTGTGACCATGCCACTTTATTAACGGGGAAAACCGCATTGCCTGTTGTCAATTTAGTCCAACCTGACTATCCTGTCAAACATGACTTAACTACCGAGGTGCCATGGAACCGGACGAACAAGACGTATTGACCACAGGGGAAGCGGCGGCAATTTGCGGCGTCAACTTCCGCACCGTGCTGCGCTGGATAGATCGCGGACTGTTGCAGGCATACAAATTACCGGGTCGGGGCGACCGCCGCGTCACCCGCGCCGCGCTGCACCGTTTCATGGCCGAGCACGGCATTCCCGACCGCAGCGCGCCGCCGGCCCTGCCGCGCCGGGTATTGATCGCCGACGATGAACCGGCCATGGCGCGCGCCATCGAACGGGTGCTGCGCGGCGCCGGTTTCGAGACGGCCATCGCCGCCAACGGCTTCGAGGCGGGCGCCCTGCTGCCCACCTTCCGTCCCGGCGTCATGACGCTGGACCTGCGCATGCCGGGCATGGACGGGCTGGCCGTGTTGCGCTTCCTGCAAAGGGCAGAGTTGCCGGCCCCGTGCCGTATCCTGGTCATCTCGGCCGACACGGAAGAGCGGCTGCAGCAGGCGCTGGCCCTGGGCGCCCATGGCGTGCTGCGCAAACCGTTCGACAACGAAGCGCTGGTGGCGGCCGTGGAGCAGATGTATTTACCGCAAAGTTAAACAAACAGAAAGACTGCTACACTATCCTCATGTCAGGCCCTGGGGGCCTGAAACTGCCTGGGAGAACAAGCATGTCCAACCGTACCCTGGAACTTGACGATACGCTCTACCAATACCTGCTCGACCACTCGATCCGCGAACATCCGGCGCAAACCCGGCTGCGGGCCGCGACGGCCGCCCATCCGCTGGCCAACATGCAGATCTCGCCCGAGCAAGGCCAGTTCATGGCCCTGCTGGTCAAGCTGATGGGAGCGCGGCGCGCCATCGAGATCGGCGTCTTCACCGGCTACAGCGCCTTGTCCGTGGCGCTGGCCCTGCCCGCGCACGGCCGCCTGCTGGCCTGCGACGTGAACGATGAATACACGCGCATCGGCCAGCCCTACTGGGAGCAGGCCGGGGTGGCCGGCAAAATCGAACTGTGCCTGGGACCGGCGCTCGGCACGCTGGACGCCCGGCTGGCGGCCGGCGAGGCGGGCCAGTACGATTTCGCCTTCATCGACGCCGACAAGGTCAACTACGACGGCTATTACGAACGGTGCATGCAACTGGTGCGCGCCGGCGGCCTGATCGCCATCGACAACACGCTGTGGAGCGGCCAGGTGGCCGCGCCGGCCGCCACGCCCGAGACGGCGGCCCTGCAGGCGCTCAACATCAAGCTCCATGCCGACGAGCGCATCGACCTGTCGCTGCTGCCCCTGAGCGACGGCCTGACGCTGGCCCGCAAGCGCTGACGCAGCCGGCAACTACCAAAAAGCAACAAGCTGCCGCAAGCGGGCCCGCAACGGGGCGTCCGGCCCACACCGGGCCCGGCGCCGGTGTACGATGGTGGCGTGACGCGACACGCGATTTGGGAAAGGAAGCACAAATGGCCGGCGACCATCGCGCCTGGGTGCGTATGCCGTCGGGCAAGCGCCTCGATCTGCTGGACCCCACGCCACTGGACTGGGACGATACGGACCTGGCGCTGGGCCTGGCCCGCACCTACCGCTGGGGCGGCCATTCGCGCTGGGACCTGCCCCTGTCCGTGGCCCAGCACTCGATCACGGTGATGCTGTTGCGGCGGGCCATGGCGCCCGAGCCCCTGCCGCCGGAAGCGGAGCTGCGCGAGCTGATCCACGATGGCGACGAGGGCTTGATCGGTTTCGACTGCCTGAGCCCGCTCAAACCCTTCCTGGGCGAGCGTTTCCAGCAGCTGAGCGAGCGCCTGCAGGATGCCGTGTTCCAGCGTTACGGCTTGCAACGGTGGAATGCGCAGGAATTCGTGCTGCACAAACGGGCCGACCGGGTGGCGGCCGCCAGCGAGGCCGTGCATGTGGTGGGCTGGTCCGGCGAGGAAGTGCGGCGCACGCTCAAGATCGGCGAACGGCCGCTGGCGGACGATCCGCTGCAGGCGCGTTACGGCGGCGTGGCGTGGGAGCCATGGCCACCCCTGCTGGCGCAACAGCGGTTTCTGGCGGAATTGCAGCGGCTGGTCGCCGCCTTGTAGCCCGGCCGCTGATGCCGCCGTGTCAGGTCCGCCACAGATGCACCTGTTTTCTCAGCTATGTTGTCTAAGCAGGCGTTTACTAAGCACTTTTCGCAGATATCCACACCAACTGTGGATAACGTTGTGGGTAACCGCCACTTGACAGGCTGGAAGGCCAGTACTGGTGCGGGTTTCAACAAAATGCCCAATCTGCAGGCAGAAAAATTTATCAATAAAATCAATGACTTACATATTGTTAAATTATGCCGGACGGTCAGTTTTCAAGTGGCTGGAAAATATTTTTGATGCAGATTGGCAATTTTGCGCAGCGCCGCCGGGAATCCTTTGACAAAACGCTGGGGCAGGAATAGTGTCACTCTAAACTACCGCATTTCACAGGCGCTTGCAGTACACTACGCGCCCTTCCTAGACTTGCCGTGAGAAATTGCATGGACGTGAATGACGACGACTCGACGAACTGGATGATCGAAGATGAGGTAGCGCCGACCAAGCCAGCGCCGGCGCAGACGCCCATGCCATGGCGGGTGCTGATCGTGGACGACGACGTCGATGTGCACGTGGTCACCAAATTTTCCCTCAGCAATGCCTGCTTCATGGGCCGGCGCATCAGCTTCCTGCACGCCTACAGCGGCGAAGAAGCGCTGACCACCTTGCGGGCCAATCCCGACGTGGCGCTGGTGCTGCTCGACGTCATCATGGAGACCAGCGACGCCGGCCTGCGCGTGGCGCGCCAGATCCGCGACGTGCTGGGCAACCACCTGGTGCGCATCGTGCTGCGCACGGGCCAGCCGGGCCAGGCGCTGGAACACAGCATCATCCTCGATTACGACATCAACGATTTCTGGTGCAAGACCGACCTGACCACCCGCAAGCTGTTTACCACGGTCATCTCGTCGCTGCGCGCCTATGCGGGCCTGGAAGCGGCCGAGCAGCGCAACCACGCCCTGCAGACGGAACTGAGCCAGGCGCGCCGCCTGCTGGCGGCCGTGGACCAGCATGCACTGATGATGACCATCAACGCTGCCGGCAAGATCGCCGACGTCAACGACAAGCTGTGCGCCGTGCTCCATTTTGCGCCTGAGCAGCTGCTGGGGCAGTCGCCGCGCATGCTGCACGAAGCCACCCTGCCCCAGGACCAGCTGGCCGACGCGCTGCAGGCACTGCGGGATGGCGAGGCGTGGAGCGACGTCGTGACGGCCTACGCCAGCGATGGCCAGCCGGTGCGCCTGCGCACCACCATCATGCCCGCGCTCGACGGCAACGGCCGTCCGGCCGCCTACGTCGCCGTCGCCAGCCTGATGTAGGTGCCGGCGCGCCGCCGGACAAAATACTGTTCAGGCATACAGTAGTGAACTGCTTTCATTTTCGCTCAACTTTCCCCGTACTTGCCTGCATCTTGCCGACATCCGGACAACGGAACGCGCTAAGTCGCGGATTGTTAAGCACTTTTTCGGATATCCACAATGACTGTGGATATCTTTGTGGACAAGCCCCTCTTGACAACCCAAGAAGCCTGTACTGACGGGCCTTTCAACAAACTGCCTATCCAGAAGGCAAAAAATATCTTCAATAAAATCAACCACTTACAATATCACCGATTGTCACCATGAAAGTTACTTCAAAATATCTTCAAACGGCATTTTGTGTATAACTAAGCGGGTGGGGGCCGGCGGCAAAACGCCGCGCCGGCAGCGCGACCAGCCCGGCGGGAATATCTCTTACCGGGCTGAAATAGAAAGGCTTAAGAAAGGTTCAATGATGGGCTTTTCGCCGCTGTTCGGGGTGTAATAGCACCCGTTCAATGACGTGGGCCTGGACATTGTTGGACTTCAGGTACTCGATCGCGCACATGGTGTTGAAGCTGGCTTGGACCAGGATGCCGCGGTCGACGACATCGCGGCAGTGCTCGTCGATTCTCACTTGATACAGGTCAGCGGACGCAGGCGACGCTGTCGGTTGCAGGCTAAGAACGTTCATCACCATCCTTTAGTCGGTTGTTACATTGCGGCCAGCTCCTCTTCCGGCCGGGCGCCTGGGCGGCTGCCAGAAACGAGTATCGGCCAAGATGGACCAAAGTCAATGGCAGCTTCCCATCGCCGCGCAATTAAAAGTTATTCCCGCCCCACACCCTGAAAAAGCTGTTTTGTGCTAAATCAAATGTCCCGTTCGCAACTACGCCCGGGCCCGCTTTTTCGAGTGGCCGCACGGCAATTCGCGCGCCATGCCATAATTGCGGCATGACTGCGCCACCTGTGCCGGAACGGCCCCGCCCCACTTCCCTATCCGACCTGTTCGTCTCGTTTACCCTGCTGGCCCTGCAGGGCTTTGGCGGCGTGCTGGCCGTCGTCCAGCGTGAACTGGTCGAGCGCAAGCGCTGGCTGAGCCAGGAAGAATTCATCGAGGAATGGGCCGTGGCCCAGATCATGCCCGGCCCCAACGTGGTCAACCTGTCCATGATGATAGGCGGCCGTTATTTCGGCCTGCCCGGCGCGCTGGCGGCCCTGGGCGGCATGCTGACGGTGCCGCTGCTGCTGGTATTGCTGCTGGCCCTGCTCCACTCCCATTATGCCGCCCATCCGGGCGTGGCCGGCGCCCTGCGCGGCATGGCGGCCGTGTCGGCCGGCATGATCGCCGCCACCGGACTGAAAATGAGTTCGGCCCTGCGGCGCCATCCGCTGCCGCTGGCCGGTTCGCTGCTGATCGCCGCGCTGGGCGTGATATGCGTGGTGGTGCTGCACTGGCCGCTGATCTATACGCTGGCCCTGCTGGGCGGCCTGGGCTGTGTGATGACTTACCGGAAGATGCGCACGTGAACGCCCCTATCCACTTGACGCTGGACTGGGCCGACTGGCTCAACCTGTTCGGCCACTACCTGATGCTGTCGCTGATGTCGATCGGCGGCGCCATATCGACCACGGCGGAAATGCACCGTTTTCTGGTGGAAGAACACCATTGGCTGACACAATCACAGTTTAACGACTCGATCGCCATCGCCCAGGCGGCGCCGGGACCGAACGTGCTGTTCGTGGCCTTGATGGGCTGGAACGTGGGCCTCAATGCCGGCAGCTACCTGGCCGCCCTGGCCGGCGTGGCCGTCACCATGACGGGCATCATGGTGCCCAGCACCACCATTACCTACCTGGCGGCCCGCTGGGGCCACCAGAACCGCGACATGCTGGAAGTGCGCGCCTTCAAGCAGGGCATGGCGCCGGTGGTGGTGGGTTTGATGGTTTCAGTGGGCATCATCCTCGGCAGCGCTCACCGCGACCTGGCACAGGACTGGCCACTGTGGCTGTTGTCGGTGGCGGCCGGCCTGCTGATCTGGCGCACCAGGATACATTTGCTGTGGCTGCTGGCAGCGGGCGCCGTGCTGGGCTGGTTCCAACTGGTCTGAACCGCTAAAGAACCGCCCACGCAAGGGGCCGGACACCCACTTGCCGCTTATTCCTTGATGGCTTCGACAGCGAAGGTCAGGGTGACATCATCGCCCACGTAAGGGGCATATTTACCGGCGTTGAACTCGGTACGCTTGATCTTGGCGACGGCGTTGGCGCCGCACGCTTCCTTCTTCATCATCGGGTGCGGCATGCACATGAACGACGTCACCGTCAGCGTGACGGGCTTGGTCACGCCCTTGATGGTCAGGTTGCCGTCGACGGTGGCCAGCTTGTCGCCGTCAAAGTTGAACTTGGTCGATTTGTAGGTGATGACGGGATACTTGGCCGTATCGAAGAAATCCTCGCCCTGCAGGTGGCCGTTGAAGGTCGGATAGCCGGTATCAAGCGATTTGGCATCGATCGTCACTTCCACTGAACCCGTCTTGGCAGCGCGATCGAGCACGATCTTGCCCGTCGTGCTGTCAAAACGGCTCAACTGCGTGGAATAGCCGAAATGGCTGTATTCAAAGCGCGAAAACGTATGGGTGGTGTCCATGACGAAGGTTTCCGGGGTGGCCGAGGCGGCCATGGTGAAACCGGCGGCGAACAGCAGGGCGACTATCTTTTTCATCTAAAACTCCAATCGGGCAAACGGTGGTGAGCGGCCGGCGCGGCGCAGCTCAAGTGTGAGACCGATTATGCGTGCATGGACATTCGATGTAAAACGCAAAGTTTACCGGTTTAACATCGAAAAAATCGATAGTTCCAGCGGCCGGGGCTAGCCGATACGGGTTCAGCCCGAGTAGCGTAAAATACCGTTCCAAAGAACAAGAAGTACCCCATGAATATTCTGCTGACATTGTTGCTGGCCGGCCTGACCATGGTCGGACCATTGGCAATCGACACCTATCTGCCCTCTTTCCCAGCCATTGCCCGCGATTTCGACGCTACCCCGCTCGCCATCCAGCAGACGCTGAGCCTGTTCATGTTCTGTTTTGCCGCCATGATGCTGTTCTACGGCACCCTGTCGGACTCGTTCGGCCGCCGCCCCGTCATCCTGGGCTCGCTGCTGCTGTATATCGCCGCCTCGATCGGCGGCGCCCTGGCGCCCACGCTGGGGGTGCTGCTGGTATGCCGCGTGCTGCAAGGGCTGGCGGCCGGTGCCGGCTCGGTGGTGGGCCGGGCCATCGTACAGGACCGGTTCTCGGGCGGCGAAGCACAAAAGATCCTGTCGCACGTGATGATGGTGTTCGGCCTGGCGCCGGCCATCGCGCCCGTGCTGGGCGGCTGGCTGCAGGTGAGCCTGGGCTGGCGTTCCATCTTCTGGTTCCTGGCCGGCTTCGGCGTGCTGATGTTTGTCGCCGTGCAGCGCGCGCTGCCGGAAAGCTTGCCGCAGCAGGCGCGCCACCCGTTCCACCTGGGCGCCATCGCCGCCAATTACTGGAAAGTGCTGTGCCACCGCCAGTTCCTGCTGCTGTCCGTGGCCATCGGCCTGAGCTTTGGCGGCTTTGCCCTCTACATCGGCTCGGCCGCCTATTTCGTCATCGACATCCTGCATTTGCCGGAGACAGCCTTCGCCTGGCTGTTCATTCCCCTCATCAGCGGCATGATCGTCGGCTCGGCGCTGGCGGCCAAATTCGCCCACCGCTACCGCCAGCGCACGCTGGTCTGGCTCGGATACGGGCTGATGGCGCTGGCCGCCGCCGCCAACATGGCCTATAACTACCTCTATCCGGCACAAGTGCCGTGGGCCGTGCTGCCGCTGTTCGTCTATTCGTTCGCGCTGGCGCTGGCCATGCCGCCGCTGACGATGATGGCGCTCAACCATTTCCCCAACAACAGCGGGCTGGCCTCGTCCATGCAGTCGTTCATCCAGATGCTGCTGTTCGCCCTGGTGTCAGGCCTGGTGGCGCCCTTGCTGTTCGACAGCGCCTTCAAGCTGGCCTGCGGCGTGATGGCCGGCCTGGTGGCCAGCCTGGCGGCATGGCTGCTGGGCCAGCCGGCCCGGTCCGCAAGCTGAGAGGGCACTCACGGCCAGGGCGTGGGCGTGACATCGACGTACTGCGGGCCGCCTTCGGCCGGCTCCGGCACCTGGCCGCCCGGCATGGGGTGACGCTCATCGGCCAGGGCCAGGATTTCCTGGCGCGCCGCCACGAAATCGGCATTGGACAGGGGATGTTGCTTGTCGGGCCAGTTGTCGATGGCCCATTGCTGCAGCGCCTCGAACCGGCGCCACAGTTCGCCGACAAACTGCCGGCGCTGGTCGCTGTTGTCCATCATTCCTCCGCTTGTGAAGACGGGCCAGTATGTGGCAAGCTGCCGTCAAGATCGGTGCGATGCCGCACATGGTTGGCCCATGTGACCATCATACTGCAATCATGTGTGCCCTCGGCCGCCGGCAGGCTGAATTTCCCTCCACGCCGGCCAGCTAGTAGAATAGCAAGCTGCAAGGGGCATTGACAGCCCTCCCCGCCACCACGGAACCGACGATGCGACTGACTTCCTTCACCGATTACACGCTGCGCACGCTGCTGTACCTGAGCGCCCATCGGGATCGCCTGGTCACCATCCAGGACATCGCCGACGTCCATTCGATTTCGAAGAACCATTTGATGAAGGTGGTGTACCAGCTGGGCCAGTCCGGCATGGTGGAAACGGTGCGCGGACGCAACGGCGGACTGCGCCTGGGGCGCGAGCCCAAGGACATCAATATCGGCCAGCTGGTGCGGGAAACGGAAACGGATTTCTACATGGCCGAGTGTTTCGACCGCGAGCACAACACCTGCCCGCTGACGGGCGACTGCCGCCTCAAGTCCGCCCTGGGCCAGGCCACCCGCGCCTACCTGGACGTGCTCGACCGCCTGACCTTGCAGGACATGCTGCCCGGCGCCACGCCACCGGCCGAGGGCGTGCCCATCGTCCTGCAACGCCGCAGCTGAGCCGCTACAGCGCCGCCGGGCTGGCGTGCCGGTCCGGGCCGGCCATGCGTGGCGCGGGCGCCTGGCCTTCCAGCACCGCCTTCAGCCGCCGCAAGGCTTCGGCCGACTCGGCCGTCACCTGGCGCCGCACGCGCAGCTGGTCGGCCAGCAGGAACAGCAAATTGGGCCGCGCATACTCGAATTCACGCTCGAACAGCGTGCCGCCGTCCACGGCCGTAAGCCGGTAACTGACCTTGCCGCTGCCACCCTCCTCGATCTTGCCCGCGATGGCCCAGCGCTGCGGCGCCTGGCGCTGCACCACGGTCCAGCGCACCCGGCCCTGATAGCCGGCCACAATGAAATCCTCGTCCACCACTTCCCCCATGCGCAGCGAATGGTCGGTCGCGCCGGCCACGGCCAGCGACGAGGGATGCCAGCGCGGCCAGTTGCCCGGCGTGGTCACATAGTCGAACACGGCGCCCGGACTGCGGGCGATGACGGCGCTGTTGCGCACGGCGCCGGGCGGCAAAGGCAATGGCGCCAGCAGCACGGCACCCAAGGCCACCAGCAGGACAATGCCTGACACGGGAACGCGGCGCATCTTGCCTCCTTCAAGTTGACGGTGTCAGACCGCCTTTTGGCTCAGCAACGGCAACGACGCCATCAGATCGGAAAATCGCTGGCCCTGTATCATCACGTGCTCGCGCAGCAGCTGGGCCGCCCGCTCGCCGTCGCCATGCACGATGGCTTGCACCACGCCGTCGTGCTCATCGTAGGAATTGGCCAGCCGGTCACGCACCCGCAACTGCAGGCGCCGGTACGGCCGCAGGCGCCGGTACAGCGCCCGCGTCTGTTCGATCAGGAACTGGTTGTGGCTGCCCGCGTAGATCGCTTCGTGGAATTCCTCGTTCTTGTAATAGTAATCGTCCGGCTCGTGCGCGTCACGCGCGCTCTTGCAAGCCTGGTGCGCGTCCAGCAAGGCTTGCTGCTCCCGCGGCGTCATGCGGCGCGCGGCCAGCCGGCCGCAGGTGGCCTCCAGTTCCGACATCACTTCGAACATTTCCACCAGCTGCTGCGGCCCCAGCTCGGCCACGATGGCGCCCCGGCGCGGGCGTATCACCACCAGGCCCATGGAGGCCAGCTGGATCAGCGTTTCGCGGATGGGCGTGCGCGAGACGCCGAAGCGGGCCGCCAGTTCCGTCTCGTCCAGGTGCTGGCCGGGCGACAGCGCGCCCACGGCGATCATTTCCTCTATCTGTTCGCGCAAGGTGGCCGAATGGTTCTTCATCGTGTGCAGTCAAAACGTGTATATGAGACTCCATTATAAAACGCGGATTTGGCTTGACAATGTATTTAATCAATATATTCTTGTATACACAAAGAAGATTATTGCATATTCAAATGCAAGTAACCGTGAGACCATCCTTGGAGGACGTATGAGTTCGATCAATCGCAGGGCCATGCTCGGTGCGCTGGCCACCAGCCCGCTGTGGCTGTCAACGGCGTGGGCGCAGCAAGCGACGACGCTGAAAATCGCGCACCAATTCCCCGGCGGCACCGTCAACGAAGGCGACTTCCGCGACCGCCTGACCCGTATGTTCGCGGCCGAAGTGGAAAAGCGCAGCAAGGGCGCACTCAAGTTCGAAATCTATCCCGGCTCTTCCCTGATGAAGACGAACGCCCAGTTCTCGGCCATGCGCAAGGGCGCGCTGGACATGTCGCTGGTGCCCCTGTCGTACGCGGGCGGCGAGGTGCCCGAGGTCAATATCGGCCTGATGCCGGGCCTGGTCACCACCTACGATCAGGGCTACGCCTGGAAGAACGCGGAAGTGGGCAAGGAACTGAACCGCATCCTGCTCGACAAGGGCATCGTCGTCGTCAGCTGGATCTGGCAGGCCGGCGGCATGGCCTCGCGCACCAAGCCCGTGGTCGAACCGGAAGACGCCAGGGGCATGAAGATACGGGGCGGCTCGCGCGAAATGGACCTGATCCTCAAGGCGGCCGGCGCGGCCGTCGTCACCCTGCCGTCGAACGAGATCTATGCCGCCATGCAGACCGGCGCCATGGAAGCGGCCCTCACCTCGTCCACTTCGCTGATCTCGTTCCGGCTGGAGGAAGTGTCGAAGGCGCTGACCACGGGCCGCGGCAGCGCCTACTGGTTCATGTTCGAACCGCTGCTGATGTCCAAGGCCGTGTTCGACCGCCTGAGCAAGGAACAGCAAGCCATCATCCTGGCCGTGGGCGGCGAGCTGGAAGCGTTCGCCCGCAAGTCGGCCCAGGCCGACGACGCGCAGGTGGCGGCCGTCTACGCCAAGAGCGGCGCCAAGGTGGTCGACCTGAGCGCGGCCACCGTCAAGAAGTGGCAGGCCATCGCCCGCACCACGGCCTGGAAGGACTACGGCGAGCGCAATGAAAACTGCGCCAGGCTGCTCAAGCTGGCGGAGAAGCTGCTATGAGCCACGGCTTCGAACTGGAGCCGCCCAAGGGACCGGCGCTGCCCGACAACGCCGCCCTGGGCGCGCTGGCCGGACTGCTCAACCACCTGAACGGGGCCTTGCTGCGGCTGGCCATGGGCGCGCTGGTACTGACGGCCTTGATCCTGACCTATTCCGTGGTGTCGCGCTACTTCTTCCATGTACCGACCGACTGGCAGGACGAGGCGTCCGTGTTCATGCTGGTGGGCGTGACCTTCTTCTGCACGGCCTACGTGCAGTCGTACCGGGGCCACATCGGCATCGAGGCGCTGGCCGCGCTGCTGCCGCGCGGCGTGAACCAGGCGCGCCTGTTCATGGTCGATGCCGTGTCCTGCCTGTTCTGCTGCTTCTTCTCGTGGAAGTCCTGGACCCTGTTCCATGAAGCGTGGCGCGACGGCCAGACCACCTCCTCCACTTTCGCCCCGCCGCTGTGGATACCGTACGCGATGATGGCGGCCGGCATGACGCTGCTCACGCTGCAGCTCCTGCTGCAAAGCGCCACCCGCCTGACCGACAAACGGAGC
Source organism: Rugamonas sp. FW305-51 (assembly GCF_058786935.1). Lineage (NCBI taxonomy): Bacteria > Pseudomonadati > Pseudomonadota > Betaproteobacteria > Burkholderiales > Oxalobacteraceae > Rugamonas > Rugamonas sp. FW305-51. The sequence goes on from NZ_JBYSZG010000029.1 coordinate 34,053, forward strand.
GCCCCATGAGCGAACTGACCCTGGGCGCCCTGTACGGCGCCGTGACGCTGGTGGTCATGTTCTCGGGCATGCCGATCGCCTTCGCGCTGGGCGTGGTGGCCACCGGTTTCATGTACTTCTTCATGCCCGCCTCCTCGCTCGACACGGTGACCCAGAACGTGTACGAGGAAATGGCGTCGATCACGCTGCTGTCCATTCCCCTGTTCATCCTCAAGGGCGCCGCCATCGGCAAGTCGCCGGCCGGCAAGGACTTGTACTCGGCCATCCACACCTGGCTGCACAAGGTCCCGGGCGGGCTGGGTATCGCCAACGTGTTCGCCTGCGCGCTGTTCGCCGCCATGGCCGGCTCCTCGCCGGCCACCTGCTCGGCCATCGGTTCGGCCGGCATCCCCGAGATGCGCAAGCGCGGCTACTCGCCCGGTTTCGCGGCCGGCATCATCGCCGCCGGCGGCACGCTGGGCATCCTGCTGCCGCCGTCCATCACCATGATCCTGTACGCGGTGGCGGCCGAGCAGTCGCTGGGCCGGCTGTTCCTGGCCGGGATAGGACCGGGCCTGCTGCTGGTGGTGCTGTTCGCCGGCTATGCCGTCTACCGCGCCCGCAAGGAGTACCGCGCCGCGCTGGCGATCTACCAACAGGGCGGCACCAAGTCGGCCTACCTGGAGGACGAGCATTTCACGCTGGGACAAAAGGTGGAAATGCTGCCGCGCGTGCTGCCCTTCATCATCCTGCTGATCGGCGTGATGGTGGCGCTGTACGGCGGCTTCGCCACGCCGTCGGAAACGGCGGGCCTGGGCGCGCTGCTGGCGCTGCTGCTGATCGCCGGCATCTACCGCGTGTGGCGGCCCAGGGACCTGGCGCCCATCCTGACTTCGACCATCAAGGAGTCGACCATGCTGCTGCTGATCATCGGCATGTCGCTGTTCTATTCCTACGTGATGAGCTACCTGCACATCAGCCAGTCGGCCGCCAACTGGGTGGTCGCCATGCACCTGTCCAAGTGGGTGCTGCTGGGCGTGATCCTGCTGATGGTGATCGTGTTCGGTTTCTTCCTGCCGCCCGTGTCGATTATCCTGATGACGGCGCCCATCATCCTGCCGCCGCTGAAAGCGGCCGGCTTCGACCTGATCTGGTTCGGCATCGTCATGACGGTGGTGATGGAAATGGGCCTGATCCACCCGCCCGTGGGACTGAACATCTTCGTCATCAAGAACATCGCGCCCGATATCCCGCTCAAGGAAGTGATCTGGGGCGTGATGCCGTTCCTGCTGCTGATGTTTGCGGCAGTACTGCTGTTGTGCGTATTTCCCGGCATTGCCACCGGCCTGCCGGCCATGATCATGGGAGCCCAATGATGAATACCCCGCGCGTGTGGAACACGCTGCAGGTGAACCGCGCCGGACGCCTGCAAAGGGCGCGCACGGCGCTCGGGCACGACCTGGCCGGCAAGGCCTTGCCCGCCCACCGCATCGCCGACCTGCTGCATGCGGTGCTGGAACACGGCGACCGCGTCTGCCTGGAAGGGAACAACCAGAAGCAGGCCGACTTCCTGGGCCAGGCGCTGGCCGGGCTGGACCCGGAGCGCGTGCACGACCTGCACATGCTGCTGTCGGTGCTGGCCCTGCCGGAACACCTGGACGTGTTCGAACGGGGCGTGGCCTCGCGGCTGGACTTCTCGTTTTCCGGCCCGCAGGCGGTGCGCGTGGCGCAGCTGGTGGCGGCCGGCAAGCTCAATATCGGCGCCATCCACACCTATCTGGAACTGTTCGGCCGCTATTTCGTCGACCTGCCGCCGCGCGTGGCGCTGGTGGCGGCCGAAGCGGCCGACCGCCACGGCAACCTGTACACGGGGCCGAACACGGAGGACACGCCGGCCATCGTGGAAGCGACCGCGTTCAAGAACGGCATCGTGATCGTGCAGGTGAACCAGATCGTGGACCAGCTGCCGCGGGTGGACATTCCGGGCGACTGGGTCGACTTCGTCGTGCAGTCGCCCCGTCCCTACTACATCGAACCGCTGTTCACACGCGACCCGGCGCAGATTTCCGAGATCCAGGTGCTGATGGCGATGATGGCCATCAAGGGCATCTACGCCGAATACCAGGTCGAGCGGCTGAACCACGGCATCGGCTTCGACACGGCCGCCATCGAACTGCTGCTGCCGACCTATGCTGCCTCGCTCGGCCTGCAGGGCAAGATCGCCCGCCACTGGGCGCTCAATCCGCATCCGGCGCTGATCCCAGCCATCGAATCGGGCTTCGTCGAATCGATCCACTCGTTCGGCTCGGAGCTGGGCATGGAGCAGTACATCCGCGCCCGCCCCGACGTGTTCGCGGTGGGGCCGGACGGCTCGATGCGCAGCAACCGCGCCCTGTGCCAAGCGGCCGGCCATTACGCCTGCGACATGTTCATCGGCTCCACCCTGCAGATCGATTTGCAGGGCAACTCATCGACCGCCACGCTGGGACGCATCGCCGGTTTCGGCGGCGCGCCCAACATGGGCGCCGACGCGCGCGGCCGGCGCCATGCCAGCCCGGCGTGGCTGAAGGCGGGCCAGCAGGCGCGGGCCGGACGCAACGTCATCCCGCGCGGCCAGAAACTGGTGGTGCAGATCGTGGAAACCTTCCGCGAACACATGCACCCGGCCTTCGTCGACCGGCTCGACGCCTGGGAGCTGGCCGAGCAGTCCGGCATGGCCATCCCGCCGGTGATGATCTACGGCGACGACCTGACCCACATCCTGACCGAGGAAGGTATCGCCAACCTGCTGCTGTGCCGCAGCGACGAGGAACGCGAGCAGGCCATCCGCGGCGTGGCCGGCTACACGCCCGTGGGGCTGGCGCGCGACCACCGGATGGTGGAGAATCTGCGCGACCGCGGTATCATCCGGCGCGCCGAGGACATGGGCATCGACAAGCGCCTGGCCACGCGCGACCTGCTGGCGGCGCGCACGATGAAAGACCTGGTGCGCGCCTCGGGCGGCCTGTACGACCCGCCCAAGCGCTTCCGCAACTGGTAGGCGTCTGGCAGGCATCTGGTCGCTTAGGTACACAAAACAAGGAAGATTATGGAAACCCTCAACTATCGGTTCGAACAAGGCGAGCGGCGCCTGACCTTGCCGCCGCAGCTGGCAGGCGTGGTCGGCTCGGGCAACCTGGAAGTGCTGATCGAGGCGGCGCCGCTGCAAGGCGCCTGCACCATCGAAATCAAGACGGCGGCCGTGGGCTTCGGCCCGATCTGGGAAGCGGTGATGCGCGACTTCCAGCAACGCTGGCGCCTGGCCGATGTGCGCATCTCCATCAACGACATGGGCGCCACGCCGGCCGTGGTCAGCCTGCGCATGGACCAGGCCGTGCAATCGATGCTGGAGGCGCCATGAGCAGCTATCTGGAAGCGACGGCGCGCGAACGCCTGCGCGACCTGTTCGACGCAGGCAGCTTCGAGGAATTCGTCGCGCCCGTGCAGCGCGTCGTCAGCCCCCACCTGGCGCAGCTCAACGCGCCCGTCGCATTCGACGACGGCGTGGCCGTGGGCCGCGCGAAACTGAACGGCATGCCCGTCTACACGGCCGCGCAGGAAGGCGGTTTCATGGGCGGCGCCGTGGGCGAAGTGCATGGCGCCAAGCTGGTCGGCCTGCTGCGGCGCGCCGCCCGCGAGCGGGCGGCGGCCGTCGTGCTGCTGCTCGAATCGGGCGGCGTGCGCCTGCATGAAGCGAACGCCGGCCTGATCGCCGTATCGGAGGTGATGCGGGCCCTGCTCGACACGCGCGCCGCCGGCGTGCCGGTGGTAGTGCTGGTGGGCGGCTCCAACGGCGCCTTTGGCGGCATGGGCATCGTGGCGCGCTGCGCCAACGTGGTGGTGATGTCGGAGGAGGCGCGGCTGGCCATGTCGGGTCCGGAAGTGATCGAAACGGCCAACGGCGTGGAGGAATTCGACGCGCGCGACCGCGCACTGGTGTGGCGCACCACGGGCGGCAAGCACCGCTACCTGCTTGGCGACTGCCAGATGCTGGTGGCCGACGAGATGGCCGCCTTCCGCCAGGCGGCGCAGGAGGCCATCGCCGCCTGCGCCGGCGCGCCGGTGGAACTGACGCTCGAAGCGCTGGAACAGGAGCAGCTGCTGCTGGCGCAACGCATCGAACGCTTTGGCGCGCTGCGCGATCCGGAAGATATCTGGCGCGCGCTGGGCATACCCGACCCGCAACAGATCCCCATGCTCGAAGCACGGGCCTTCATCGACGCCGCCGCGGCGCATCGCCTGGGAGCGAAATAATGGAATGGACAGCATTGGCAGCAGCCTTGTTCCCGCAAGGGCACGCCATCACGGAACAGGACCACTTCCTGAGCGGCACCGCGCAGGTGGAGGATCAAACGGTGGCCGTGATCGGCACCACGGGTCACGCGCCCATCGGCGTGGAGATCGCACTGGCGCAAGCCCGGGCCGTGCTGCGCACGGTACGCGACGCGCCGGGCCGCCCCATCCTGCTGCTGGTCGACACCCAGGGCCAGCGCCTGCGCCACCGCGACGAAATGTTGGGCATCAACAGCTACATGGCCCACCTGGGCAAGTGCGTGGAGCTGGCGCGCCGGCGCGGCCATCGCATCGTCGCGCTGGTGTACGACCAGGCGCTGTCCGGCGGCTTCCTCACCAGCGGCCTGATGGCCGATGCCTGCTACGCCCTGCCCGACGCCACCATCCGCGTCATGGGCCTGCCAGCCATGGCCCGCATCACCAAGGTGCCGGAAGCCGTGCTGACGGAGCTGGCGCGCAGCAACCCCGTATTCGCGCCGGGACCGGAAAACTATCTGCGCATGGGCGGCCTGGAAGGTATCTGGCATGGCGACCTGGCCGCCGCGCTGGCCACGGCCCTGGCCGAAGCCGATCCGGCCGACCGGCGCAGCGCGCTGGGCCTGGCGCGCGGCGGCCGCCAGCTGGCGCAGCCGGTCGCCGCCGCCGTGATGGGGGATGGCCATGTTCGGGCGGCATGAGCTGGTCTGGCTGAACGCGGACGGCTGGCGCAGCGCGCGCGAGCGAGCAAGCGCCCCGCCCGCCCACGCGGACGCGCTCGCGCGCTGGCAGCACGAGGATTGGCCGCTGGTGGCGCGCCGCCGCGACGGCGATGCCGGCGCGGAGGAAGCATGCCTCGGCCTGCCCTTGCCGCCTGACGCCGATGGCGGCAACAAGGTGCGCATCGCGCTGCGGATCAACCGTAGCGGCGTGGCGCGCCACACTGCGCCGCTGCCGCTTGCGGCGCCATTCCCATCGCCATGGTCCGACCTGTTGGCCGGACTGGCGCGCGACGCCGGCAGCCTGCCGCTGCGCGTGTACGGTTCGCTGGCCATGCAGACACTGACCGGCCTGCCCTATGTCACCGCGCGCTCCGATATCGACCTGCTGGCCTATCCAGCCACCGGCCGGCAGCTGCACGCCGCGCTGGCGCTGCTGTCGCAGTACGCCACCCGCCTGCCGCTGGACGGCGAATTGATCTTCCCGTCCGGGCAGGCCGTGTCATGGAAGGAGTGGCTGCAAGCGAAACTGAGCCAGAGCCGGGTACTGGTCAAGGAGGCGCACGCCGTCCACCTGGCCGACCCGCAAACACTGCTGGCAACGCTGGAGCAGCCATGAAGTTCTCCGCCCAGACCATCCGCTTGCGCATGCCCAATACGATGGCGGCCGCGTTCCAGTCGCCCAGTCCTGCCGATTGCACCGATCGCGCCGACGCGCAACGATGGCACGCGCACGACATTGCCTGCCTGGCCGTGCGCAGCCTGCACGCGGAGCTGTGCCTGTATCCCAAGCCCGGTCTCGTATCGCTGGTCGACAGCGGCAGCCATGACGACATGGATGCCGAGACATTCATGCGCAGCCTGTTCTCGCTGCGGCACTATTTCAAGCGCATCTGCCTGGCCGGCATGGACGATGCGCCGTTTGCGCGCCTCAAGCAGCTTGGCATCGCGGCGGAAACGGCCATGCTGGCGGCGACGCGCGGGATCAACACGCACCGCGGCGCCATCTTCAGCCTGGGCCTGTTGTGCGCCGCTGCCGGACGCGCGCATGCCGGGCGCACGCCGGTATCGCCGCAGTCGCTGCGGGCCACGCTGCTGCATCGCTGGCGCGACGAACTGGCTGCGCACGCCAACCCACCGTTGCAAGGTCCGGGCAACGCGCTGGCGGACGCCGCATCGCCTGGCATGCACGACGCCGCGCCGGGCCTGAGCAACGGGCTGCGCGTGGCGATCCAGCATGCAGCCGCCGGCGCCCGCGAGGAAGGCGCGCTGGGACTGCCGTCCGTGTTCGAAGTCGGATTGCCGGCGCTGCAGGCCACGCTGGCGCGCGGCGGGGGCATGCACCGCGCCCGCGTGGATGCCCTGTACGCGCTGATGGCCCACGTCAGCGACACCAACATCTATCACCGCGCCGGGCCGCAAGGCGCGCAGACGGTACGCGCCGCCGCGCAACGCTTCCTGGCGCTGGGCGGCACGGCCAACCCCGGCTGGCGCCTGGAGGCGGAACAGCACCATCGCCGCTTCAAGGCGCAGCGCCTGTCGCCGGGCGGCGCGGCCGACCTGCTGGCGGCGACCTGCCTGGTCCATGCCATCGCCTGCCGGGACGCGCGATGAGATGCCGCCTGCTGTTGCTGTGCCCCGGCCAGGGCAGCCAGCACACCGCCATGTTCGAGCTGGCGCGCAGCGACGCGCGGGCGGCCGCCCTGCTGGACCGGCTGGAACTGCCGCCGCTGACGGGCGACATCTACGGCAACCGCAATGCCCAACCCCTGATCGTGGCCGCTGCCCTGGCCATTTGGGAAGCCGTGCGGCCGTTCGCACCAGCGCCCGCCCTGGTAGCCGGTTACAGCATCGGTGAACTGAGTGCCTACGGCGTGGCCGGCGCGCTGACGCCGGACGACGCCATTGCGCTGGCCGTCACGCGCGCCCGCCTGATGGACGCCTGCCTCGACACCCATCCGGGCCAGGCGCTGCTGGCCATCGCCGGCCTGCCGCTGGCGCGCATCGGCGCGCTGGTCGCGGACCGGCAATACTACATCGGCATCGAAACAGGGGAAGACAGCTGCATCGCCGGCGGCCCGGCCGCCGCGCTTGTATCGCTGGAGCAGACGCTGGCCGCAGCCGGGGCACGCTGCACGCGCCTGCCCGTGCAGGTGGCCTCGCACACGCCCTACATGGCGCCGGCCGTGGCGCCGTTCGCGGCCGCCCTGCATGCCACGCCGTTCGCGCCCATGCAGGCGCCCGTGCTGGCCGGCGTGGATGCGGTGGCCGTCCGCGGCAAAGCGCCGGCGGTGGAACAGCTGTCGCGCCAGTTGGCCGAGACCATACACTGGCAAAGCTGCATGGATGCCTGCGCCGAAGCGGGCATCACGCTGGCGCTGGAACTGGGGCCGGGGTCGGCGCTGTCGCGCATGTTGCAGGCACGCCATCCGCATATCGCCTGCCGTTCCGTGGCGGACTTCCGCAGCCTGGCCGGCGTGCGCGCGTGGCTGGAGCGCGAGTCCGGTCATACCACCTGAACTGCCCCGTCGACGCTGCCCGGGGGCGGCAAAATGCAGTCCGCTGTCCTAGCCGCGCAGATGCTGGTTGGCCCAGGCCACGATATTGGCGGCGTCCATGGCGCCCGGCTGGCGCGCCACTTCCCGCCCGTTGCGGAACAGCGCCAGCGTGGGGATGCTGCGGATGGCATGGCGGGCAGCCAGTTCCTGCGCCTCTTCCGTGTTGAGCTTGACGACGCGGAACGCCGGTTCCAGCCGCTGCGCGGCCTGCGCATAGAACGGCGCCATGGTCCGGCACGGACCGCACCAAGGCGCCCAGAAGTCGACCAGGACGGGAATATCGCTGCGTTCGATATGTTTCAAGAAGCGGGCCGCCGACAGCTCCAGCGGCTGGCCCGTGAACAGAACCTTCTGGCACTTGCCGCACACGGGCTCCTGCCCCAAGCGGGCCGCCGGGACCCGGTTGACGGCGTCGCAGTGCGGACAAACGATGTGTAACGATGAGCTGGAGTCGGCGGTCATGGCCAGTGCCTTGTAAATTGACAGGAAACAGATGCAAGGTTAGCAGAATTTGGCGCCAAGGTGCGCCAGTCGCAAGCTGTCCGCGCCCGGTGCCGTCACCCGCCTGCTATGAAGCAGGCCGGACTATCGGTATGATGTGGAAGTCATCGGTTTCCAGCGGCCGCGGTCAGGCCGGACCAGCCCTCAGGCGGAGAACGCTATGGAATACATCAACACGGAACGACTGCGCATCGGCTACCGCGAACACGGCGTGCCGGACGGCGAGCCCCTGGTCCTGCTGCACGGCTGGCCCGACGACATCCACACCTGGGACCAGCTGGTCCCCACGCTGGCCAGCGTAGGCTACCGCGTCATCGTGCCGTTCTTGCGCGGCGCCGGCGAAACCCGCTTCCTCGATCCCCACACGCCCCGCAGCGGCCAGCTGAGCGCGCTGGCGCAGGACTTGCTGGACCTGGCCGACGCCCTGCGCCTGCCGTCATTCACCGTCATCGGTCATGACTGGGGCGCCCGTGCCGCCTACAACGCGGCCCTGCTGGCGCCGCAGCGCGTGCGGCGCTGCATCGCCCTGTCCGTCGGCTGGGGCACCAACGATGCGACCCAGGCGCTGAGCCTGGAACAAGCCCGCAACTACTGGTATCACTGGTACATGGCGACGGAACGCGGCGCCGACGCCGTGCGCAAGGAACGGCGCGAACTGGCCTGCCTGCTGTGGCAGACATGGGCGCCTGACTGGCAATTTACCCAGGCAGAGTTCCGCAGCACGGCCCACTCGTTCGACAATCCCGACTGGCCCGCCGTCACCCTGCATTCCTATCGTCACCGCTGGGGCTTCGTGGCCGGCGATCCCTACTACGCACAGCAGGAAGCGGCCCTGCGGCAAAACAGCGTGATCGGCGTGCCGACCCTGCTGCTGCATGGCGAGCAGGATGGCGCCAACGGCGTGGCCACGTCGGCCCACAAGGAACACCTGTTTTCCGGTCCTTACACACGCCTGGTGCTGCCCGGCGCGGGCCACTTCCCCCAGCGGGAACAGCCGGAGGTCGTGGCCGGTCACATCATGAACTGGCTGCGCGAAACGCCGTAACGGCACCGGGCCGTGGTCAGGTCTCCTTGCGCGCACCCTGCTTGCCGCCAGCGCTGGACGTGGCGCCCTGCTGCATGCCCGCCCCCGCCGGACTGCCGCCCTGCATGCTGGACTGGGTTTCGCGCCCTTCCATGCCGTCGCCATGGGTGCTCTGCAGGGTCGACGAGCCGCGCATTTCGTTACCGCGCGCGGCCTGCCGCATGCCGCTGTCGGCCAGCCGCTCGAACGGATCGGTGAACTTGCGCATGGCGTCCTGCTGGTTGCGCATGGTCTTTTCCGTCTCTTCGCTGGCCACGCGGGCCACCTCGTCGGCCAGGGCCTTGGCCGTGCGGCTCGTTTCGGCCACGTGCTCCTCGGCCACCTTGGCCAGGTCCACGTGGGTGTCGGCCGCGATGCGCGACACATGCTGCTGGTAGGCGCGCAGCTTTTCCGCCGCCGGCTGGGCGTGGGCGGCGGCGGCCGCCAGCAGCTCGGTCGGACGGCAGGCCGTCAGCATCTGCTGGCCGGTCATGGCGCTTTCCTCGAGCATGGTCTGCGCCAGTTGCAGGTTCAGGTCGCTGTACTGCTGCATCGTGCGGAACAGGGATTTGGACATATCGTTAAAGTACGACAATTGCGCCTCCAGGTGGGTCTTGGCGGCGGGCGTTACGGTTTGCTGAAATGGATACATGGATGCCTCGAATGGTCTGGATGGTGGGTGGATGAGTTAGCGGCATTCCCCGTTCGCCGGGGTGGCCGGCAGTCGAACCGGGTAGCACTTCGCGGTTGGAGCGCGAGAGACAAGGCTACGTTAGCAGCACCTTCAAGGCATGATCTGTATCAAACGTGCGGGCCTTCGCCATGGCCGCCTCCTGCCGAGCTGTGCCGGTGGACAATGATTCGTACCGGCAAGCATTTGCCACGCCATGCAGAGTGGACGATGTTAAATGGCGCAATTGGCGTAATTGGCGCAAATGCGGCTGCCGGGACGGTCCGGCACAGGGCCGTCCGCTGGCCCGTCACAGGGGCAGCGACAGCTGCGGCGCCGCTTCCGCCTGGGATTCCACCGGTTTGGCGGCCGGCCGTGCCGGCACCAGCGTGGCCTGGTGCCAGTCGAACCGCTCCGGCCCCAGCGCCAGGGCGCGGGCCAACTCGGCGGCCTGTTCCGGCGACAGGTCCGGATCCAGCCAGGTGGCCGCGTCGGCCGCTTCCAGCACCAGCGGGCTGCGGTCGTGCACGTCCACCATGCCGCCCCGGGAATCGGTGGTCAGCAGCACGAAGCCCGCTTCCGCCGGGTGCGCGCCGGGCGGCGCAAAACTGGCCAGCGCCAGCATGAACAGGGGGGCGTGGTCCCGTCGGTGGATATGCCAGGCCTGGCGCTTGCCCTTTTCGCCCGTCCATTCATACCAGCCATGGGCCGGCACCACGGCCCGCCCCGACTGCAGCAGCCGGCGCCAGTAATTGCCGTGGATTTTTTCCAGCCTGGCCTGATAGGCAACTGGCAGCTTGCCCACGGCCCAGGATGGGCGATACCCCCAGTACACATCCTCGGCCACCGGCTGGCCGCCATGCCGGTGCAGGATCAGCCGCGCCGTGCCAGGCGTGGCGTTGTGGGTGGGCTCGGCCTGGCCACGGTAGGCCGCATCGGCCCAGCCGAAGGCGGCCACGTAGCGCCGCGCTATATCGTTCTGATCGAATCGTCCGCACATGGGGAGCACTCGCTGGCTTCGGTGACGGCCTATTCTAGCGCCGAATGGGGAATGCCGTACTCAACAGCCGGCTGCCCGCGCGACCGTTGTCGCCCCCTTCCGCCACATCGATTTGCTCAAATTTTCATCAGAATGTGCACGCACGGATAATTTGCGGTGTACACTATGGTTTCTTGCCGAAGGGAAATATCATGAGTATAGCCGCCCTCAGCGCCGGCCTGTCCGGTCTGAACGCCAGCCAGCGCGCCCTGGATTCCACGGCGCACAACGTCGCCAACGCCAGCACCCAGGGCTTCAAGCCGCAGCAGGTGCAGTTCCAGGAAGCCAGCCCGGCCGGCAGCGGTGTGACCTTGTCGCAACAGGCGCGGGCCCAGGCCGCAGCCACGCCGGCCGCCACTTCCGGCGCCCTGCAAGGCCCCAGCGGTACCGACCTGGGCAAGGAATTGACGGACTCGCTGGTCTACAAGGCCCAGTTCGACCTGTCGGCCAAGGTCATCAAGACCACCGACCAGACGCTGGGCTCGCTCATCGACATCAAGGCCTGATCCGGGCCTGAGGCGACCCAACTGCGGGCCAATTGCGGGCCAACCGCGGCCCAATAGCGGGCCAAAAAACGTCGCCCGCGCGCGGCAACCTTTCAGAAAAATCATTGACAGCGGCGCCCCCGCAGGGGCACACTGCGCCGGACACTGGCGTGGCGCAGCGCCGTTCCCAGGCCCGGCGCGGCATCCGCCCGCCCCACCGGCCGGGCACTCCCACCTTCTCCACGACCAGGGCCAGCACGCGCCCGGCGCCCGCACCTGGTGCGATCGCCCCGGCGACGCAAGCGGGCCACGCAACCGGGCGCCAGTATCCGGACCCGGAACCCAACCGCGGGCCACGCCAGCCCGCCAGCGAAAGGATGCCCATGATACGGGACCAGGAAACGCTACAGCTGCTGCTCGACAGTGTGCGCCGCTTCGTGCGCGAAGTGCTGCTGCCGCATGAGCAGGAAGTGGCCGATACCGACCAGATCCCACCCGCCGTCGTGGCGCAGATGCGCGAACTGGGCCTGTTCGGCCTGTCCCTGCCCGAGCAGTACGGCGGCCTGGCCCTCACCATGGAAGAGGAAGTGCTGGTGGCGTTCGAACTGGCCCACGCCTCGCCCGCCTTCCGCTCGCTGGTCGGCACCAACAACGGCATCGGCGCCCAGGGCATCGTGCTCGACGGCAGCGAGGAACAGAAACAGCGCTACCTGCCGCGCCTGGCCAGCGGCGAGCTGATAGGCTCATTCGCCCTGACGGAGCCCGAAGCCGGTTCCGACGCCGCCGCGCTGCGCACCAGCGCCGTGCGCGACGGCGATCACTACCTGATCAACGGCACCAAGCGCTACATCACCAACGCCCCGGAAGCGGGCCTGTACACGGTCATGGCCCGTACCGACGCGGCCACGCCCGGCGCGGCCGGCGTGTCGGCCTTCATCGTCGAACGGGGCACGCCCGGCATCACGCTCGGCCCCATCGACAGGAAGATGGGCCAGCGCGGCGCCCACACCTGCGACGTCATCTTCGAGAACTGCCGGGTGCCGGCCGCCAACCTGATCGGGCGCGAAGGCACCGGCTTCAAGACGGCCATGAAGGTGCTCGACAAGGGCCGGCTGCACATCGCCGCCGTCTGCGTGGGCGCGGCCGAACGCATGCTGGACGACGCCCTGCGCTACGCCATGGAGCGGCGCCAGTTCGGCCAGCCGATCGCCGAATTCCAGCTGGTGCAGGCCATGCTGGCCGACAGCAAGACGGAAATCTACGCCGCCCGCAGCATGGTGCTGGACGCGGCCCGCCGCCGCGACGACGGCGCCGGCATCGGCACCGAGGCCGCCTGTTGCAAGCTGTTCGCCTCCGAAATGTGCGGCCGGGTGGCCGACCGCGCGGTGCAGATCCTGGGCGGCGCCGGCTACATGGCCGACTACGCGGCCGAACGCTTCTACCGCGACGTGCGCCTGTTCCGCATCTTCGAAGGCACCTCTCAGGTGCAGCAGCTGGTCATCGCCCGCAACATGATCAAGGCCGCACATGGCTGATTTCGACACCGCCTCCCTGCTGGCCGGCCTGCCCGCGCGCCTGTCCGACATCGTGCGCCGCGGCGCGGCCCGCGCCCCGCACGACCACGCCCTGCACGACGGCCAGCGTCACTGGACCTACGGCGAACTGGCGCAGGCCGTGGACGACACGGCCGCCCTGCTGCGCCAACTAAAAGTACGCGGCGGCGACCGCGTGATGGTGGTGGCGGAAAACTGCGTGGCCCAGGTGGTGCTGACCTTCGCCTGCGCCGCCGTCGATGCCTGGGTGGTGCACGTGAACGGCCGCCTGTCGGCGCGCGAAGTGGACCAGATCCGCGACCATAGCGGCGCGCGCCGCGTGTTCTACACATCCTCCTGTTCACCGGAAGCGGCGGCCCACGGCCAGCGCCACGGCGCCCGCCCGGCCGACACGCCGTTCGGCCAGTGGATGACAGGCGAGCTCAATCCGGCGTGCGTGCCGGAGCCGGTGGCCGCCGACGGCGCCCGGCAGACGGCCGCCCTGCTCTACACCACGGGCACCACGGGCCAGCCCAAGGGCGTGATGCTGAGCCACCGCAGCCTGCTGTTCATCGCCGCCGTCTCCAGCCGGCTGCGCGGGCTGCAGCCCAGCGACCGGGCCTGGGGCGTGCTGCCCGTATCGCACGTGTACGGCCTGGCCTCGGTGATGCTGGGCACCCTGTACGCGGGCGCCTGCCTGTACCTGTGTCCGCGCTTCCAGCCGGCCCTGCTGCTGCAGGCGCTCGAGCGCGACCGCCTCACCATTTTGCAGGGCGTGCCCGGCATGTATGCGCGCCTGCTGGAAACGCTGGCCACGCCCGGCCAGCGCCTGGTTACCCAGTTGCGCTTCATCTACGCGGGCGGCTCGCCGCTCACGCCCAGCCTGAAGGCGGACGTGGAGCAGCTGTTCGGCCTGCCCCTGCACAACGGCTACGGCCTGACGGAATCGGCCCCCACCATCAGCCAGACCCGCCTGGACCGGCCGCGCGCCGATACCTCGGTCGGCATGGTGATCCCCGGCGTGCAGGCGCGCGTCGTAGACCTGGACGGCGCGGAAGTGGCGCCCGGCACGCCGGGCGAGCTGTGGGTGCGCGGTCCCAACGTCATGCTGGGCTACTACCGCGAGCCGGCCCTGAGCGCGGCCGCCATGCGCCCCGGCGGCTGGCTCAATACGGGCGACATCGCCCGCATCGAGGACGACGGCGCCCTGTTCATCGCCGGCCGCACCAAGGAACTGATCATCCGCTCCGGCTTCAACGTCTATCCGCTGGAAGTGGAGACGGTGCTTAACGCCCACCCGGGCGTGACGCAATCGGCCGTGGTCGGGCGCAACGCGGCCGACGGCAACGAGGAAGTGGTAGCCTATGTCGAACTGGACCCGCGCTACCATGTCACGCTGGACGAACTGCACCGCCACCTGGCCGCCGCGCTGGCGCCCTACAAGCGCCCGGCCGAGATCATCGCCATGGCGGCGCTGCCGGCGGCGGCCAGCGGCAAGATCCTGAAAAACCAGCTGCGCCAGATGGCACAACGGGCAGCGGCCAACGATAACAACCAAGAGGGGAACTGACTACATGCAAACGACATTCAAGCGCGCCGCGCTGGCGGCACTGGCAGCGGCGGCCTGCGCCTCCGGCACGGCCCGGGCCGAGGAATTCCTGGTCGGCGTGGAACTGCCGCTGACGGGCAGCCTGGCCCGGGTAGGCAACGGCATGCAAGAAGGGGTGGCGGTGGCGGCCGAAGTGTTCAACAAGACCAACGGCAAGCACAAGATCAAGCTGACCACGGTGGACGACGAGTCGGCCCCGGCCAAGGCGATAGCGGCGGTGGAAAAGCTGGCCAGCCAGGGCGTGGTGGCCATCACGGGCGGCTACGGTTCGAACAACATCTCGCCCGCCTCGGACGCGGCCAACAAGCTCAATCTGGTCTACATGACTTCCGGCGGCGTGGACGACAGCCTGGTCAACAGCGGGCGCAAGAATTTTTTCCGCATCAATAACACGGCCGGCTACGAGAAGGCCGTACTGGGCCTGCTGTCGGACGTGGGCGCCAAATCCGTTTCCATCATCTACTCGACCAAGGAAGCGACCTCCGACCTGGCCGCCTCCGTCACCAAGGCGCTGGGTGCGCGCGGCGTCAAGGTCAACGGCCATTCGTTCGATCCGGCCATCACCGACTTCAAGCCCATCGTCAACAAGATCAAGCTGCAGGACAAGTCGGACGTGATCCTGATGGTCGGCTACGAGAACGACTACGTGGGCATCCTGCGCGCGGCGCGCGTGCTCAAGCCCGGCGTCAAGGCCATGGTGGGCGTGTGGTCGCTGGCCACGCCCAAGATGGCGGCCGAATTCCCGGATCTGATGCCAAACGTGTACGGCACGGCGCTGCTGCCCTTCCCCGCCACCTTCGAGACGGCCGACGGCAAGGCCTTCGCCGACGGCTACCGCCAGTTGTACAAGAAGGAACCGGACTACCTGGGCCAGTTCGGCTATGTGCAATCGATGCTGCTGTTCGAAGCCATCGCCCGCGCCGCCGACAAGGGCACGGTAAAGAAAGGCGGCATCGCCGAGGAACTGCGCAAGACCGACCGCGACACGCTGATCGGCCGCGTGCAGTTCGGCGCCAACGGCGACAACCCCAACTTCGTGCACCGCATGGGCCAGCACCAGGACAAGAAAATCGTCATCGTGTGGCCGAAGGAGCAGGCCACCGGCAAGCCGGTCTATCCCGGCCTGCCGTGGTAACAGCGGCATGACAGAACTGCTGCTCCAGGCCCTGTATTCGGGCCTGCTGCAAGGCTGCTCGTACGCCCTGATCGCGCTCGGCCTGGCGCTCGTGTTCGGCACCATGAAGGTGATCAACCTGGCGCACGGCGAGCTGGTGCTGCTGGCGGCCTATGTGGCCTATACGCTGGAGTCGGGCTTCGGGCTGGGCCCCGTGGCCGCCATCCCGGCCGCGCTGGTGGTCACCAGCCTGGCCTCGGCCGGCGTGTACGGCATCGTCAGCCGCATCCGCCGCGACCGCGAAATCAACTCGCTGATACTCACCTTCGGCATCGGCGTCATGCTCACCAACCTGATGCTACTGGTGTGGAAGGCCGACGTGCGCTCCACCAGTTCCAGCTGGCTGCAGGACGCCATGGTCATCGGCCCGTTCTACAGCATGCGCAGCGAACTGCTGTTCGCGGTGCTGGCCGTGGTGCTGCTGGCGGCCCTGTGGTGGTGGCTGGCGCGCAGCTGGCATGGCCGCGCGCTGCGCGCCGTGGCCAGCAACCGCGACGCGGCCGCGCTGATGGGCATCCGCCCGGGGCGCACGGAACTGCTGTCCTTCCTCGTCTCCGGCGCGCTGGCCGCCTTTGCCGGCGTGGCCCTGTACAGCTACGGCGTGATCCAGCCTGCCTACGGCGGCGCCCTCACCATCAAGGCTTTCGTCATCACCGTGCTGGCCGGCGTCGGCTCCATACCCGGCGTGCTGCTGGGCGCCCTGCTGCTCGGCGTTTGCGAAGCGCTGACCGTCACGCTGGCCAGCTCCGCGCTGCAGGAACTGGCCGGCATGGCGCTGTTCCTGCTGGTGCTGTTCGTGCTGCCCAACGGCCTGCTGGGCACTGCCCGGAGGCGCGGATGACGGCCCGCCCCGATGTCCGGCGCGTGCCGGCCCTGGCGGCCGCGCTGGCGGCGGCCTACCTGCTGGTGCCGCTGCTGCTGGGCGCCAACCACTACGTCATGAGCCTGGTGGTGGCGGCGCTGGTGATCGCCTGCGTGGCCCTGTCGTGGGCCTTGCTGGGCAACCTGGGCGGCATGGTCAGCTTCGGCCACAGCGCCTTCTTCGGCGTGGGCGCCTACGTCTCGGCCCTGCTGACGGCCAGGGCGGGATTGCCCGTGCCGCTGGGCATGGCGCTGGGCGGCGCCGGCGCCGTGCTGGCCGCCGTCGTCATGCTGCCCGTGCTGCGCCTGCGCGGGCCCTATTTTGCGCTGGCGATCCTGGCCTGCGCCCACATCCTGCGCATCGTGGCCACCGAATGGCACGGCCTGACGGGAGGCGCGGCCGGCATCGCCAACATTCCCGTGCTGCCGTCCGTGTTCGGCCTGGAGGCCGGCAGCAAGACGGGCGCCTACCTGCTCATGCTCACCATCGTGCTGCTGTTCGCCTGGATCTACCACCGCATCCGCGCCAGCCATTACGGCCTGGCCCTGCGCGCCATGCACGACAGCGAGGACGCCACCCGGGTGGTGGGCGTCAACAGCACGCTGCTCAAGGGCGCCATGCTGCTGGTGTCGGCCTTCATGGCCGGCGTGGCGGGCGCCTTCAATGCCCACTACATCAATTTCCTGGAGCCGGACTACGCCTTCAACAGCGTGTGGATCACGGTGCCCATCGTGGCCGCCATCTTCGGCGGCTATCGCACCATCGCCGGGCCGGTGGTCGGCGCGCTGGTGGTGTACCTGCTCGACCAGCTGCTGTTCAAGGCCCTGATGCCGACCGGGCACCAGCTGGTGCTGGGCGCGCTGCTGGTGGCCATGATCGTCGCCAGCCCGTCCGGCCTGCTGCCGCTGCTGCGGCGGCGCAAGGGAGAAAGCCATGCTTGAACTGGACCAGGTGAGCGTGCGCTTCGGCGGCTTGACGGCCGTGGACGGCATCTCGCTGCGGGTGGACAGCCACGAGGTGCTGGGACTGGTCGGCCCCAACGGCGCCGGCAAGACCACGCTGTTCAACGCCATATCCGGGCTGGTACGCCCGGCCGGCGGCGCGATCCGTTTCAACGGCCAGGACATCCTGCGCACGCCCCTGTTCCGCCGCGCGCGCCTGGGCATAGGCCGCACCTTCCAGATCCCGCAACCGATGCACGAACTGACGGTGCGCGAGAACCTGCTGGTCGCGCAGCGCTTCGGCACCGGCCGCGTGGATCCGCGGCGCATAGCCGAGATCCTCGACTTCACCGGCCTGGCCGCCAAGGCCGGCAGCGACGCCGCCACCGGCCTGGCGCTGACGGAACTGAAGGCGCTGGAAGTGGCCAAGGCCCTGGCCACCGATCCGCAACTGCTGCTGCTCGACGAAGTGCTGGCCGGGCTGGAGACGGCGGGCAAGCGCCGCTTCATGGGCATGCTGCGCGAGCTGCATGCGCGCTTCGGGGTGGCCATCGTCATCATCGAGCACGACATCGACACCATCAGCACCCTGTGCCAGCGGGTGGCCGTGCTCGATTTTGGCCGCCTGATCGCGGACGGCACGCCGGACGCCGTGTTCCGCGACCCGGCCGTGATGCGCAGCTATACAGGAACGTCGGCCGGAGCATCCCATGCTTGAACTGAAGGAAGTGCGGGCCGGCTACGGCGCCATCAACGTGCTGTGGGACGTGTCGCTGACGGCCGCCGCCGGCCAGCTGACGGCCATCATCGGCCCCAACGGCGCCGGCAAGACCACGCTGCTGCGCGCCGTCATGGGCTTGCTGCCGCTGGGCGCGGGCCAGGTGGCGCTGGACGGCCGTCCGCTGGCCGGCACGCCCGCCTGGCGCATGGCCGAACTGGGCGTGGCCATGGTGCCCGAGGGCCGCATGGTGTTTCGCGACATGAGCGTGGAGGAAAACCTGGTCATGGGCGCGTTCCTGCCGGTCCACCGGCCGCACGTGAAGGCGCGGCTCGAACAGGCCTACGCCATGTTCCCGCGCCTGCGCGAGCGGCGCGCGCAGGCGGCCGGCGCGCTGTCGGGCGGCGAGGCGCAGATGCTGGCCCTGGCGCGCGGCCTGATGTCCGAACCGCGCCTGCTGATCGTCGACGAACCGTCGCTGGGGCTGGCGCCGCTGGTGGTCAACGAACTGTTCGAGATCCTGGCCCGGCTCAAGGCGGCCGGCCGCACCATCATCCTGGTCGAGCAGAACACGGAGCGGGCCGTGGCCGTGGCCGACCATGTGTACCTGATGCAGGGCGGGAAAGTGGCCCTGTCCCGGCCGGCCCGCGAGGTGGACCTGGACCAGCTGCACGCCCTGTATTTCGCCCGTTAGGCACGACACCGGCGGCCCGGCTGGCGCCGGCCGTAGCGCGCGCCGCCCCGCCCGCCGCTATGGCACACTGACCTTTTTGCCAGCATGGGCCCGGGCATGGACCAAGGTGAAGACAAGACGGAACCGCCGCGCCGCCGCAAGGAGGACGCGGAGGAAGCCATGCCGCGCTATCTCGACCCTGGCGACACCGTATTCAGCCTGTGGGGCCGGGTGCTGCGGGCCCGCTACCAGCGCATCGCCGCCGCCGTCACGCGCCACATCATCCAACGTCCGCTGCACATCGGGATTTCGGCCCGCATCTTCCACCCGGAACCGGGGGCGCGCGGCCTGCGCAGCAAGAAGCTGCAATACCTGGAAGAGTCGATCGCGCAATGGGTGATGTCGCGCGACGTGCTGGTGTTCATGATCCCCACTGTCAACACGGACGGCCTGCTCCACCCCAGCAATATCCGCCTGCGCGACTACGCCCGCCACCTGGACGGGCTGGTGCTGCAGGGCGGCGCCGACGTTTCGCCGCAAAGCTATTCGGAAGCGCCGACCCGGCCCGAATGGAGCGGCGACCGCGCGCGCGACATGTACGAGCTGGAGCTGCTGCATGAATTCGTCGAGGCGGGCAAGCCGGTGCTGGGCGTGTGCCGCGGCTGCCAGCTGATCAACGTGGCCTTTGGCGGCACGCTGTACCAGGACATCGCCTCCGACGTGCCGGAAGCCCTGCCCCACGTGCACGAGGACTACGACCGTCACCGCCACGCCGTCGCCTTCCCCCGCGGCTCGTCGCTGGCCCGGCTGTTCCCGGGCCAGGCGGAGGGCATGGTCAACTCCATCCACCACCAGGCCGTCAAGACGCTGGGGCGCGACATGGCCATCGAAGCGCTGTCCATGCCGGACCGGATGGTGGAGGCGATCCGCTACCGCAAGGCGCCGTTCGTGATGGGCCTGCAGTGGCATCCCGAATTCCACCGCGCGGGCGGAGTCGAGCTGCTCGACTGCACGCCCATCCTCGACAACTTCCTGCGGGTGGCGCGCGAAACGCGGTTCTGAACGAGGCGATCCCTCCGGCGCGACATGGGTGCCGTCGGCGCAGGCCGGTGAGCTGCACGGCTGTCCCGTCTCAGCCCGCGTCGCCCCGGAAGCGGGCGATGGCCGCCTCCACCATGCCTTCGGCGCTGCCGCGCGCCAGATGCTCGTTACGCAGGTAATGGGCATCGCTGCCCTCGCGCGCGACCAGCGCCAGGTGGGCCAGCGCGGCGCTGCCGCCGAGCGCCGCCGCGTGCGGCGCCATCGCCTCCAGCGTGGCCAGGATGTCCTCGCGCAGCGGCAGGCTGTCGTAATTGCGCGGATGGACCATGGTGCCGTCCAGCCCGAAGCGGCAAGCCTGGAAGCGGTTGTAGTTGTAGACCAGGTAGTCGTCCTCGCACGGCAGCTCGCGCCGGTGTTCGAGCAGGTGGCGGCACAGCGCCTGCAGGTAGCCGGCCAGCGCGGCGGCCCGCTCCACCGTCAGCGGCGTGTCGCACACGCGCAGCTCGATGGTGCCGTATTCGGGCTTGGGCCGGATGTCCCAGTAGAAGTCCTTCATGCTCTTGATCACGCCCGTGTGTTCCATCTTGGCGAAGTAATCGTCGGCGAACTGGCTCCAGCGCAGCATGAACGGCGCCCGCCCGCTCATGGGGAAGGCGAATACGGAATTGAGCCGGGCCGAATTGAACAGCGTGTCGTAGCCCTGCACGAACGGTGACGAGGCCGACAGCGCGATGAAGTGCGGCACGTAGCGGCCCAGCGCATGCAGCAGGTACAGCGCGTCGTCGCCCGAGGCGCAGCCGATGTGCACGTGCTGGCCGAAGATGGTGAACTGCTTGGCCAGGTAGCCGTACAGGGCCGACACCTGCTGGAAGCGGGGCTTGGCGAAGATGCGCCGTTCCGACCACTTCTGGAACGGGTGGGTGCCGCCGCCGCAGATGCCGATGTTGAGCATTTCGCCGGCCTGCACCAGCGTGTCGCGCACCTGCCCGAGCTGCGCCAGCAGTTCCGTGTGGTTGGTGTGCACGTCCGAGTTAATCTCGATCATGCTCTCCGTGATTTCCGGCGTCACGTTGCCGGGAAAAGGTTTGCGTGCCAGCAGGTGCAGCAAGTCCGGGCTCGACGCCGTCAGGTCGAAATCGGACAGGCTGACCAGCTGCAGCTCCAGTTCCACGCCCATGGTCAGGGGCACGGAGTTCTTGAACGGTTCCAATGCCATGTCAGGCCTCCGGTCGTTGGGTTTCATTGGCCCACACCAGCGCGCACTGGGTGAGGATGGGGCCGAGCACTTCGAGCAGCAGGATCATGGCGGCCAGCGCCGCCAGTTCGTCCACCAGCACCACGCCCATGTTGCGGGTCTGCTCCAGCAGCAGGGTGACGAACACGGACATGGGCGACAGCGCGATCCCCGTCAGCATGCCCTTGCGCCAGGAGGTGCCGCCCGCGTGCGAGAACAGGGCCACGGCCGCCGTCTTCACGACAAAGCGCGCCAGCACCAGCACCGCGCCCAGCGCGGCGCCCTCCACCACCCGCTCCCAGGTGAGCGTGGTGACGGCGAACACGAACAACAGCACCGACAGCAGCTCGCCGATGCTGCCGAAATTGCGCTCGGTGCGGGCGAAGGCCACGCGCCGGTGGCGCGCCACCAGGCCGAACGACAGCGCCGCCAGCACCGGCGACAGGCTGGCCGCGTGGGTCAGCGCCACCAGCAGCACCACGCCCAGCGCGAAACCCACGGTGCCGTCCTGCGACAGCGTGCCGAGGCGGCGCAGCAGGGCCGGGGCGCCGAAGCCGAACAGCGCGCCCAGCGCGGCCGAGGCCAGCAGCTCGATCAGGCTGTGCGAGATGGCCTGCGACAGGTTGCCGGAAGTCTGGAATACCCATACCCCCACGATCACCTTGAACACGAACACGGCCAGCACGCAGTTGATGGCCACCAGGTGCAGCACGCGTTCCGTCACCTGGCCCGAACTGTTCTGCTCGTTGACCACCCGCAGCACGCCGGCCGGCGAGGTGGACATGGCCAGCGAGGCCAGCAGCAGCGAGGTCAGGGCCGGCATGCCCGTCAGCTGCGAGATGGCGTACACGGCGCCGAAGGTGGCGGCCGATTCGGCCAGCCCGCTGACGGCGATCCAGGGATTGATACGCAGCCAGTGCAGGTTGATGCGGTAGCCGAACTCGAACAGGATCAGGCCGAAGCCCAGGTTGGCCAGCAGGGACACGGTGCTGGAGCCGCCGCTGGCCAACGCGCCCGGCCACAACTGGGCCAGGCCGAAGCCAACGATGCCATACACGCTGATGCGGGGCGCGCCGCTCCAGCGGTAGGCGCATTCGCCCGCCAGCCAGGCCAGCGCGATGGCGAGCGGCCAGCCCAGTTCCATCAATACGACATCGAGATTCGGCATGCACTTCCTTGTGGCTGAGGTCCTAGTACAATTCTGCCCATACCGGACCGCGCGCACCGTGCGGTACAGAACATAAGGACTGCAGATGCCAGAACTGATCAGCGAACATGCCTGCTTCGGCGGCAGCCAGCGTTTTTACCGCCATGCGTCGCAGGCCACCGGCCTGCCGATGCGCTTTTCCGTCTTCATCCCGCCCCACGCGCCGGGCGCCCGGCTGCCGGCCCTGTTCTACCTGGCCGGCCTGACCTGCACCGAGGAGACTTTCATGACCAAGGCCGGCGCCCAGCGCGTGGCGGCCGAACTGGGGCTGGTGCTGATCGCGCCCGACACCAGCCCGCGCGGCGCCAACGTGCCCGGCGAGACGGACAGCTGGGACTTGGGCGTGGGCGCCGGCTTCTACCTGGACGCGACCGAGCAGCCGTGGCGCGGCCACTACCGGATGTACAGCTACCTGCTGGAACTGCACGCGCTGACGTGCGCCGCGCTGCCGGTGGATGGGGCGCGGGTAGGCATCTTCGGCCATTCGATGGGGGGCCACGGCGCGCTCACGCTGGCGCTGCGCCGGCCGGACCTGTTCCGCTCCGTGTCGGCCTTCGCGCCCATCGCCGCGCCCATGCAGTGCCCATGGGGCCGCAAGGCGTTCAGCGCTTACCTGGGGGAGGACGAGGCGAGCTGGCGCCAGCACGACGCCAGCGCCCTGATGGCGCAGCTGGAAACGCCGTTCCCGGCCGGGATACTGATCGACCAGGGCCTGGCCGACAAATTCCTGGCCGAGCAGCTGCACCCGGAGCAGTTCGAAGCGGCCTGCCGCGGCGCCGCGCAGCCGCTGCGACTGCGGCGCCACGCGGGCTACGACCACGGCTACTACTTCATCGCCACCTTCATGGAAGAGCACCTGCGCTTCCACGCCCGCAACCTGGGCGTGGCGGCAGGATGACGATGGTTACAGCTTGATTTCCGTCCCCAGCCGCTGCAGGAACTGGCCCAGCCAGGCCGGGTGGGCCGGCCAGGCTGGCGCCGTGACGAACTGGCCGTCGGTGATCGCGCTGTCGATCGGAATGTCGGCATACTCGGCGCCGGCCTGCCGCACTTCCGGCGCGCAGGCAGGATAGGCCGAGATGCGTTTGCCGCGCACGACGTCGGCCGCCGTCAGCAGCTGGGCGCCGTGGCAGACGGCGGCAATCGGCTTGCCCGCCTGCGCGAACTGCTGCACGATCTCGATTACGCGCACATTCAGGCGCAGGTATTCGGGCGCGCGGCCGCCGGCGATCATCAGGCCGTCGTAATTGGCCACGTCGACGCCGTCGAAGGCGGCGTTGAGGGTGAAGCGGTGGCCAGGCTTTTCCGTGTAGGTCTGGTCGCCTTCAAAGTCGTGGATGGCGGTCTTGATGGTGTCGCCCGGCTGCTTGCCGGGACAGACGGCGTGCACCACATGCCCCACCATCTGCAGCGCCTGGAACGGCACCATGGTCTCGTAGTCTTCCGCGAAATCGCCCGTCAGGAACAGTATCTTCTTAGCTGCCACGATAAATCCTTTCGAAAAGGGTTGAGGGCCGGGGCAGCCGACAATGTTAGCCAAACTGCCACGACCCTCAGATAGTAACCCGATTCGACATGGCGCGCCGCGCCGCAACCAAACGGCGCGCGCCGCCTTACTTCTGCAGCACCTGGCGGATGGTGGCGGCCAGGTCCTCGGCCACGAACTTGGCCACGTAGGCGTCCGCGCCCACGCCCTTGACGTGGTCCTCGTTGGTCTTGCCCGACAGCGAGGAGTGGATCACCACCGGGATCTTGGCGAAGCGGGCATCCTGCTTGATCAGGCGGGTCAGGGTGAAGCCGTCCATTTCCGGCATCTCCAGGTCGGTCAGCACCAGTCCCACGCGGGCCTCGACGGGCACGCCCTCGGCCTTGGCGCCTTCGGCGATGTGCTGCAGCCGGTCCCACGCCTCCTTGCCGGTCTTGGTCATGATGAAGTGCGCGCCCATGGCCGTCAGGCCCTTCTCGATCAGGCTGCGCGCCACCACCGAGTCGTCGGCCGCCAGGATGATCTGGCCCGGCTTGAGCAGCAGTTGCGGGCCGATGGTTTCCGGGTCCACGTCCTTGCCTTCGGGCGGCACCAGTTCGCGCAGGATGGTCTCCACGTCCAGCACCTGGGCCAGGCGGGTGTTCTGCACGTCGCCGTCCACGCGCGCGATGCTGGTCACGCGGCCGCCGGCCGTGCCTTCGGCCGTCAGCACCTGGCTCCAGTCCAGGCGCACGATCTCTTCCACCGACTCGACCGCGAAGGCCTGGGTGGTGCGGGCGAACTCGGTCACCAGCATGATGTTCAGGCCCGTCTTGGGAATCACGCCGACGATGGAAGGCAGGTCCAGCACGGTGATGATCTGGCCGCGCAGGTTGACCACGCCCAGCATGTGTTGCGAGGAGCCGGCCACGGCCGTCACTTCCGGCATGGCGACGATTTCGCGGATCTTGAATACGTTGATGCCAAACAGCTCGGAATGTTCGCCGTTGGCGTCGCCACCGAGGCGAAACAGCAGCAGTTCGAATTTATTGGAGTTGGTCAGGTTACTGCGTTCGTCAACTTCCTGTTGAACTGATTTCATTTCTCGTCTCCGTGTTCGGTCATAGGTGTGATCCTGGCGCAGCCGGTCACCGGCGCATAGGTAAAGTGCGGCCCATGCAATCGTAACATTGCGCAGCCAGTATAGCGAATAAGCATGCTCTTACGACAGCTTAAGCTGGGTCAGGCGCATGTTATACAACGTTCACGCCCACGGCGACACGCAGCTTGCAGAAAGATTGACGCCGATGCCAGATCGGGCTGACACAGGACAAACAGGGACGAAAAAAAAGGCAGCCGGCAGGCTTCCTTTTTCTTGAATCTGGAGCGGGAGAAGAGTCTCGAACTCTCGACCTCAACCTTGGCAAGGTTGCGCTCTACCAACTGAGCTACTCCCGCGGAGAGCCCGAATTATGACAGAAAGATTTCCGCTTGACCAGTGCCCCACACCAACTTTACGAAAAAACATGATTGCCGCCTTCCCCTATAATAAGGCGCCCGCGGCGGGCAAGGTGCTGGCAAACCCGGGGCAAACGCGGGGCGAATTCGACAAGGGACAGGAATGGATGCAATCGAGGTGGTGCTGGCCATGCTGCTGGCCGTGGTGGCCAGCGCCTTCATCGTGCGGGTGCTGCCGCGCGCGCCGCTGCCGCTGGTGCAGATCGGGCTGGGCGCGCTGATCGCGGCCAAGTCCAGTCATGGCGTGGACCTGGAGCCGGAACTGTTCTTCCTCACCTTCCTGCCGCCGCTGCTGTTCCTGGACGGCTGGCGCATCCCCAAGCACGGCCTGCTGCGCGACAAGGGCACGATACTGGAACTGGCGCTGGGGCTGGTCGTGTTCACCGTCGTCGGCGCCGGCTTCCTGATCCACTGGATGATACCGGCCATGCCGCTGCCGGTGGCGTTCGCGCTGGCGGCCATCGTCTCGCCCACCGACCCGGTGGCCGTGTCGGCCATCGCCGCCCGCGCCCCCATCCCCAAGCGCCTGATGCACATCCTGGAGGGCGAATCGCTGCTCAACGACGCCAGCGGCCTGGTGTGCTTCCGCTTTGCCGTGGCAGCCGCGCTGACCGGCCATTTCTCGCCCGCTACGGCCGCCCTCACCTTTTTGTGGCTGGCCCTGGGCGGACTGGCGGCCGGGGTGCTGGTCACGCTGCTGGTCACGTACGCCCAGCGCTGGCTCACGGCCCGCTTCGGCGAGCCGGCCGGCTCGCCCATCCTGGTCAACCTGCTGCTGCCGTTCGGCGCCTACCTGGGGGCCGAGCACCTGCACGCGTCCGGCATCCTGGCGGCCGTGGCGGCCGGCGTCACCATGAGCTATGTGGAGCTGAGCGGCCACGCGCTGGCGGCCACCCGCATCCACCGCGCCGCCGTGTGGGACACGGTGCAGTTCGCGCTGAACGGCATCATGTTCGTGCTGCTGGGCGAACAGCTGCCCGACATCTTCCGCGGCGCCAGCGCCTCCATCGCCCAGGGCGGCCACGCCAACCCGTGGTGGCTGGCCGGCTACGCGCTGGCCATCAGCGCCGGCCTGCTGGTGCTGCGCTGCGGCTGGGTGTGGGCCTCGCTGCGGCTGAGCATCTTCAAGCAGCACATGCGGGGCCAGCCCCGCATCCAGATCCAGCCACGCCTGCTGCTGGCCACCTCGCTGGCCGGCGTGCGCGGCACCATTACCCTGGCCGGCGTGCTGACGCTGCCGCTGGTGCTGCCCGACGGCTCGCCCTTCCCCGCGCGCGACCTGACAGTGTTCCTGGCCAGCGCCGTGATCCTGGTCTCGCTGCTGGCGGCCAGCATCGGCCTGCCGCGCCTGCTCGAAGGCATGCACTTCCCGGACGAACCGGCCGACCAGCAGGCCGAGGACCGGGCCCGGCGCGACGCGGCCACGGCCGCCATCGTCGCCGTCGAGGCGGCCCAGGTGGCGCTGATGCCGCGCAGCGCCGACGCCCAGGCCTGGCCGCAGGCGGCCGCGCGCGTGATCGCGCTGTACCGGCACCGGCTGCACGAAGCCGACGGCGATGGCGAGGGCGACGGCGGCAGCCGCGCGGCGCTGCGCGAACTGGCCGGGGCCGAGCAGGCCCTGCGCCTGGCCGCGCTGGCGGCCGAGCGCGACGCCATCTACCGCCTGGCGCGCCACGACCTGCTGCCCGACGACCTGACCCGCAAGCTGGTGCGCGAGATCGACCTGGTCGAGGCGCGCTACCGCTGACGCGCCGCCATCGCGCTACAATCCCCTTTTCAGAACCACACGAAGAACAACATCATGATGACCATCTTTGCCGCTCCCGTATTCGACGCCACCGTCATTTTCGAGGACAAGGAATTATTCAAGGGCCAGGGCGCCGCCAAGGGCTGGGCCGAAAAGCTGGCGCGCGAACTGGAAACGGAGATCACCGTGCAAAAGATCGGCACCGGCTGGGCCCTGTGCGGCACCGTCGACGGCGAAGCGTGCCAGTGGGGCATCCACGGCCAGCGCCTCAAGCGCATCAACTGATCAATCAACTGAGCACCCCGCCTGCCAGCGTTGTTTTAGCGTTCGATTAAGGTTGACTTAACAATAGCAGCCGCTTTTCGGGTATTTTATGGGTCGGCGCCGCCACGCGCCGCGCCATTCAACCTAACCTGAAGGGGCCGTCCACATGAACCATCCTCGACTCACGCAACGCCTGACTCTCGCCGCGCTTACCCTGGGCCTGGCCGCCCTGGCCGGGCCGGGCACCGCCCTGGCCGAAGCCACCACCAGCGCCGCCGGCGCCCCCCAGTACGCCGCCATCATCGCCAGCCCGCTGCGCACGGCCGACGACATCAAAGGTGACGCCAAGCGCAAGCCGGCCGTGTTCCTGGCCTTCACCGGCGTGCAGCCGGGCATGAAGGTGCTGGACGTGGCCGCCGGCGGCGGCTCCACCTCGCAGCTGCTGGCGCTGGCCGTGGGCAGTGGCGGCGAAGTCTGGGCCCAGGCCCAGAAGGCCTCGCCGGCCATGGAAAAGCGCCTGGCCGAGCATCCGCAGGCCAACCTGCACCCGGTGCTGCAAAGCTTCGACAACCCGGTGCCGGCCGGCGCGCCGCCGCTGGACCTGGTCACGCTGATCATGAACTACCATGACATCGTCAACCTGCCGACCGACCGCGCGGCCATGAACAAGCACATTTACGATGCCCTCAAGCCGGGCGGCCACTACATCGTGATCGACAACGCGGCCAAGGCCGGCAGCGGCCTGTCGGCCACCAACACCCTGCACCGCATCGACGAGGCGACGCTGGTGGCGGAAGTGACCAAGGCCGGCTTCGCCGTCGAAGGCACCAGCGACTACCTGCGCGTGCCGTCCGACCCGCGCGAGCAGCCGTTCTTCAAGATGGACGGCAAGCCGGACGACAAGTTCGCCATCCGCTTCGTGAAGAAGTAAGCCGGCACGGCGGGCCGCGCGTTGGCGCCGGCCCGCCGTTTTTTTTAACGCACGAAGGTCAGCGTGTGCGCGGCGGGGCCGGGCAGCAGCGGCGTCTGGCGGCCAGCCACCCAGTCGGCCCGGCCGTCGAGGAAGTACGGCGACAGCGGGTGGCCGCTCTGCCCGCCCGGCATGTTGAAGATGCCCTGCTCCTCCTTGCCCGGCGTCACCGTCAACCGCTCCGACTGGCCGAACGTGGGACCGGCCACGCGCGGCATGTGACTGTCGCCGGCCAGCATGTCGGCCGGCACCTTGAGCCAGCGGCCCAGCACTGGTACGGCGCTGCTGAACGGATGGGCGCTGGCGGCCGTGTTGCGCTGGCCCCAGGTGGCAGCCGCCAGCGGCTGTCCATCCTTGGTCAGGTCGGCGACCACGCGGTCGATCGCGGCCAGCTGCACTTCCTGCCAGCTGGCGTAGGGCGCGGGCAGCCAGGCGGCGGGCTGCACGTCCAGCAGGCGCGCCAGCACCACCGGCCAGCGCGACGTGACGGCGGCCATGTTCGATTTGGCGTCGAGCCGTGCCAGCTCGCCGTTGGCCTGCTCGAACACGATGTCGTACAGCGCGTGCATGTAGCCGCGCGCGATGCGGTAGCCGGCCGAATCGACGCTGGCATGGCCGCTCCAGTTGTCCTTCAGCAGCCGCAGCGCCTCGGCGCGCTGGGCATGGCCGGCCACGGCCTTGCCATTGTCGGCCATGAGCGCCTTGAGCGCCCTGTCACGCCAGCCTTGCATGAACACGGCGCGGTCGTCCAGCCCCACCGCATACACTTGCGGCACGCCCGTCTTCGCGCCCAACGCCAGCAGGTCGTCGCGCACCTGGTGGGTGCGCGCCCCCAGGTCGAAGCCGCCGTCGCCGATCAGTTCCGCGCCGGCGCCGGCCAGCTGGCGGCTGTTGGCGGTGGCCAGCTGGCCGCCGGCCGGATTGAACACGCGTGGATAGTCGGCCGGCGCCAGCCAGCCCTGCCACACGCCGGCCGCCTCGCCCGCCGCCAGTGGATAAGTGGCCGCCTCGCCCGTGGCGGCGCGCCTGGGCAGCGGGCCGGCGATGCTCCAGCCGATGTTGCCGCGATCGTCGCCGGCTACCATGTTCTGGGCCGGGATGCCCATGGTGGGGGCGATGGCCAGCGCCTGTTCCACCGAGTTGGCCGCTTCCAGCTGCAAGGCGTTGAAGTTGACGGCGGCCGGCGTGTGGGCCGCCCAATGCACGGCGTACTGGCGTCCGGCCACGTCACGGATGGGCCCGAGCGACGTCTCGCGCACCACCAGCCTGTCGGCCGGCGCGCCCTTGACGAGGATGGTCTCCTCGTGCACGGCCGGGGTCTCCCAGCCGCCCTGGGTGCGCACCTGGCCGGCGTGGGCGGGGTCGGTGTCGAGCGCGATCAGGTCCAGGTAGTCGCCGTAGCTATTGGTAAAGCCCCAGGCCACGCGGCCATTGCTGCCCACCACCACGGCCGGCGTGCCGGGCAGGGTCACGCCCACCACGCGGCGCTGGCCGCCGGCCGCGTCCGGAAACTGCAGGGCGGCCCGGTACCAGGTGTTGGGCAGCTGTATGCCCAGGTGCATATCGTCGGACACGATGGCGCCGCCATCGGCGCTGCGGCTGCCCGCCACGGCCCAGTTGTTACTGCCCACCATGTCGACGAAGGCGGCCGACGCCGTCTGCGGCGCGTTCGGCGCGCGCGGTTTGCCCCACCAGACCGGCGGCGCGGGCGGAATGGGCGCGTCGGCCACGGCCAGCCGGTCCGCGTCCAGCGGCGCGTCCCACAGGCTGGCGGACGGCGCGAGGAAGGCGCGCTGGGCCGCGTCAGTGTGTTCCATCAGCCAGCCGCGGGCCAGTTCGCGCGGCTCCTGGCCGCCCTGCAGGTCGAAATACATGGCCCAGATCACCAGCAGCGTATCCTCGGGCGACCACGGGCGGGGCGCCATGCCGATCAGCGCATATTCGAACGGCCTGGTACGCAGGCCCTGCAAGCCGGCGTTGACGCCGCCCACGTAACGGTCCAGCAGCGCGCGCTGGGCGGCCGGCATGGCTTGCAGCGCCAGCGCCGCGCGGGCGCGGAAGCGGTGCAGCCGGTGCGCGCGGTCCATACCGAGCGCGCGGGCACCGAACAGTTCGGACAATTCACCGGCCGCCACCCGGCGCAGCAGGTCCATCTGGAAGTAGCGGTCCTGGGCGTGGACAAAACCGGTGGCATAGGCCACGTCGAGCCGGTCGGTTCCGCTGATGAGCGGCACGCCGTGCGCGTCGCGCGCCACGCTGACCTGGCCATGCAGGGCCGGCGCATGCAGTTCGCCGTCCAGCTGCGCCATGCTGGCGCGCAGGTAGAGCCAGCCGCCCAGCGCACTGGCCGCCACCAGCCCCGCCGCGCCCAGCGCGATACGCCCCGACCACACCCTCACCCTGCTCTTCTGCATGCAAACTCCCTTTCGTCAGCGTTCATTTGTCAGCGGCTGACACCGGCGCCAGCCAGCGGGCAAGTTTGCCAGAAATCGGCGCACGGCGATAGCTGGTGTGAACGGCCCCGCCGCGCGATCCGCGGCAACGGCCGGCGCGCCCGATACCAGGGCGGCCACGGTCGCGCGCGCGTGCAGACCGTGCAAAAGTGACGGCAACGCCGCCCGCATCTGCTACATTAGGCGAACCACCGGCTCGCGTAGCTCGGCGCCGGCCACGCCTGAGCGCACGGCCAACAAGCTGCCACCGGGCGCCCGGCGCCCATCAACCAGTATGGGGGAAGTAAAAAGTATGTCGATGTCGCTGCAAACCGTTACCCGCGCCGTGGCCGGCGCACTGCTGCTTACCGCCACCGCCCTGCCTGCCGGCGCGGCCGAACCCGATACCTGCAAGCTCGCCGCCCCACCGCGCCAGGCGGCATTGACGATCACGCACGGCTCGCCGTTCTTCGTTTTTCCGGCCCAGCTGCCTGCCGCGTTCAGCGGCTGCCAGACCATGTGGAACGCGCATGGCGAGCCCTGGTTCATCCTCACCTTCGTGCAAGGCGCGGTGGTCCAGTATGCGGCAACGGCGGCCGCCCAGGATGCCGACAACCGGCTCTGCACCTACCAGGACGGCAAGGCGGTGGGCACGGGCGCCCCGTCCTGTCCCGCCTATCACGAAGTCAGGAACGGCTTCCGCGTCTCGCCCGAAGCCAGCCGTATCAAGGTGCCTGCCGACCGCGACCCGCGCCGATAATCGGAAAGCGGGCCTGCGCCCGGCACGGGACGCGGCGCCGGCGTCCCCCGCCGTGGGCACGCTACTGGAACGCCACCTCCGTAAAACTGCGCAGCTTGCGGCTGTGCAGCTTGTCCACCCCCAGCGCGCGCAGCATTTCCATGGCGCGGATGCCGATGCGCAGGTGCTGGTCGACCCGCTCGCGGTAGAAGTGGTTGGCCATGCCGGGCAGCTTGATCTCGCCGTGCATGGGCTTGTCGCTCACGCACAGCAAGGTGCCGTACGGGACGCGGAAGCGGAAGCCGTTGGCGGCAATGGTGGCGCTCTCCATGTCCAGCGCCACGGCCCGGCTCTGGCTGAAACGGCGCTCCGGCGTGCGCTGCGGCAGCAGCTCCCAGTTGCGGTTGTCGGTGCTGGCCACGGTCCCCGTGCGCATCACGCGCTTGAGGTCATGGCCCGTCAGCTGGGTCACCTCGGCCACGGCCGCCTCGATCGCCACCTGCACTTCGGCCAGCGGCGGGATCGGCACCCACAGCGGCAAGTCTTCGTCCAGCACATGGTCCTCGCGCACGTAGCCGTGGGCCAGCACATAGTCGCCCAGCTGCTGGGTGTTGCGCAGGCCGGCGCAGTGGCCCAGCATCAGCCAGGCGTGCGGGCGCAGCACGGCCACGTGGTCGGTGATGGTCTTGGCGTTGGCCGGCCCGACACCGATGTTGACCATGCTGATGCCGCTGCCGTCGGCCCGGATCAGGTGGTAGCCCGGCATTTGCGGCAGGCGCGGCAACGGCGCGCCGTGCGCGTCGCCCGCCTCGGCGGCCGTGCCCACGCGGCGCGTGACGAGGTTACCCGGCTCGATGAAGGCGATATAGTCGTCCTGCCCGTCCTGCAGCGGTTCGCTCATCAGGGCCAGGCCCAGCTTGACGAATTCGTCGATGTAGAACTGGTAGTTCGTAAACAGCACGAACTTCTGGAAGTGTTCCGGCGAGGTGCCCGTGTAGTGGCGCAGGCGCTGCAGCGAATAGTCCACCCGCGGCGCCGTGAACAGGGCCAGCGGCTCGGCCTTGCCGGGCGGCGTTTCGTGGGTGCCGTTGGCGATGCCGTCGTCCATGGCGCCCAGGTCCGGCAAGTCGAACACGTCGCGCATCAGCAGGCGCCGCTCGGCGCTCAGGCTGCCTTCGATGTGTTCGTGCTCGGCGAACGAGAAGTGGATGGGGATGGGCTGGGTGCTGATGCCCACCTGCAGGTGGACCGACTGGCGGCTGCCGTGGTTCTTCAGCAGCAGGCGGAATTGCTGCTGGTAGTACTGCGCGTACAGGTCGGGCCGGGTCAGCGTGGTTTCGTAGGTGCCTGGGCCGGCCACGAAGCCGAACGAGAGACGCGAATCGGCGCGCGCCACCGTGTCCGTATGCACCCGCACGAAGGGGTAGCAGGCCCGCACCCGCTCGCCCACATCATCGCCGGCCACGAAGCGCCGCATGGCTTCGCGCAGGTGGGCGATACTGCCGTCGTAGATGGTCTTGACTTGCTCCCAGGCGGCGACCGGATCGTCAAACAGCATGGGGGCGATGAACGGACGGTGGTGCATGATGGCTCCTTCGATGGTCTGCGTTGGGGCCGCGGCGGCGGCAGCGCCACGGACGGGCGGCGCGCAGGATCGCAGGGACGGCGCTGGGCGACGGCGAACGTGGAGCAATAAGCGCCAGTGTAAGCGAAATCGGCCCTTGCCGTGGAGCCAAGGCAAGTTTTTTGCTGGCAACGCCGGCGCGGGCGGCCGGCGCGCCGTTCGCGGCGCCCTATTTGCCCAGCACGTACTGGCCCGGCGCGTCGCACAGGGCCTTGCCCATCTTGGGTGGCGGCACCAGCTCGGGCGAGGAATGGCGGGTCAGCCAGGCATGCCAGTGGGGCCACCACGAACCTTCCGTGACTTCCGCCGTCTGCTGCCATTCGTCGGGACTCATGAAGTGCGAGCCGGGCGGCCGGTGGGCCATGGACTTGAAGCTGCGGTTGGCGTGCCCCGGTTCGCACACGATGCCGGCGTTGTGGCCGCCCGAGGCCAGCACGAAGTCCACCGGCGCGTCGGCCAGCAGATGGATCTTGTAGACCGACTTCCACGGCGAGACGTGGTCGCGCCCCGTGCCCACCACGTACATGGGCGCCTTGATGTCCGACACGGCGGCCGCCTTGCCGTCCACGCAGAAGCGGCCTTCAGCCAGGTCGTTATCGAGGAACAGGTGCTTGAGGTATTCGCTGTGCATGCGGTAGGGCATGCGCGTGGTGTCGGCGTTCCACGCCATCAGGTCGTTGGGGATGCTGCGCTGGCCCATCAGGTATTCGCGCATGATGCGCGACCAGATCATGTCGCGCGAATTGAGCAGCCGGAACGAGCCGGCCATCTGCGAGCCGTCCAGGTAGCCGTGCTGCCACATCATGGCGTCCAGGAAGGCCAGCTCGCTGTGGTCGATGAACAGGCCCAGTTCGCCCGGGTCGCTGAAGTCGGTCTGCGCGGCCAGCAGCGACACGCTCTTGAGCTTGCCCTCGTGGCGGTGCCGGCCCGACCCGTACACGGCCGCCGCGATGGCCAGCAACGTGCCGCCCAGGCAGTAGCCGACGGCGTGGATGGGCTGCCCCGTCAGGCGATCCACTTCCCGCACCGTGTCGAACACGCCGTGCCGCAGGTAGTCGAGCATGCCCAGGTTGCGGTCGGCCGCCACCGGATTGCGCCACGAGGCCAGGTAGACCGTGTGGCCCTGCTCCACCAGGTAGCGCACCATGGAGTTGTGCGGCGACAGGTCGAGGATGTAGTACTTCATGATCCAGGACGGGATGATCAGGATCGGTTCGCGGTACACCTTGGCCGTCTGCGGCTTGTACTGGATCAGCTCGACCAGCTCGTTGCGGTACACCACCTTGCCCGGCGTGACGGCCACGTTGCGGCCCACTTCGTAGGAATTTTGCTCGTCCTTGGGCGCCTGGCCCCGCCCGCCCAGGTCCTGCAGCCAGTTGGACCAGCCTTTGAGCACGCTCTGGCCCTGGGTTTCATACGCCTTGCGCAGCACTTCGGGATTGGTCCAGAAGTAGTTCGACGGCGAGGCCACGTCCAGCAGCTGGCGCGCCGTGAAGCTGACCACGTCCGCATGGTGGGCCGACACGCCGCGCACGCCGCTGGTGGCCTCGCGCCAGAACTGCTCCGTCTGCAGGAAGGTGTGCGACAGCGCGTTGAACGGCCAGCTGCCCCATTCGGGCGCCGAGAAGCGGTTCTCGCCTTCGCGCCGCTCCGGCGTCATGGCGGCCCGGTCGCCGGCCAGCTTGGTGGCCAGTTCCAGCAGTTCCAGCTGCTTGCCGGGCGAAGCGGCCAGGTGCAGCAGCCAGTCCTGGAATGCCAGCGACATGGCGATGGGCGACACGCCGCCCGTGATCTTGGCCACCGCGCTTTGCAGGCGCAGGTCGAGCGGGTTGGTGGAAACGCCATGGCCGTCCATGTAGCAGGCCGGATGCTGCTCGGCCTTGGCGGCCGTCACGGGTTCGGACTGGGTGGTCGCGTCATTCAGGTTCACGATTGCTCCTTCTAGAATTGATTTTCATTATGGCAAGTGGCGAACGTTGATGTATTTGATCTAGATCAAATACAGCCGGATGACCCGTCCCCTACACTGCACTGCATCAATACCAACCTTTCCGGTATACATGAAAAACAAGAACATACAGCGCCACAGGTGCTGCCAGGCATTCCTCGCCTGCTTAATCGGTGCCATGTGCAACCGCAGCATAGCACTAGAAACGCTGGAGCAGGCGTGGGCCAGCGCACAGCAGGTCGACCACACGGTGGCCGCCGCCGCCGCAAGGGAAGCGGCCGCCAGCCACGGCCTGGCCGCGGCCGAAGCGCACCGCCTGCCCAACGTCAGCCTGACGGCCGGCTACACCCGGCTGCAGTCGGAGCCGGCCGCCGCCATCACCATACCGGCCCTGCACATTAATGGCTTGCCGTTCGCGCAGGATGAAGCTTACTCCGCTGCCGTCAGCTTCAGCGCCCCCCTGTTCACGGCCGGCCGCATCAGCCACGGCATCGCCGCCGCCGGCGCCATGACGGACGCGGCCCGCGCCGCCAGTGTCCTCAGCCGGCAGGAATTGAAGCTGGCCGTGGCCGAGGCCTACGTCACCGTGCTGCGGGCCCAGCGCCTGAACGGCGTGGCCGTGAGCCATGTGACGGCCATCGCGCGCCACGCCGACGATGTGGAGCAACTGTACCGCCAGGGCTATGCGGCCCGGCATGACGTGCTGGCCTCGCAAGTGGCGCTGGCCGACGCCCGCCAGCAGGCGCTGCAGGCGGCCAACGGGGTGGCGCTGGCCGGCGCCGCCTACAACCGGCTGCTGGGCCGCGCCCAGGATGCGCCGACGGAGCTGGCGGAACTGAATGAAACGGCGCAACCGCCAGCCACCGGGGCCGCGCCGGCGCCCGGGGCACTGGCCCCCGCCGGCACCGTGTCGGCAGGGACCGAGGCCGGCATGCCGGCCATCGCCGGCCAGGGCCCTGACCTGGCGAGCATGATCGCGGCGGGCCGCGCCCGGCGCAGCGAACTCGATCAGCTGGGCGCGCAGGAAACGGCTCTGCGGCGCCAGTCCGACAGCGTGGCCGCCCAGCGCGCGCCGCAAGTGGGCTTGAATGGCGGCTGGGGCAAGCTGCAGAACCGCTACCTGGTCGAGGACAAGGGCTGGTGGATAGGCGTGGCCCTCAAGTGGGACTTGTTCGACGGCGGCCAGTTGCGGCGCGAATCGGCCCAGCTGGCGTCCAATGCGCGCGCCGTGGCCGAGCTGCGGGCCGACGCGGCCGACAAGATCGAGCTGCAGGTACGCCAGGCCTGGCTGCGCTGGCAGGAAGCGGGCGCCCGCATCGACGTGGCGCGCGCCGCGCTGGCCCAGGCCGACGAGACGCTGGACCTGTCGCGCGAGCGCTACCGCGCCGGGCTGGCCCCCAACAGCGAAGTGCTGGACGCGGAAACGCGCCGCGCCGGCGCCTACGCCAACCGCGACAACGCCTGGTACGACCGCGCCCTGGCCCGCCTGCGCCTGCAATACGCCAGCGGCAGCCTGTGAGCGCCGTCCTCCGCCGCCGCCCTGCTGCGCCACCCCCATCCCTATTCCGAAAGCCACTCCATGACTGACAAACGCAAATACCTGGGTCCCGCCGTGATCGCGCTGGTGCTGTGCGCCGCAGGCGGCGGCCTGGTCTACTACCTGCTGCACGCGCGCAGCCTGCCCGACGGCCTGATCGCCGCCAGCGGCCGCATCGAGGGCGAGCGCATCGTCGCGGCCAGCAAATTCGCGGGCCGTATCAACACCATGCTGGTGCAGGAAGGCGACAGCGTGAAGGCCGGCGCCGGCGTGGCCCAGCTGGACGACCAGCAGATCGCCACCCGGCTGGAACAGGCGCGCCAGGCCTTCAATGCCGTGCAGGCGCAGGTGCAATCGGCCGAAGCCAGCCTGGCCATCGCCCGGCGCGAAGTGCCGCTGGCCCAGGCCAGCGCCAACGCCGCCGTGAGCCAGGCGCAGGCCGTGCTGGCCAAGGCGCAGGCGGTGGAAGCGCAAGCGGCGCGCGACGCCCAGCGCCACCGCGAACTGTTTGAACACGGCAGCATCGAGCGCCACCGCGCCGAGCAGGCCGACCTGGCCTGGCACGTGGCCCAGGCCGACGTGGCCGCCGCGCGCGAGACGCTGGTGCGCGCGCGCCAGGGCGCAAGCGAGGCGGCGCTGGGCGGCGACAAGGTCAACGCGCGCCAGCAGGAACTGGCGGCGCTCAAGGCGCAGCAAGCCCGCGCGGCCGGCGCCGTGGCCGAGGCGCAGTCCGTCAGCGGCGACCAGCTGGTGGTGGCGCCCGCCGCCGGCGTGGTGGTGGCGCGCCTGCGCGAACCGGGTGAAGTGATCCAGGCCGGCAGCGCCATCGCGGAACTGGCCAACCTGGACGCGCTGCACCTGAAGGTCTATGTGCCGGAAGCCCAGATCGGCAAGGTCAAGCTGGGCCAGCCCGTGCGGCTGTATGTCGATTCGCAGCCGGGCCAGGCGTATGAGGCCAAGGTCAGCTACATCGCCTCGCGCGCCGAGTTCACGCCCAAAGAAGTGCAGACGGCCGACGAGCGGGTCAAGCTGGTGTATGCCGTCAAGCTGGCCATCGCGTCCAATCCCGGCCACCGCCTCACGCCCGGCCTGCCGGCCGACGCCGTGATCCGCTGGGACGAGCACGTGGCATGGCAGAAACCGACGTGGTAAGCGCACCGTCCCTGCTGGTCGAGGCGCGCGGCCTGGGCAAGCGCTATGGCGCCGTGCGCGCCGTCGATGCGGTGGAGCTGGAAGTGCGGCCCGGCGAAATCTATGGCCTGATCGGTCCGGACGGCGCCGGCAAGAGCAGCCTGCTCAAGGCGGTGGCCGGCATCCTGCGCTTCGACAGCGGCACGCTGGACGTGTTCGGCGTGCGCCTGGACAGCGAGCGGGCCTGCGAGCGCATCAAGGATCGCATCGGCCTGATGCCGCAGGGCCTGGGCCAGAATCTGTACGGCGATTTGTCGGTGGAAGAGAACATCGATTACTTCGGCGGCCTGCGCCTGCTGGGCGGCGACGAACTGGCGCGGCGCAAGGACAGCCTGCTGCGCAGCACGCGGCTCGAGGCGTTCCGCGACCGGCCCATGAAGAACCTGTCGGGCGGCATGAAGCAGAAACTGGGGCTGGTGTGCACCCTGATCCACCAGCCGCAGCTGGTGATCCTGGACGAACCGACCACCGGCGTCGATCCCGTGTCGCGGCGCGAGTTCTGGGCCATCCTGGACCGGCTGCTGGCCGAACACGGCACCACGGCGCTGGTGTCGACGGCCTACATGGACGAGGCCAGCCGCTTCCACCGCGTCTCCATGATGCACGAGGGCCGCATGCTGGCCAGCGGCACGCCCGAGCGCATGCGCGCCCTGAGCGCCGGCTGCATCGTGCGCAGCGGCGCCGACGGCCGCCAGGCCGAGGCGCTGGAGCGGCTGCAGCGCAGTTATCCGCAGGCCGAGGCGCTGGGCCGCGAACTGCGCGTGTTCGTCGACGGCGACGATGCCGGCGCCGCGCTGGCGCAGGTGGAGCAGACGCTGGATGGCCTGCCGCACGACGCCTGCGAAGTGCTGGAGCCGGAACTGGAAGACGTGTTCATCGCGCTGCTGCGCCAGCGGGGCGCGCAGGCGGCTGGCGCCGCTGGCGCCCGTCAGGCCACGAACGCATCGGCAACGGGCGCCGCGTCGGCGCACGCCATGACGGCAGCACCCGACGCCACGCCGGCCATCGAAGCCGACCAGCTGACCCGTACTTTCGGCGCCTTCAAGGCCGCCGACGCCGTCAGCTTCCGCGTGCCGCAGGGCGAAATCTTCGGCCTGCTGGGCGCCAACGGCGCCGGCAAGAGCACCGTCATCAAGATGCTGACGGGTATCCTGCGCCCCAGCGACGGGCGTGGCCGCGTGGCCGGCGCCGACATGCGCGACGCCGGGCGCCAGATCCGCGAACGCATCGGCTATATGTCGCAGGCGTTCTCGCTCTACCTCGACCTGACGGTGATGGAAAACATCCGCCTGTATGCCGGCATCTACGCCGTGCCGCCGCAGCTGCAGGCCGAACGCATCGGCTGGGTGCTGGACATGGCCGGCCTGCACCCGTTCGCCGGCGCGCTGGCGGCCAGCCTGCCCATGGGCCTGCGCCAGCGCCTGGCGCTGGGCTGCGCCCTGCTGCACCGGCCGCAGGTGCTGTTCCTGGACGAACCCACGTCGGGCGTGGACCCGGTGGGCCGGCGCGCCTTCTGGGACATCCTGTTCCGCCTGTCGCGCGAGGACAAGGTGACCATCCTCGTCACCACCCACTACATGTCCGAGGCCGAGCACTGCGACCACATCGCCCTGATGTACGCGGGCCGCGTGGTGGCCGACGCCTCGCCCGAACAGCTCAAGGCCGACGTGGAACGCGACGGCGGCAAGCTGTACGAACTGGCCACCGGCGCGCCGCAGCCGCTGCTCGACATGCTGCGCGCCGAAGGACTGGGCCAGGCCGCCCTGTTCGGTTCGCGCATCCACTTGCAGCTGCCCGACCCGCAAGCGGGACTGGCCCGGCTCGACGCCCTGCTGGCCGCGCACGGCCTGCAGGCGGACGCCATCACCGCGCGCCGCCTGTCGATGGAGGACGTGTTCGTCCACCTGGTCACCAAGCTGGAAGCGGCCGACCAGGCCCGCGCCGCCGCCAAGGCGGCCAAGGCGAGCGGCGGGTCGGACGCCGCGGCCACAGCGGCCGCCGCGGCCACAACGGGTGCTGCGCAATCATCGCCAAAACAGGGAGCGGCCACATGAACCTGCACCGCATCGCCGTCGTCGCCTACAAGGAGTGGCGCGAGATCGTGCGCGACCGGCTGTTCTTCGCGCTGGCCTTCATCGTGCCATCGCTGCTGATGCTGCTGTTCGGCTACGGCCTGTCGCTGGACGTGGAGCACATTCCGCTGGCGGTGGTCGACTACGACCAGAGCGCCCAGTCGCGCGACTACGCGCACCGCTTCACCGACTCCCGCTATTTCGAGTTCTACGGCTACGGCAAGAACGAGGAGGCGCTGCACAAGCTGGTGGTCAACAACACGCTGCGCGCCGTGATCGTGATCCCGCCCCAGTTCGGCGCGCGCCTGGCCAGCGGCCACCCGGCCGAAGTGCAGACCTGGATCGACGGCACCTTCCCGTTCCGCGCGCTGACGGCCAAGGGCTACGTGGCCGCCATCAACGCCGCCGCCACGCTGGAACGCATGGCCCGCTGGCTGGGCGACGCCAACGGCGTGCCGGCGGCCAGCGTGCGCGCCCTGCTGCAGCCTGTGCGGCTGGAGACGCGCTACCTGTACAACCAGGAAGTCAAGAGCATCTGGTCGATCGCGCCCAAGCTGATCATGGTGATCCTGATGCTGTCGCCGCCGTTCCTGACGGCGCTGGGCGTGGTGCGGGAAAAGGAATCGGGCGCCATCTACAACGTCTACGCCTCCACCCTGTCGCGCGGCGAATACCTGGTCGGCAAGCTCACGCCCTATGTCGGCATTTCCATCATCAACGCCCTGCTGCTGACGGCCATGGCGCTGCTGCTGTTCGGCGCGCCGTTCAAGGGCAATCCGCTGCTGTTCCTGTTCGCCACCGTGCTGTACGTGATCTGCACCACCGGCATCGGGCTGCTGGTGTCGGTGCTGGTCAACACCCAGGTGGCGGCCATGGTGGGCACGGCCATCGTGACGGTGGTGCCGGCCGTGCTCTATTCGGGCATGATCATTCCCATCCCGTCGCTGTCGGCCGAAGCGGCCCTGATCGCCCACCTGCTGCCGGGCATGTACTACGCCGATATCGCCACCGGCAGCTTCCTCAAGGGCGCCGGCCTGGCCGCGCTATGGCAGGACCTGCTGATCCTGGCCCTGTACGCGGCGGCGCTGTTCACGGCCGGCTTCCTCGGCTTCCACAAGCGCCCCGCCAACTGACATGAAGACAATGACGCCAACGACTCTCCGACTCTGGCCCGATGCAACCTGGTGGCGCCGCCTGCGCGTGATGACGTGGAAGGAACTGGTGCAGCTGATGCGCGACCCGCTGCTGCTGCTGTTCGTGGTCTACGCCTTCTCGGCCGACATCTACAACGCCGCCGCCGGCGTCACCCTGCAGCTCAACAACGCGGCGCTGGCCGTGCTCGACATGGACCGCAGCGCCGCCTCGCGCGAGCTGGCCGGGCGCTTCCTGGCGCCCGAATTCCGCCAGATCGGCAGCGCCGGCCACGCGGCCACGGGCCAGGCCCTGCTCGACAAGGGCCAGGCCATGGCCCTGCTGGACGTGCCGCCCGGCTTCGGCGCCGCGCTGGCGCGGGGCGAACCGGCC
The DNA here is from genome assembly GCF_058786935.1 of Rugamonas sp. FW305-51. Classification (NCBI taxonomy): domain Bacteria; kingdom Pseudomonadati; phylum Pseudomonadota; class Betaproteobacteria; order Burkholderiales; family Oxalobacteraceae; genus Rugamonas; species Rugamonas sp. FW305-51. The sequence continues at coordinate 75,397 of NZ_JBYSZG010000029.1, forward strand.
TCGGTACAGATGCAGATCGACGCCTCCAACTCGGTGCAGGGTTTCCTGACGTCGGTGGACGCGGCCCAGATCGTGGCCCGCTACGGCCTGGAGACGGCCGCCGCCCGCCTTGGCCTGAGCCTGAGCGGCGCGGCGCCGGACGGTCCGCTGATCGACAACCGGGTGCGGGTCTGGTTCAACCCCAACCAGAACGACGCCTGGTTCATGGGCATCTCCGAACTGCTGAACGTGATCACGCTGTTCTCCATGCTGCTGCCGGCGGCCGCCATGGTGCGCGAGAAGGAACGGGGCACCATCGAGCAGCTGCTGGTATCGCCGCTGGGCCCCTTGCAGATCATGGTGCCCAAGATCCTGGCCATGGTGGCCGTGATCCTGTGCGGCACGGCGCTGGGCCTGTTCGGGCTGTTGATCCCCGTGTTCGGCGTGCCGGTGCAGGGCAGCCTGCTGCTGTTCTTTGCCGTCTGCACGGCCTACATCTGCACCCTGGCCGGGATCGGCATCCTGATCGCCACCGTCACCCGCAACATGGCGCAGGCGGGCATGATGGTGATCCTGATCCTGGCGCCGATGATGTTCCTGTCCGGCGCCTGGACCCCGCCGGAAGCCATGCCGGCCGTGATGCGGGCGCTGATGTATGCCTCGCCGCTGTACTATTTCATCAACGCCAGCTACGGCATCCTGCTCAAGGGCGCCGGGCTGCTCAGCCTGTGGCCCATGATCGCGGGCATACTGGGGCTGGGCCTGGCCGTGGGCGTGGCCTGCACGCTGCGCTTCACCCGCCAGTTCGGCTAACCGCACACCACCCACCCACCCAC